>CAYXMY010000204.1:0-1516 GCA_964466155.1 uncultured Caenibius sp. | reverse complement strand
CGCCGCGCAGCAGGAGGCCCTGCGGGACGCGATCCTGCGTGACTTCGACGCCGAGCCGCTGGACGACCCGCGCGCGCTGGAGCCCCCGCCGGCCGCGGACGGCGCGGTGCGGATCGGGTACATCGACGCCCACTTCCGCCGCCCCTACCGCCTGACGCTGCGCGACCCGTCCATCGCCGACGCCGCGATGCCCGGCCACGCCGAGCCCTACCGCCGCCTCGACACCGCGGTGCTGGAGGCGCTGCTGCTCGACCGCGCCCTCGGCTACAGCGCCGAGCGGATCGACCACCTCGACGGCTTCGGCTACGCGCGCGACCTCGACCAGGCGCTCGAGCTGATCGGGACGGGCGCCTACGACGCCGCGTTCGTGATGGGCTCCACGCCCGTCGAGCGGATCCGCGAGGTCGCGGCGGCCGGCGAGAGCATGCCGCCGAAGTCCACCTACTTCTTCCCGAAGATCCCGACGGGCGTGGTCTTCAACCCCCTGGTATGAGCCAGGGGGCAACCGCCCGTCTCCCGCTGCGGGCGAGGCTAGGATTGACGCAGCCGCCGGACCGCCGCCGCAGATTCGCCAAACGACCAGCGTCCAGGCGCCCCACCATGCTCAAGGCCACAGCGCAGCGCACGGGCAACCTCGCCCACAGGATCAGGATCCGCCAGCACGAGCTCGCGGCCGACGAGCCGCTCGATGCCGGAGGCGACGACTCGGCGCCGAACCCCCAGGAGCTGCTCGCGGCCAGCCTCGCGTCCTGCACGGCGATCACGATCGAGATGTACGCGAAGCGCAAGGGCTGGGACCTCGGGCCCGTCGCCGTCGACGTCGAGTACACGCCCGCCGAGCGCGGCTGCCAGACGCGCTTCGAGTTGGTCCTGCGCCTGCCGGAGGACCTCACCGAGGAGCAGGTCGATCGCCTCAGGGTGATCGCCGCGAAGTGCCCGGTGCACCGGACGCTCGACGGCGAGGTCGCCTTCGAGGAGCGGGTAGAGATCGCCGCTCGCGCCTGAGCCGCCGATGGGCGTCGCCGCGCTGGACGCGTTGCGCGAGCGCCTGCTCGATGCCGAGGAGGCCTCGGGCCTGGCGGTTCGCGGCCGCGTCGACGCGGCGGTCCTCGTTCCGCTCTACGCCGCGGGGGACGGGCTCGGCGCGGTGTTCACCCGCCGCCGCGAGGACCTGCGCCGCCACGCCGGCGAGGTGTCGTTCCCGGGCGGGCGGCGCGGCGCGACCGACCGCGACCTGCTCGCGACGGCGCTGCGCGAGGCGCACGAGGAGATCGGGCTGCCGCCGGACGCCGTCGAGGTGATCGGCGCGCTTGCGCCGACCTCCACGATCGTCACGGGGTACGCGGTCTACCCGTTCGTCGGCGTGATCGGGCCCGGCCGCGCCTGGGCTCCCAGCGAGGCGGAGGTCGCGGAGGTGCTGGAGCTGAGCCTGGACGACGTGGCCGCGGGCTACGGGCGGCGCCGGTTGGTGCGCCGGGGCCTCCCGATCCGCACCGACACCTACGAGGTCGGCGGG
>CAYXMY010000203.1:0-1518 GCA_964466155.1 uncultured Caenibius sp. | reverse complement strand
TGTCGGTCCTTTCAACGAAGGCGAGACCTTGGAATTGACAGATATCGGCTTCGACGAATCCCAGGATCGAGTCCGGGTCGGCCGTCTGCTGGAGAGCTATCCTCCGATGGGATTCAAACTGCGAGACAACGTCAGGCCCCCTCTAGGCCCTGTTTGAAAACCGGGAGATCGGGTATGAAATGAGTACGGCATGGAGGTCCGTCTCGATGAAGCGTCATGAGGTTAGCGATGAGGAATGGGAGTTGTTGGAACCTCTCCTTTCCGTGACCAGGGCCAAGACCGGTCGCCCTCCCCAAGATCGTCGATTAATGCTCAACGGTCTGATGTGGATCCTCAAGACCGGAGCGCCTTGGAGGGACCTGCCCGAACGGTTCGGGCCCTGGCAGACGGTCTACACCTACTTCAGGAGATGGCGAGCCGGCGGCGTGCTCGACTCGATCCTCAACGCCCTCCATCTACGGCTCGATCGCGATGGGAAGATCGATTGGAATCTGTGGTGCATCGATGGTACGTCCATTCGCGCTACGAGGTCGTCCGCCGGCGCATCAAAAAAAGTGTCGAGAGCCATCCCGAGGAGCCCAAAGATCACGCCCTCGGCCGTTCCCGAGGCGGATTCGGCAGCAAATTCCACCTCCTCGTCGACGCCAACGGGACGCCGCTCGAAGTCGAGGTGACGGCGGGTCAGGTGCATGATTCTCAGCAAGTCGAACCGATTCTCAAGAAAGTACGCGTCAGGCAGAAGCGAGGTCGGCCCAAGAGCCGGCCGAAGCGGCTGGCAGGGGACAAGGGTTACAGTAGCGGCCGGATTCGAGACTTCCTGGAGGCTCGCGGGATCGAGGCCGTGATCCCCTACAAAGACAATGAGAAAGCCGGCCAGGATCCTGAAGTCGAGTTCGACCACGAGAGCTACAAGCGACGAAGCATCGTCGAGCAAACGATCGGGTGGATGAAGGAGTGCCGCCGGATCGGGACCAGGTTCGAGAAACTCGCCATCAACTACCTGGCAATGGTCAAGCTTGCTATGATCAAGAGAGCCTTACGAATCGCGTTTTCAAACAGGGCCTAGTGCGGGCGACGGTCGTTCCAGGCCGCTTACGGAAGTTGCACTTATGATGCCCCGGGGCTTTCCCTCCCGGGTCAACTGTATACATCCGCTAGCCTTTATCTCGTCATAAGTAAAACCTAACTTGCTGATAAAGTAGCCATGCGATGCACCAGTTGGTGCCACCACGACATATCCGAGGTCTGTTAATGCCCACGGGGCTGCGTCTCCGCCAGGAGTTAGGGGTGGACCCTCTTTGTGCCAGTGATCGCTCACGGTGCATGCATTATGTGCCCAGACCGCGAACCCCCACCCCGCCGCACCGACGAAGTAGGTGGAATCCTCCGCGATCCGCATGTTGTAGACTGCGGCGAATTCTCCTGTATCACGGACGCCGTCGACCGTCAACCAATCGCCCGACTCGCTTGCGACCTGGTCGCCGGGCTGAAGCAGATTGGGTGCGGTCCAGCCTTTGT
>CAYXMY010000202.1:0-1521 GCA_964466155.1 uncultured Caenibius sp. | reverse complement strand
ATCCCGATCGGCGGCGCGGACATGCCGGTGGTCGTCTCGATGCTCAACTCCTATTCGGGCTGGGCCGCGGCGGCGATGGGCTTCACCCTGCACAACACCGCGATGATCATCACCGGCGCGCTGGTGGGTTCGTCGGGTGCGATCCTGTCCTACATCATGTGCCGGGCGATGAACCGCAGCTTCATTTCGGTGATCGCGGGCGGCTTCGGCGCGGATGATAGCGGGGGCGGCGCGGGCGCAGCCAAGGTCGACCGGCCGTGGAAGCGCGGCAGCGCCGAAGACGCGGCCTTCCTGATGAAGGAAGCCAGCCAGGTCATCATCATCCCGGGATACGGCATGGCCGTGGCCCAGGCGCAGCACGTGCTGCGCGAAATGGGCGACCTGTTGAAGGAAGCGGGCGTCACGGTGAAATACGCCATCCACCCGGTGGCGGGGCGTATGCCGGGGCACATGAACGTGCTTCTGGCCGAAGCCAGCGTGCCTTACGATGAAGTCTTCGAACTGGAAGACATCAACGGCGAATTCGCGCAGACCGATGTCGCCTTCATCATCGGGGCCAACGACGTGGTGAACCCGGCGGCCAAGACCGACAAGTCCAGCCCGATCTACGGTATGCCCGTGTTCGATGTGGACAAGGCCAAGACGATCTTCTTCGTGAAGCGGTCGATGGGCGGGGTCGGCTATTCCGGCGTCGATAACGACGTCTTCTACATGGACCAGACGATGATGCTGCTGGCCGATGCGAAGAAGATGGTGGAAGAAATCAACAAGGCGCTGCAACACTAGGCACGGTTTTTGCCGCTTCGCGTTATAAGGGCGGTCCTGCTGATGCAGGGCCGCCTTTTTTCGGCACGGACGGTCGCATGGGCCGCGCGTTTCGACATTGGGGTGTTGCCAGCAACGGGCCGGTGCCCGCTATAGCGCAGGCAAGGACGAACGGTATTTTCACTACGGGCAAACAGGATCACACCATTGCGTAAACTCGGCCTGATCGGCGGCATGAGCTGGGTTTCGACCCGCACCTATTACGAACACATCAATCGCATCATCCAGAGCCGGCGGAACCCGCATGCCAGCGCGCCGATGCTGCTGGAAAATCTGGATTTCACCGATCTGTGCGGCCTTACCAGCGATGAAGACTGGGCGCGGGCGGCGGATATCCTGGCCGATTCGGCCCGGCGGCTGGAAGCAGCCGGGGCCACTGCGCTGCTGATCGGCGCCAATTCGATGCACAAGGTCTATGACCGGGTGGCCGCCGCAGTCACCATTCCCATCCTCCATATCGCGGATTGCGTGGGGGAACGGATGGCGCGTGACGGGGTGAAGAACGCGGCGCTGCTGGGCACTAGCAATGTCATGACCGAAACCTTCTATCGCCAGCGGCTGGTGGCGCATGGGGTCGATCTGCTGCCGCCCGATCTCAAGGTTATCGAGACACTGGACCGGATCATCTACAACCAGTTGACCTGCGGCAAGGTGACGCGCGACGCGGAACGCACGCTGAAGACGATCATCACGGTG
>CAYXMY010000201.1:0-1524 GCA_964466155.1 uncultured Caenibius sp. | reverse complement strand
CCCCTACCGCACCTCCGAGGGCGAGCCGCTGCTGGGCCTGCATCACATCGCCTGGTTGAGCGACGATCTCGACAAGGATGTAGAGCGGGCAGAAAGCGATGGCTGCACCACGATCTTCCGCGCGCAGAACCCGGGAACCCGCGTCGCCTATCTCACTTTGCCGGATGAAGCGGAAACGCGGATAGAATTCATCGAAAGCGCTGCAACGGCGGAACTAATCCGTTCAGGAATCGTTGCGAGCAAGGAATGGGATGGGATCACCAACCCCATTACAGAGATCAATTTCGGGGCGTAACCGCGCCCTTGCAAGAGAGGGATGGACAGGCCTCGCGACCCACTGTCCATCCCTCTCTTCGTAGATAAATTCCGAAAACCGCGCCTGCATATGGGCGCGGTTTTTTCTATCAGCCGCCGAAAGCGCCGAAGATTTCCCCGATGGAGGGATTGCGCCGCAAGGTCTGCCCGCCACTGACGTGGATGACCTGTCCGGTCACGAAACCGGCTTCGTCGCTTGCCAGCCAGACGGCAGCATCGACCACATCTTTCTTCACGCCCGGGCGGCCCAGCGGAATTTCGCGGCCATACAGAGCCTGCATCGCTGGCGAACCAAGCCCGCCGCCCGACATCGGCGCATCGGCAATGCCGCCCGGCGCCAGCGAGTTGGCGCGCACGCCCTGCGCACCGAATTCGTTGGCGATGCAGCGCATGACATGCTCCATACCGGCCTTGGTGCCCATATAGGCGGCGTGATTGTCCATCATGATCGTCGCAGTGACGGAAGAAATCTGGATCAGGCTGCCGCCATTCTGCATCACGCGCAGGAGATTCTGGAAGAACCGGAATGGGCCGGTGAACTGCAGCGTGGCCATCGCCTGCAATTCTTCCTCGGTGGTTTCAAGGAAAGGCTTGAGCAGGCCCCAGCCGGTCGAATTGATCCCGATATCGATCCCTCCAAGAGCATCGGCCGCCCCTTCCACCGCGCGGTCGATGGACGCCATCTCGGTAAGGTCGCAGACAAGGGCGGGAATGCCCAGTTCCTGCCCGATTGCCGCCGTATTTTCCGGATCGCGCCCGGCAATCGCCACCGCGGCCCCTTCGGCCAGGAACCGCTCGGCCAGGGCAAGACCCAGATTATCGCGATTGGCGCCCAATATCAGCGCTTTTTTCCCGGCTAGCCGTCCTGCCATGGTTCTTCCTTTCCCTTGCGTTTTACACTGTCGAAGAGCGGGCGTAGCCTGATGGCGCATCGCTCTAAATCGCATCACGATTTATGCAGGACTATTAGTCCTGTCAAATTGATGCCGTCAGAAATGAACGCGGGCTCAGGGCAGTATCTGCCCTGAGCCCGCGATGCCCCCGTCAGACAAGCAATGGCTCAACCGATCCGGTCCACCAGATCGCCCGCCCCACGCATCGCCCCTTCGATATAGCTCACCCCCAGCGCATCGCCGATAGCATGCACGGTGAAGCCTTCCGCTTCGAGCTGCTGCGCCAGCGACAAATCCCCGGTTGCGCCTTGCGCCA
>CAYXMY010000200.1:0-1633 GCA_964466155.1 uncultured Caenibius sp. | reverse complement strand
GCCATCGTCGATGCGATGCAGGATGCGCGCAATGCCGGGATCGACCCGGCCCGCGTGTCCGTCGTCAAAACATTTGGCGCAGATCGCGGCGTAAATTAGCGGAGTGCGGGCCTCGTCTGGGGATTGATGTTAGGCGGCGAGCTTGCGGTGCTGCAAGCGCCGATGTTCGATGGTCTGTCGTTTGATCCTTTCGCGCTGTTTGATGATGGCTGGCGCCTTGCCGAAGTAAGCGTCGGCGGGCGTCACGTTGTTCAGACTCTCGTGGTAACGCTGGTGGTTGTAGTGTTCGACGAAGGCCTCGATCTGGGCCTCGAGGTCGCCGGGCAGAAAGTAGTTCTCGAGCAGGACCCGGTTCTTCAGGGTCTGGTGCCAGCGCTCGATCTTGCCCTGGGTCTGCGGGTGTAGCGGGGCGCCGCGCACATGGCTCATCTTGTTGGCCTCGATGTATTCGGCCAGTTCGCCGGCGATGTAGCTGGGACCGTTGTCGCTGAGCAGCCTGGGCTTGTGCAGCACCGTGGCGCTGTCACAGCCGGAAGCTGCCAGGGCGAGGTCCAGCGTGTCGGTGACGTCCTCGGCCCGCATGTTGGTGCACAGCTTCCATGCGATGATGTAGCGCGAGAAGTCGTCGAGCACGGTCGACAGATACATCCAGCCCCACCCTATGATCTTGAAGTAGGTAAAATCGGTCTGCCACATCTCGTTTGGCCGGGTGGTCTTAGTGTGGAACTGATCGGCGGCTTTGATCACGACATAGGCCGGACTGGTGATCAAGTCGTGGGCCTTGAGCAGGCGGTAAACCGTGGATTCCGACACGAAGTAGCGCTTCTCGTCGGTAAATCGCACGGCCAGTTCGCGCGGTGACAGATCGGACTGTTCGAGCGCCATTTCGACGATCTGATCCTGCACTTCGGGCGCGACCCGGTTCCACACCCGGCTCGGTGCCGATGGCCGGTCTTCCAGCGCTTCCGGGCCGCCTTCGAGGAAGCGATCGTACCAGCGGTAGAATGTCCGCCGGGCGATGCCGAGTTGGTCCAGCGTCCGCTTGGCGGGCAGGTGCGACTGCTCGACGATCCTGATGATCTCGAGCTTCTCGGATACGGGATACCTCATTCGTCGTCGCCCCCATCCGCGATCATGCTTTTTTTGAGCAGACGGTTCTCGAGCGTAAGGTCGGCAACGCATTCCTTCAGAGCGCGGGCTTCGCGCCGCAGGTCCTGCACCTCGCCAGTCGTGGCGGCACGGGCGGTGTCACCCGCCAGGCGGCGCTTGCCGGCCTCCATGAACTCCTTGGACCAAGTGTAGTACAGGCTCTGGGCGATCCCTTCCTTGCGGCATAGCTCGGCGATGCTGTCTTCCCCGCGCAGGCCGTCGAGCACGATGCGGATCTTGTCCTCGGCCGAGAAGTGGCGCCGGGTCGCCCGCCGGATGTCCTTCACCACCTGCTCCGCAGGGGCCTTCGCCGGCGATTTTGCATTGGAGGGTTTGGGCTTCATCTTCGTTCCTTCGTCACTGCGACGAAGCCCAAACCCTCCTTAAATCACAACCTCAAATCTGTGCCATTGGTGCTGACGGGGGACAGTCATCAGATATATATTTCGCATCGTCCAGCGCCCACCGGTCGACTTTGATATTG
>CAYXMY010000199.1:0-1715 GCA_964466155.1 uncultured Caenibius sp. | reverse complement strand
CCCCATAGCCTACAACGTGCTTGCCTTCCTGTTTCGCAGAGATGAGAAAGGACAGCAACTTTCTCTTGGTCACCTCAACTTGCAGACCATACGACAGGTGGTGATTCAGCTGACCGAATCCGGAGATTTCTTCTCGAGATTTCAGTTCTCTTGCCCGCGCCTCTATGGGCTTGGAAACATCGTCATCGTGGCAAGCATAGATCCTCAGAGACCCACCATGAGTCGATAGTTCCTCTACATCGAACAGCTTCATTCCATGACGAGCAAATACCTGCTCGACCGCTAAGAAAGAAAAATAGGAAAAATGTTCATGATAGATAGTATCAAACTGGTTCTGCTGCATCAGCTGAAGCAGGTGCGGGAATTCCATGGTGATCAGGCCCGTCGGCTTCAGCAGCACCTTGAGCCCATTCACGAAATCGTTCAGATCAGGGACATGGGCCAGCACATTGTTCCCGATAATCAGATCGGCGACCCATCCGTCAGCAGCTAAATCCAGAGCCGTCTTCTCTCCGAAAAAGGCCACCTTCGTATGAATCCCCTTCTTCCTCGCCACCTCAGCTATATTGGAAGCAGGCTCAACTCCCAGTACAGGAATGCCCCGAGAGACGAAGTTCTGCAAAAGATATCCGTCGTTGCTGGCGATCTCCACTACTTTAGAGCTATGATCCAACCTGAATCGATCTACAATCATGTCGACATAGGCTTTTGCGTGTGCCAGCCAGGAATCAGAGAATGATGAAAAATATGCGTAGTCGGAAAAAATATCGTGGGGCGTTGAGAATTGCTGCAACTGAACGAGTAAACATTTCTCGCAAACATACACATGCAATGGATAGAAAGGCTCCATACGATTCAACTGATCTGGCTTAATGTAGGAATTAGCCAATGGAGACATACCAAGATCGACGAACGTACGCTCAAGCGTCGCACCGCAAGATCGACACCCTGATTGCCCCATACTAATATTTCCTCCTACTGGCAAAGGATGATGCGCCGTGCCCAATACTCGATGCGGCAACCGTCCATGTCCTCAAGCATTGCTTCGCTCTTTCCACACGAGGTCGTCTGTCAGTTGCCCACTCTCCCGCAGTCGTTTTAAGGTGACTAGTCGAATCAACTCACCCGTCCGGAACTCATGGTCGCGAAACTGCATGGCCACAAGTCCATCACGGAGATCCTTCACGGCACTCTGGAGGTCAATCATAGGAAGAAATCCTTGTGCCAACTTAGAGAACTTGTCAAAATTTACACGATATGAACGTTTATCTGGTTGCGCATCTTTATTGATCGAAACCTCGATGTTCGGCACAAGATTAGCTACAGCCGCCGCCAAATCCTTCACCTGATAATTCCAGGTATCGCTTCCCACGTTTATTGTCAGAAAGGATCCACCATCTCGACGGTCTCGCTGCACGGCCCAATCGATTGCTCTCGCCATATCTTTGACATGAATCAATGGTCGCCATGGTGTCCCATCACTCAGAATATTGATGCGTTTTGACGCAAACGCGCTAGCCACAAAATCATTCAGCACAAGATCCAATCGCAGCCGATCACTCATGCCGCATGCCGTTGCAAACCGCAGACAGGTCGCTGTGAAGGCTTCCGATACAAGCGATGCCAGGTCTTGCTCAGTTTGAACTTTCGATTTGGCATATGCCGTAAGAGGATTCAACGCATCCTCTTCTCGGCGGGGACCACCTTCGGCAAAT
>CAYXMY010000198.1:0-1778 GCA_964466155.1 uncultured Caenibius sp. | reverse complement strand
AGCGCGAAAGGAGGTGATCCGATGTCTCATGGTCCAGCAGAGAGGTCGGTTAAGTTCCGCGCGGAGCATTATCGCTAATCCCTCATCAGCGATAAAGGCTTCGTGGGCGGCACTTCCTGGCCGCTGACCATGCGAGAGGCCGTTCCCGGTACGGGCCGGGGCGGCCTTTCACATATCTGGAGAGCGCGTCCCCTCCCACGCCCTCCCAAATTCCCCCATCGAACGCCCAGGCCGCCTTGCCGCGCCCATGGCGAAGGCCGATCCCACACCAATCCCCTTGCACGACGCGGCGCATGGGCTTACCCGCGCGCAAAACTGTTGCAAAAAGTAGAGGTGGCCCCACCGATGGCTGACAATCCGGGTATTACGTTCGAACGACTTCCCCATCCCGCGCCCACCGATCCGGCGCAGCGGGACCAGGCGCTCGCCAACCCCGGTTTCGGCACGGTATTTTCCGATCATATGGTCCTTATCGACTGGGACGAAAGCAAAGGCTGGCACAATGCCCGCATCGGCCCGCGCGGCCCGATCAGCCTCGACCCGGCCACCGCCGTCCTGCACTACGCGCAGGAAATCTTCGAAGGGCTGAAAGCCTATAAGCAGGAAGACGGCACGATTGCCCTGTTCCGGCCGGAAGCCAACGCCGCGCGCTTCAATGCGTCGGCCCAGCGGCTCGCCATGCCGGAATTGCCGGAAGAAGTGTTCGTCGAATCGGTCCGCCTGCTGGTCGAAACCGATCGGGACTGGATTCCGACTATCGAAGGCGGTTCGCTCTATCTGCGCCCCTTCATGTTCGCTTCGGAAGCATTCCTCGGCGTTCGCCCCTCCAAGAAATACACTTATATCGTGATCGCCAGCCCGGCGGGCAATTACTTCAAGTCGGGCGCGCCCGCGGTGTCGATCTGGGTCAGCCGCGACTATTCGCGCGCCGCGCCCGGCGGCACGGGGGCGGCCAAGTGCGGCGGCAACTATGCCGCCAGTCTGGTGCCTCAGGCGGAAGCCATCGAACGCGGCCACGATCAGGTGCTGTTCCTCGATGCCGAAGAACACAAATGGATCGAGGAACTGGGTGGGATGAACCTGTTCTTCGTGTTCGATGACGGCCGCGTGATTACGCCGCCGCTCACCGGCACGATTCTGCCCGGCATCACCCGGAACAGCCTGATTACGCTGGCCCGCGAAGCGGGGCTCAACGTCAGCGAAGAACGCTACAGCCTCGACCAGTGGCGTGACGATGCGACGAGCGGCAAGCTGGTCGAAGTGTTCGCCTGCGGCACGGCGGCGGTCGTCACCCCCGTCGGCAAGCTTGCCAGCCACAGCGGCGAAGTCACCATCGGTTCGGGCGGTCCCGGCCAATTGACGCAAAAGTTCCGCAACAGGCTGGTCGGCATCCAGCGCGGCACTGTCGAAGACACGCATGGCTGGGTCATGAAACTGGCCTGAGCCGGACTTACCGCAGAAGCGGCAACGCTTTTCAACGCCGCCGTGGGCCAAACCCCCACGGCGGCGTTTCCATATGCGGGCGCGAGACGTGAAGCAGCGCTACGGCCCCGCCAAGCAGCACTCCCTTGCCTGTACGAAACGGGCGCGCCATCCTGCCTCCAATCACGCGCTATCGCTGCAGGAGAATGCACATGACCGACTCATCGTACACCCCACCCCCGGTCTGGACCTGGGAAGGCGATATGGGCGGGCGTTTCGGCGGTATCAACCGGCCGACCGCAGGCCCACGCGAAGACAAGGCGCTGCCCATCGGGACGCATCCGTTCCAGCTCTAC
>CAYXMY010000197.1:0-1889 GCA_964466155.1 uncultured Caenibius sp. | reverse complement strand
GAAGGCCACGTTCAGCCGCCCACTCACCCGCACATCCCGCACCAACGAAACCATCCACACAACCCGAATTCAAAATTCCCCCACATCCCACCTCAAAAATCAGCGAACAAAACCTCACATCCCCAAACCAAACCCGACGCAAAACCCCGGTTTTCGGCCAAGATGCGTTCACTTTTGAGGGTTTTGGTTCGATTGCTCGCGATTTTCGGGACGCGAGGCGGAAAACGGGCGATTTATAGGGTGTACGCCACGCGAATACCAACTGTGATTCTCAGCTTCGAGGTGCGGCGATGGACGGGCAGGTTTTCGGCGACAATCGCGAGGATGTTCAATCCTCGCTCGGTGAGGCGGCCCCGACACCGGGGCAGGCCGCGCTGTCGCCGGAAGAACTGCTCGCGAGAAAGCTGCGAGATCGGCAGTTGGTCGAGGAAGATTGGTTCAAAGTCTATGCACCCACCGACCTGACCGAGAGCGTCCTCGTCAAGATCGCCGCGGCGACGATGTCGGAGATTCAGGAGAACTTGATCGGCGAGCGGAACGCGAGGCTCGCGGCCATCCAGCGGGCCACCGTCGCCTGGGACGCGCTGCAAGGGGCGGAGGCGGGGCGGCTCTGTGGGAAACTCTCAGCGCATCCTGAGGTGATCAAACCTCAACTTGAATCGAACCTGAGAGCCACGCGCTGGATGGTCGTGCATTGGCAGGCTCTCATATCTCGGCTGGAGCGGAAATCAGCCTGGACACCGGGTCAGAAGGATCTCGCGCTCGACCTTTTGGGCATCGCCAAGGTGCTGCGCGATGGCAAGACCGAGCTTGATCCCGAGGGTGTCGACGACCCTTCGCCCACCCATCTGGCGATCGCTTGTAAAGAAGTGAAGAGGCTCTCGGATCTGATTGAGCACTCACTTGTACCGTTGGACGAGCTTGAGCGCAGTCGCATGCTCGATCCTTACAACCCGTGCCAGGATCGCGACGTCCATCGTATCCTGCGACGTGAACACACGCTCAATCAGCGCGTGCTCTCGTGCGTGCATAAGCTGAACCGAATGCAGAAGCGGAGCCGGTCGAGCGAGACATCGCACCAGCACGCGATGCGAAATCCCCTCACGAATCCCAATCCGGCGACCTTGCGAGCGACCCTCGCGCCTGTCCGATACACGACGGTTCAGTCCGAACAGTTCGACAATGCCTCGTACGAGAACGTCGGCCTTTCTGAATTTGATCAGGCCGACCCGTCCGACTCTTTCTTCCAGGTGCAAGAGGTTCGCCAGGGGATCCACGCCCCCACGGAACCCGCGCCCGGCCCCGTTCTCCGGCCTGTTCCTCTGGCTCTCGCGCCGCAACCGGCCGAAAATCCGCCCGAAACAAGCGCAGCGATCCCCACGTTCTCACCGATGATTGCGTCTTCGCCTGAAGTTACGATTGATCTGTCAATGACAGAGCATGTCGAACACTTCTCTCCCTGGGATGACGAGGAGAGCGACCCTGAGACCGACGCCGACGAGTCCTCCCGCCATGCCCCCTCCTGGTTCCGCGAGGCCTGCGACAAGGAACTTGAAACCATCGACGATCAGATGAATGCAATGATCGCACAGATGAAGCGCCAGTTGTTTGAGCAAGCCGTTGCCGAAGGAGCGAGCGCCGCGGACATCAAGTTCCTGGGGCAGTACGCGGGCATCGTCCCCAATTCCGACGCCCCGCCTCCCGCTCCGTCGACGTCTACGTTAACTCCGACGTCGTCGCACACGCATCAGCAACCAAGCAACGATCTCTTATCCCAACCTATCCCCACGCCTTGCCGTCCCCCTCGCGAAACCGACCCCGACCCACCTCGCAAGCCCCCCAACGACGGCCTTTGGTGGACCCCGAAACGTCCTGATCGGGACGAGGAC
>CAYXMY010000196.1:0-1920 GCA_964466155.1 uncultured Caenibius sp. | reverse complement strand
GCGGCGCGGCGGCGACCGGCCGCGACGCGAGGGTCGCGGTCGAGCGGTGCGCGTGGACGATGTCGGCTCCGAACTCCCGCGCGCAGCGGCCGATCGCGCGCGGGAGGCGCGGGTCGGCGAGCCGCGAGGTCCCGGTCTGCGCGGTGTGCGCGACGCGGTCTATCCGCGCCTGCAGCCCCGGGTCGGCGTCGTCTAGGCTCGGCGCCAGCACGACGATCTCGGCGAGCCCGCCTCCGGCGAGCTCCTCGACCAGCGAGGCGAGCATCGACTCCGCGCCGCCGGTGCGCAGGGAGTCGATCGCCATCAGCACGCGCGGGACGCGCCCGCTCACCGCCGGGTGGGTCCTTCCCCGGGGGATCTCGCGCCCGCGGGGATGGCTACCATCGGTCCGCCCAGGGGCGGGTGGGCGAGTCGAGGCCGATCGTAGTGCGCGTCGCCATCGTCATCCAAAGCTATCGCCCCGTGATCGGCGGGGCGCAGCGGCTCGTGGAGCGCCTGGGACCGCTGCTGGCCGAGCGGGGCTGTGACGTGCGGGTGATCACGCGGCGCATCCCGGGGAGCGGCGCCGCGCGGCGTGAGCGCCAGCCCGGGCTCGACGTGCGGCGAACGTGGGTCCCGGGCGCGCGGGCGGGCGCCTCGCTCGCATACACGGCGCAGGGCCTCGGCGCCGTCGTGCGCTGGCGGCCCGACGTCATTCACGTGCACGACCTCCTCTCCTGCGGGATGATCGGGGTGGCCGGCAGGCGCCTCACCGGGGCCGGCGTGGTCGCGACCGTTCCCTCCGAGGGCCCCGGCGGCGATGTCGACCGGCTCATGCACAAGCCGCTCGCGCGCGCGCGGGTGGGCGCCATGAGCCGCGCCTTCGGGGCGATCACGTGCCTGTCGGACGTCTCGCGGCGAGAGACCGAGCGCGCGGGCTTCCCCCGCGAGCGGCTGCGGATCGTTCCCAACGGCGTCGACGCGGGCGCGTTCCGGCCGGCGACCGGAACCGAGCGCGAGCGCGAGCGCGCCCGGCTCGGACTGCCTGCCGCCGGCCCGATCGCGCTCTACGCCGGGCGCTTCGCCCCCGTCAAGCGCCTGGGTGTCCTGATCGACGCCTTCCGCGAGGCGCCCGGCACGCTCGTGCTGGTCGGTGACGGGGAGGAGGAGGCCGAGTTGCGCCGGCGCGCCGCCGACCCCGCCTTGGGAGGGCGCATCGAGATCCGCGGCGCCACCGGGGACCCCTCCCCCTTCTACCGCGCCGCCGACCTCTACCTCAGCGCATCCCGCACGGAGGGCATGTCGATCGCGGTGATGGAGGCCATGGCGGGCGGGCTCGCCGTGGTCGCGGTCGATGCGAGCGGCATGAGCGACCTGCTGGGCGACGGGGCGGGGATCGTGCTCGACGATCCGGGCGCGGAGACCCTGCGCCGGCTGGAGGAGGAGCCCGGCATGCGCCGGGCGCTGGGCGAGCGGGCGCGGCGCCGCGCGCTCGAGGACTTCGACCTGCGGTCCGTCGCCGATCGCTGGGTGCGGCTCTACCGGGAGACGGCGCGGCCGTGATCGCTCCGCGCCAGCGGGCGGCCGCCGACCTGCTCGAGCGCACGCGGCTGAACCGCGCGCTGGGCGGAGTCCCCTTGTGGCACGGGACGCTCGTCCTGAACTACCACCGGATCGCCCGCTCGCGCGCCGAGCTCATCGACCCCGGCGTGTGGGCGGCGACGCCGGAGGGATTCGATGCCCACGTGGCGCTGCTGCAGCGCGAGGCGGACCTGATCGCGCCCGAGGAGCTCGACGACGCGCTGCGCGCGCGGCACGGGCGGCACGTGCTGATCACGTTCGACGACGGCTACCGCGACAACGCGCAGTACGCGCTGCCGGTGCTGAGCGCGCGCGGGGCCCGGGCTGCCTTCTTCCTCGCGACCGGCTACCTGGACGATC
>CAYXMY010000195.1:0-1954 GCA_964466155.1 uncultured Caenibius sp. | reverse complement strand
GCAGGATGCGCCCGACAGGATGATCGCAACCGGCGGCCTTCACGGCTCCGATCACCATCGGCCACCGCTTTTAAGCGGCAAGGCGGCCGAGACCGAGGAGCAGTGTGGCATTTTCCGGCAGGCCGCAACGTTCGAGCAGGCGCGCTCTGAGCGAGGGATCGCGCAACCGGGGCGAGAACACGCCGGGCGTCACCCCCATGGGATTGGTCACGACTTTGCGCAATCCGCCCGCCTGCAGCCTGTCGGCCAGCTTCTGGCTGGCGCAGATGACTTGGTCGAACCGGTCGTCCAGGCGGCGCAAGTGCCGCCAGAACCAGTCGAATTGGCGATCGATCGTATCGTGTGAGAGAAAATTGCCGAACCAGCGGTAAGCGTAGGCAGACAGGGGATCGGCATGCATGATCAGCGAACGGATCGCCTTACCCTGCCAGCGTGCCACCATGGCCGGGCTGGACCAGGGCGAGGAAACCTCGATCACATCGGGTGCGAGGCGGTCGAGCAGTTCGTGGAGCGCCGTTTCATCGGCAAAGTAATGATAGCGCCGGTCGAGCGGGAATGGGGGCGCGGCGACGGTTTCGATCCTGCCGCCGCTTGTATGTTGCACAATCGCATTGTCCGGGCCGGGTGCGACAACGATCACTTCTTCGGAACCGGGGCGGGCGGCGGCAAGCTTGCGCTCGACATAGGTTTTTACCCCGCCGCCAGCGGGAGTGTAAAAAGCGCAAACGTCGACGATCCGCATGGATCACCTTCCCAACGGGGCGAATGACATCAGCCCCCGGCGATAGTTCATGACAATGCGGATGCGGGTAATGCCCGATCCCGCTCTCACCGCGACGGCTGCGGCCTTGGGCTTGGAAATGCCGAGCCTGGGATTGTTGGCGAAGCCGATCCCGTCAATCGACAGGCTGAACTTGTGATTGGCGTCGCGGTCGTGCAACAGGCTGAGGGTATAGACGCCCGGTTCCGGCACTCGGATGCAAAGCAGGGCCGGGCCGTTTTGCGGGACCGGCACTTCCACCCGGCGGAAGACTTTGCCTTGTGAGATGAGGATATTGTCGTCCTGCAGGAAGTCTTTGTCGTTGGCTGGATAGACTTCGAGCTTGAGCAACCCCTGCCGGTCTTTCAGGCCTTCTGCGTCGACCAGGAATGCAGGCCCCGGTTCGTTGGCCCGGCATCGCCCCTCCGCCTTGCCGAGATCGGGCGAGGAGTGGAGCACGGCGGTAAGGAACAGAAGGGCCATCATGCGCGGCGGCTTTCGCGAAGGAGTTCATGACTTCCGATGAGCATGCCAACACCCAGATGCGCCGCGAGAGTGATCGTGGCCATCAGGGTCATGGCGTCGACAATCTGGGTATCCCGGCCGACAAGAAAGGCGGCGATCCCGGCAAAGACCACATCCTTGTTGGGCAGGAACGGCAAGCGTGAAAGAAGCTGGCGCATGGCGGCAAGCAGCAGCCACCAGCCCAGCGGCACCGCGGGCAGCATGATATGCCACATCGCGGCGGCAAGGCCGGTTTTCCCGACAATGCGCAGCGTGTGGATACCGGCAACGATCCACAATTCGCGATGGGGAAGGGTGAACAGGCGCTTGCGGAACAGCAGCACTACGATGGAAGTGGCCAGCACGAAGACGGTCGAACCGACGAAGGCCTGCGCGCTGATGTGAAGATGCAATTCGCTCAACAGCGGTGCGGCCAGCAGCACCAGAATCAGAGTGAAGAGGTTACCGGTGAGCGCGCTGAGAATAGATACGTCCTTGATCGCGCCGAAGGGGGCGGTCGTGATCGAGGCGTTGCGCCGCGCCCATGTATAAAAATAGACCTCGCCCAGATAGCCGAGCAGGATCTCGTTGCTGACCAGTTTGCCGAGCAAGGGGGAGAAACCCGACAGTGGCAGCGACCAAAGACGCCGGAAAATCGCGAATTCCGATACCGGCGCCGAAAGGTAATAG
>CAYXMY010000194.1:0-1956 GCA_964466155.1 uncultured Caenibius sp. | reverse complement strand
GTCATCCTCGTCCGCGTGATCGACGGGGTGATCAAAAAGGGCCTGCAGGTCAAGTTCATGCAGGGCGGGACCGAACACCTGATCGACCGGGTGGGCTGCTTCACGCCCAAGCGCACCGATTTGCCGGAAATCGGGCCGGGCGAAATCGGCTTCATCACCGCGCAGATCAAGGAAGTCGAACAGGCCCGCGTCGGCGATACCATCACCACGGTCAAGAACGGCGCGACAGAAGCGCTGCCCGGCTACAAGGAAGTGCAGCCGGTGGTGTTCTGCGGCCTGTTCCCGGTGGATGCAGCCGATTTCGAGAAGCTGCGCGAAAGCATCGGCAAGCTGCGCCTGAACGACGCCAGCTTCAGTTACGAGATGGAAACCAGCGCTGCGCTCGGCTTCGGTTTCCGGTGCGGCTTCCTCGGTCTGCTGCATCTGGAAATCATCCAGGAACGCCTCAGCCGCGAATACGATCTCGATCTCATCACCACTGCGCCCAGCGTGGTCTATCGTATCCAGTTGCGCGCCTCGCGCACGGACGATGCGGAGCAGATCTCGCTCCACAACCCGGCCGATTATCCCGATCCCAGCCGGATCGAGACGATCGAGGAGCCGTGGATCAAGGCGGTAATCTACACGCCGGACGAATATCTCGGCGCGATCCTCAAGCTTTGCCAGGATCGGCGCGGTATCCAGACGGACCTGACTTATGTCGGCGGCCGCGCACAAGTGACCTATGAATTGCCGCTCAACGAAGTGGTGTTCGACTTCTACGACCGCCTGAAAAGCATCAGCCGTGGCTATGCCAGCTTCGATTATGAACAGATCGGCATGCGTGAAGGCGATCTGGTGAAAATGTCGATCATGGTCAACGGCGATCCGGTGGATGCGTTGAGCATGATCGTCCACCGTTCCGTGGCGGAAGACCGTGGCCGCCATATGTGCGAACGTCTGAAAGATCTGATTCCGCGCCACCTGTTCAAAATCCCGATTCAGGCGGCCATTGGTGGCAAGGTCATCGCCCGCGAAACGATCAGTGCGCTGCGCAAGGATGTGACCGCCAAATGTTATGGCGGCGACATCACCCGCAAGAAGAAGCTGCTGGAAAAGCAGAAGAAGGGCAAGGCACGGATGCGCGAATACGGCAATGTCTCGATCCCGCAGGAAGCCTTTATCGCCGCCTTGCGGATGGGGGACGAATAAGCGGCGCGATACCCCCGCTTCGTTTGATGAAGACATGCCGTCATGCTCGATGCCATTGCACTGTTGTTCGTCTGCCAGCTTCTTGGCGATAGCATTCATCGCCTGACTGGCGTTCCCCTGCCGGGATCGGTGATCGGCATGCTGCTGCTGATCGGCTGGTTGGCCACCGTGCGGCGGGAAAGGCCGACGCTGGAGGCATTGACGGCTTGGCTGACGGCGCACCTGTCCATCCTGTTCGTACCGGCGGCAGTGGGCGTGATCGAGGAAGGCGATATCCTTTCCCGCTACGGTCTGGGGCTGGTGCTGGCGACAATAGTTTCGACCGCCGCCACCATGATCGTCACCGTGTTGGTGTTTCGCTGGGCCTTGCGGCGGTTCGGAAACAGGGAGGCGCCTTCGTCATCAACGGGTGCTTGTCCAGGCAAATGTTCTGGATCACGGCCACATTCATTATTTTCGAAGGTGCGGATCGCATATCGAAGGGCAGCAAGCGGCATCCGCTGTGCCATCCGGTGCTGTGGTCGACACCGGCGATCATGCTGCTGCTGGTGCTGACCGGTACGCCCTATGCAACCTATATCGATGCCACCTCGATGCTGGTTTTCCTGCTGGGACCGGCGGTGGTAGGGCTGGCCGTGCCCATCTGGCGGCAACGCGCGCTGATCCGCAGGCTGGCGGTGCCTATTGCTCTCGCGCCTGGAGCGGGGGCGACCACCGCGATCGTCTCAGCGCGCCCCGGCGCGTCGCCTGGGGTCGCCCTCGCCC
>CAYXMY010000193.1:0-1987 GCA_964466155.1 uncultured Caenibius sp. | reverse complement strand
TTCGCATTATGTCTGCCAAATCGTTGTCTGGCGCACAAACCTTGAGGTGACGCCCACCACATTGTCGTAACAGGCGCGCAGCAGTTGGAGCAGCCCGACGATATCGTTGGGGGACAGGCCCACCGGTTCGGACGCGGTGCCGCCGTCCAGCGTCAGCAGCGCCAAGCCGCTGGGTTCGTGCCGGATCAGCGCTTCAGCCAGCAGGCTGGTGTCCAACCGGTCGAGATCGGCCACGGCCGAGGCGATGCCGTATTCGGCCTTGAGATCGAGATAGGCTTCCGCCGTGCTGGACGGCAGCGTGCAATCGACCAGCAGCGTCTGCGTGCGGTTGAGGCAATGGCTGATGGCGATATCGGTGGCGAGGATCGCCGCCGCTTCGCGGTCGGTGCCGAGGATCATGGTCAACCGCCCGGTCAGCCCTTGCGCCGCCACCGCTTGGTTGAGCAGGCGGGAAAGGATGCTGGAAATCTCCGCCCCTTCGCCCTGCCGCGCAATCACATCGGCGGCGCCCGCGCGCACCGCGGCCAGCACTTGCGCGCCGTCCATGTCGTCGGTCGCCAGCACGATCGGGCGGCCCGGCGCGGCCGAAGCGATGGCCGCGATCGAGGAGGCCAGCGAGCGTTCGGGCGGGATCGCCGCATGGTCCATCACGACGATGCCGCTTTCGCCCCAATCGATGCCATCGAGCGATTGCACCATGGTGACGGCGATCCGTTCGCCCATGGCCTGTTCGAGACGCCGGGTCAGCGTGCGGTCGACGGAGAGGAGATGGATCGTCGGCATGTCAGCGCCTCACCACGCCGAACAGCGCTTCGTCGCTCTGCCGCGCGCCGTCGTTACCGACGATCATTTCGCCGAAAGTCGGGGTAATGTCGGCATTCGCACCGGGCAGCGGCGGCACTTCGTCCGGATGCAGCGGATCGACCAGCCTGGGGGTGGCGACGATGATGAGTTCCTGCCGCTCCTTCTGGTTCTGCTGGCGCTTGAAGAATGCGCCGATCACGGGAATGTCGCCCAGCAGCGGCAGCTTGTCCTTGGTGACGGAACTGACGCTGTAATTGAGCCCGGCGATCACGAAGCTCTGCCCGCTGCCCAGTTCCACCGTGGTTTCGGCCGAGCGGCGGCGGATGCCGGGAACGACATAGCCCTGAAGCTGCACGCCGTTGTTGTAATCCAGTTCGCTGACTTCGGGCGCGAGCTTGAGAACGATGTTGTCGGGCGACAGGACATAGGGCGTGACGGTCAGCCGCACGCCGAATTCCTTGTAATCGATGGACAGCGTATTGCCGCCGCTGCTGCTGCCCTGGGGCACCGGCACCGGAAATTCACCGCCCGCCAGGAAGCTGGCCTTTTCGCCCGAACGGACGAGCAGCGTGGGCTGCGCCAGCAATTGCGACAGGCCATTGGAGGATAGCGCGCTCAGCACCGCGCCAATCCCCCGCTTGGGGCCGGACAGGAACAGGTTGAACGCGCTCTGGATCGGGGCGGAGGCATCCAGCGAGAGGCCATTGCTCCCGGTCTGCTGGTTCGGGCCGAAGCTGAAGCTGCGCAGCGTGCTGGGCGAAACCACCGCCCCTTGCAGATCCCCGCTCAGTTTGGCGAAATTGAACCCGAGCGCCTTCAAAGTGGTGGAGGAAACGGCGGCGAACTGAACATCGACCGCCACCACTTTTTCGCCCGGCATGGGGAAGGCCCCGCCGCTGCCCGCCATCCCGGCGGGCATCACTCTGATCTGCGCTTCACCCAGCAGCGCGCCGTCGGCGGCATAGACGGTGAGCGTGGCCATGCCTTGCCCGACCCCGGCAATCCGCAGCGAACGCGAAGTGGGCGCGCTGACGTTGATGACGTTTTCGCGGTCCACTTCCACCCGGCCGATGGTGCGGGGGTAGGAAAGGGTGCGCCGTTCGTCGACCTGGAGCGTCTGCTGTTGCCGCTCCTGCGCGGCGGCGGGCGCCGGGGCAATGGCCAGCGGGGCGGTGGCGGCAAG
>CAYXMY010000192.1:0-2003 GCA_964466155.1 uncultured Caenibius sp. | reverse complement strand
CCCCTGGTATATGGCAGTTCTGAGAGAAGAATCTTCTCTTCCGTGCCAGTCCAGACAACTTTGTGAGAATTGGGCTTTTCCTCACCCCATTCCCAAAGGTTGTTTATCATGGCGACCAAGACTCCTCGGCCTCCCGCGCGACGGCCCCATGAGATCCACAAGCCCAACGGTTCGGTCCATCCGCGAGTCCAGAAGGTTGGGCCCGAACACTTCGGGATCATCTCCGTCGACTGCGCCAAGGCACGATCCAAATGGATGTTCGCCGACTTCTACGGCAACGTCCTGATCCCCCCCGCCGAGGTCGACCATGCCAAGCCCGCCTTTCAGGCCGCTTCGGCACTGATCCGACAGGTCTCGGCCCGGCGTCAGATCCTCGACTTGATCGTCGTCGTCGAGCGCACCGGCCGGTATCACCAGGTCGTCAAGGACGCTCTCGCCGCCGATGGGTTCGAGGTCCGCGTCGTCCATCCCTTCGCCACCAAGCAGTTCCGCCAGCCCGCCGACCCTGGCAACAAGACCGACGACACCGATCTCTCGGCCATCCATCGCGCCGCCGTCAACGGATTCGGGCTCGCCGAGCCCGCCACCGATCCGACCCACAACCAACTCAAGCTCCTTGCCCGGCACCGCCGCGACCTGGTCCGCAAGACCGTCGCCCTGCGATGCAAGATCTGCGAGCACCTGAATGCCTTCATGCCTGGATTCGACGCCTGCTTCACCCACTTCTTCCAGGGCGATGTCGCCTTGACCATCGCCCGACATCTGGGCTCGCCCCGGGCGATCCGCCAGGCCGGTGTCGCGGGGCTGGAGCGGGCCTTGCGTGCGGCCGGCGTGCGGTCCCAGGCGAGAATCTTCGAGCGGGTCGTGGCCTGGTCCCAACAAGCTCCGGACCCCTGCGACGACGCCCCGATCCATCAACGAATCGCGTTAGCCTTGGAAGACGATCGCCGGGCCAAACTTCAGGAAATCCGCACCCTCGAGTCCGATCTGGGAGAACTCCTGGCTCGCACACCTTACATCCTCCTGCTGAGCATCCCCGGCGTCAACGTGGTCTCGGCCGCCGAGTTCGCCGGCGAGATGGGCCCGATCGGCCATTACGCCACCAGCCGCTCGATCACGCGCCGGGCCGGTCTGGTGCCATCGCGATACCAGAGCGACCGGGTCGATCGGGCCGACGGGCCGCTGATCCGACAGGCCAACCGAAGCCTCCGCCAGGCGATCCTGACGATCGCCGACAACCTGATGACGTGCAACGAGTACTTCCGGGCCCTGTCGGCGAGGTGGCGTGAAGCGGGCAAGGATCCGAGACATTCTCATGTGAAAGTCGCGGGGCGTTTCTGCCGGATCGCGTACCAGATGGTGGCCGGCGGTCGGGTGTTTTGCCATCCCAGTTGCCGGCGTCGGGATTATATTTTGAACAAGTTGATGAAATTTCACATGGAGCACGAGACGCCGATGATCCAGGCGCAGCGGACGCTGGGATCGGCAGTGGAACAGATCCCCGGCCCAGTCCGCGCCGCCGAGGCGACGCCACTGGCCGAGGAACTGGCGAAGGCGGCCGCCAGGCGAGGACGCGGGCCTCGGCTGATCGGCGAGTTACTGCCCGCGGTGTTGGCCCGACTGGGGGTGAATCTTGTAGAATCGAGCCCGTCAGGGGAGGAGGACCCTCGCTAGCCGGACCGGGCCTGGGACCGAACAACGTCGGATGTCCCCAAGGCGTAAAGCCGGACTAAAGCATGGCGCTCTGTCCGATCACCAACGCCTGATAAGGCGGTGTGGGGTCACTCCCCTGATATACCAGTATGGCGAGACGTGATCGCAACGAAGGACAGAGATGGCCTCAAGCCCGTCGGCGCGACGTCCTAATCTCTTAAAAGTCAACCCCCGGTTGATGCGTGGAAGGTACGCGCATCACTCCCCGGCCCAATTACCACATGGCGGTCTTTTTGCTCCCCTCCAGGTGGGCAGGCGTCGACATTCAAAAAGCTGATGGGTGCCTGGGG
>CAYXMY010000191.1:0-2030 GCA_964466155.1 uncultured Caenibius sp. | reverse complement strand
GCGTTCCGACCGCCGACGGCGTCCGCGAACTGCAGAACCGCCGGGTGGAAATCACTTACGGTCCGGGTTCGGGCAACTGAGTTCGGCTGTTTTGAAAAAGCGGGAAGGAGCGCCCGCACATCCGGAGATAGTGACGCGAAGGATGTGATTTCGATGTCCGTATAAAAATGAAATGAGAGATGGCCACGCTCCCTCATACTTGGCTATCTCTTCTCGGAGGCGGCACTTGCACTAGTGCCGCCTCCTTATTTTTTGCCGGGGTAATCGGTGAGCGGGTAGCAAGCCCGCGTGATGCGAAACCGCTCGCATGTTCCGATCCGCAAGCGTCCGACAATATTCACCTGCACGCGAAACTGATGGCTGCCTTGTGACGTTGATGGGATGACGTTGGAGGGGAAGGGCGTTCCACCGCCATTCCCTCTGTCATGCCAGGAGAACGCACCGATGCCGACACAGATCAACCCCGCGACGGAAGACACGGGCAAGGTCTTTCCCGAACTGGATGCGCGGGCAATTGAAACCGCATTGGCGGAGGCGGAAGAGGCGTATCGTGCATGGCGGACGAGCGATCTCACCGATCGTACAGCCCTGCTGACGCGCATTGCGGAGCAATTCGAGGCCCGCCAGGACGAACTGGCGGGTGCAGCGACTTTCGAGATGGGCAAGCCCTTGGCGCAAGCGCGGGCCGAAGTCGCCAAGTGCGCGACGGCCTTTCGCTATTATGCGGAACATGGGCCGGCCTTGCTGACACCGCTCGAATTCGCGCTGCCGCAGGGTCGGGCGATGGGGCATTGGTTGCCGCAGGGGCCGATCCTGGCGGTGATGCCGTGGAATTTTCCGTACTGGCAAGTGGTCCGCTTCCTTGCGCCCACGATCATGGCGGGTAATGTCGGACTGCTCAAACACGCCAGCCTGACGCCGGAATGTGCCGCTTTGCTGGAAGAGACGGTTGCGGCGGCGGGGGCGCCCAGGGGCCTGTTCCGCAATCTCCATATCCCGTCGAACCGGGTGGAAGCGATCGTTGCCGACCGGCGGGTGGCCGCCGTCACGCTGACGGGCAGTGAAGCGGCCGGGGCGAAAGTGGCGGAAGCGGCAGGGCGTAATCTCAAGAAAGCCGTGCTGGAACTGGGCGGTTCGGACCCGTTCATCGTCATGCCCAGCGCCGATGTCGAGCAGGCGGCGCAAGTCGCGGTGCAGGCGCGGCTGCAGAATGCCGGGCAATCGTGCATTTGCGCCAAGCGCATGATCGTCCATGCCGACGTGTACGATACTTTCATGGAATGTTTCGTCGAAGGCGTGCGCGCTTACCGGGTTGGCGATCCGCTGGACGAGGCGACGCAGATGGGACCGCTGTCGAGCGTCCGGGCGCGGGACGATATGGTGCTGCAGGTGGAGCGGGCGGAACACGCCGGGGCTCGCCGCATCATGGGCGGGCAAGTGCCCGACCGGGCCGGGGCCTGGATGATGCCCGCCATTCTTGCCGATCTGCCGCCGAATGCCCCCGTCGCGCGGGAGGAGTTTTTCGGCCCTGTCGCCATGGTGTCCAAGGTTCACGACTTCGACGAGGCGGTTACGCTCGCCAACGATGTGCCCTTTGGCCTCGGTTCCAGCGTCTGGACCAACGATCCGGCGGAAGAAACGCACTTTATCCGCGATCTGGAAGCGGGGATCACTGCGGTGAACCGGATGGTCGTATCCGATCCGCATGTGCCGTTCGGCGGGGTGAAGCGTTCGGGCCATGGCCGCGAATTGAGCGCGGTCGGCTTGCATGAGTTCATGAATTTGAAGAGTGTGATGCTGTAGCGCCAGTGGGCGGGAACAGGAGCCAGGATGTATATTGCGATGAACCGTTTTCAGGTGCTGCGCGGGCAGGAAGACGCTTTCGAAAAAGTGTGGACCACGCGCGAAACCTATCTCGATCAGGTGCCGGGCTTTATCGAATTCCATCTTCTGCTCGGGCCGGAGGCGGAGGATCTCACCTTGTTCGCCTCCCACACGATATGGCGTTCGCAGGGCGATTTCGAAGCCTG
>CAYXMY010000190.1:0-2101 GCA_964466155.1 uncultured Caenibius sp. | reverse complement strand
AGCATCACCAGCACTGCCATGGTCGCCGGGCCTACGAACAGGCCAAGCACGCCCAGCGTTTCCGCACCGCCCAGGATACCGATCAGCACCCACAGGAACGGCAGACGGGTTGCGCCGCCGATCATCGCCGGGCGCACGAAATGGTCGGCGATGCCCACCACGATCAGGCCCGCCACGATCACGATGATCGCGCCCGATGCCGATCCCGTGCCCAACAGCAGCAGCGCGGCGATGGCGAACATGAAAGCCGCACCGAACGGTATCGTCGCGGCAATCGCGGTCAGCACCCCCAGCAGCAGCGGATGGGGCGTGCCCAGCAGCACATAGACCACCGTCATCACCGCGCCTTCGCCCATGCCGACCAGCACCAGCCCGTCAATCGTGCTGCGGACCGAACGGACGGCCTGCAGGCCGATGCGGGCGCTGGTGGGGCCGAACAGACGCGCACCGGCGCGGCTGACCTGATCGAGAATCGTATCGCGGTCGCGCAGCAGGAAAAACAGCGCGATCAAAGTGAAGGCGAAAATCACGCTGCGGTGCAGGACATTGCTGCCGATCAGCCGCGTGTGCGTGAGGAAATCGACCTGGGTAAGCGAATGGAGTTGCAGCGTGGCCGCCTGCGGCGTGGCGAGGTGTTCCCGCCACCACTGGGTCGCTTCGGCAGCGCCGAACGGCAGGTTGGCAAGCCAGCCGGGCGGGGGAATGCCGTGGGTTTTCGCCTCGGTTATCCATAATGCGAGATCGTGCGCTTCGCGCGCGGCCTGCGCGATGCCGAAGACCAGCGGTATCAACACGATCAGCGCCACGCACAGCGTGACCAGCAGGGCAATCGCCACGCGCTTTCCCTTGCCGGGCCAGCGTGCGCGCAAACGCATGTGCAGCGGGTCGATGGCGATGGCGATCACCACGCCCCAGATCACGGCGGCGAGAAAATCCTTCGCGATCCACAATCCCAGCCCGATGAGCAGCGCCAGTCCGGCGATGCGGGGCCATTGCGGCTGTTGCCCTTGCGCATGGGTAGGGGGGATGGTCATCCGCTTGGTGTAGCGCGGACGCGGGCAGGCTGACAGCCCTTTGCTGCGCGATGCGTGTCAAACTGCCGCCTGCCATGCCCGGTGTCAGGCGAAGCGTTTTGCCCCCGCCACGCACAGCACGACGATGGCTGTGGCGGCGATCATCGGCCAGGCGACCGCTTCACCCAGCAGGATCGCGGCCAGTCCCAGCCCGAAGAAGGGCTGTAGCAACTGAAGCTGCGCGACACCGGCGATTCCGCCCAGCGCCAGCCCGCGATACCAGAAGACGAACCCCACCAGCATCGAAAAGACCGCGACATAGGCCAGGGCGGCCCAGCTTCCCGGCGCGATGCCCTGCCAGCTTGGCGGATGTGTCAGCCATGCGATCGTGGCCATCGCGGGCAGGGCCAGCAGCAGCGCCCAACTGATGACCTGCCACCCGCCGAGCTTGCGGGACAAGCCCGCCCCTTCGGCATAGCCGAGCCCGCACAGGGCGATGGCAGCGATCATCAGCAGATCCCCGGCCATCGTCCCGCGCCCGCCGGTGGCAAGGGCGAAGCCCGCAATGGTCAGCGCGCCGAACAGGGAAAAGCACCAGAACGCTGCGCGTGGCCGCTCACCTCCGCGCAGCACGCCGAAGAGCGCGGTCGCCAGGGGCAGCAGGCCGACGAACACCACCGAATGGGCTGCGGTGATGTGCTGGAGGGCAAGGGCGGTCAACAATGGAAACCCCACGACCACGCCAGCCGCGACGATGGCAAGCGGCACCAGATCGCCCCGGTCCGGCCGGGCCGGACGGTAGGCGAGGAGGAGCATGGCGCCCAGCAGTGCCGCGATCGCCGCCCGTGCGGCGGTGAGGAATGTGGGCGAAAAGTCGTGCACGGCGATGCGTGTCGCTGGCAAGGAGCCGCTGAAGATGATGACGCCGATGAGCCCGCTGCCCCATCCGGCGCTGGCCCGCGTGGCCACTGGTCCTGTCATGTCGTTTCTCTTTGTGCCCCACGGCCGGAATGGCTGAGGCAAGAGCGGCGCACTAGAGCGGTTTTCGACCGCTTTGAGTCGGCATGGGATTCCCGTCGGCTGAGATT
>CAYXMY010000189.1:0-2125 GCA_964466155.1 uncultured Caenibius sp. | reverse complement strand
TACGCGCCCGCCTGGGCGTCCGGCGTCCCCGCCCCGCGCAAGGGGCCTCCGCGCAACCCGGCCGACTACGCCGCCTTCGCCGGTGCCGCGGGCCGCCGGTATGGCCCTGGCGGCGAGTTCTGGCGCACCCACCCGGACGTGCCCGCCCGGCCGGTCCGCACGTGGGAGATCTGGAACGAGGAGAACTCGACCCACTTCTGGGGCGGCCAGCCGGATGCGGCGCTCTACGCCCGGATGTACGCGGGCGCGCGCGCCGCGATCCATGCGGCCGACCCGGGCGCCACCGTGCTGGTGGGCGGCCTGACCAACGCCTACGAGAGCTACGTGGCCGACATGGTCGGTGCGGTGCCCGCCCTGCGCGGATCGATCGACGGGGTCGCGATCCATCCGTACTCGCCGACCGTCCCCGGGACGGCGGAGGAGGTGCGCAAGCGCCGCGCCGCCCTGCGCGCAGCCGGCCTGGGCGACGTCCCCCTGTGGGTGACCGAGTACGGGTGGGTGACGAGCCCGGCGACCAGCGGGCACTACAAACCCGAGGCGCAGCGGGCGACCGACCTGCCGACCGTCGCCGACGTGCTCGCGCGCTCGGACTGCGGGATCCGCGCGATCTACCCGTACACGTGGACCACGCCCGAGCGCAATCCGGCGAGCGAGGAGGACTGGTACGGGATCGTCCATCCCGGCGGCGCGCCGTCCCCGTCCGCGCGCGCCTGGATCGCGTTCCTGCGGCGTGGCGCGAAGGGGCCGCCGGTAGCGATCTGCGGCGGAGGCTAGCTCCGCTGCCTGCGGGCTCGCTGCCCGGGCGCCCGGGCGCCGCTCGGGCACTGCGGGGCGCCTGTTACGTCGCGAACTGCGGCTAGGAAGGAGGCATTGGCGGTTGGTTCGGGCGACACGGCCGCCGGCGGCGAGGCTCCTTCGTTGCCGCCGTTCGCCACGGCGGCCGGCGGCCGCTCAGAACGACGCGGTCTCGATCCGACGCAGGACGGTCGCGGCCCAGCCCTCCGAGCCGAAGCGCTCGCGCAGCTCGGCGAGCGTCCGCGCCCGGTTGTAGCCCACCCGGCGGTGCTCGACGCTCCCGTCGTCGCGCACGAGCGCGTAGGCGGCGCGCACGTCGCCGTCGAACGGCATCCCGACGCTCCCCGGGTTCACGAGCGCCACGCCGCTCGCGGCGGTGCGCTCGAACGGGAGATGGGTGTGCCCGAACACGACCCGGCCCTCGCCGACGCCGGCCAGCAGCTCGGCCTCGTCGTCGGCCGGCTCGGGCAGGAACGAGCGCACGTCGGAGACCGGCGAGGCGTGGCAGTAGCGCGTGCCGTCCAGGACCGTCTGGAAGGGAACGGCCGCGAGATCGGAGACCATCGCGTCGCCCAGGTCCGCGCGCGCGGCGGCGATCGCGCCCTGGACGACCTCGTCGCCGGGAGCGGTCGCCGGCTCGGCGGTCCAGCGCTCGCCGTTCCCGCGCAGCCATGTCACGGGGCGAAGCCCGCGCAGCCGCTCGACCGTCGCGCGGGGGAAGGCCCCGAACAGCGCGTAGTCGCCGCCGAGCAGGTAGCGGTCTGCGCCCTGCTCGCGGGCGTCCGCCAGGACCGCGTCGAGCGCCGGCAGATTGCCGTGGACGTCGTATTCCTGGTGGTCGTCAGACGGCGAATTGTGGTAGCTGGACCAACTCACTGATACACCCCGTTACTCTGTAGCTGTCGAGATTCTTCCTTGATGACGCGCGCGGGATTGCCCACGGCGACGACGTGCGCTGCAATGGGCCGGACGACAACCGAGCCGGCGCCGATGGTGGTGCCGCTCCCAATGGGAGCCATTATTATCGATGAGGCCCCAATCCAGCAATCGGCACCCACGTCAATCCACTCAAATTCACCCTCGGCCGATCCCGTGATCTGTCCCGTCGCGTCCCGGCTGTGCTGACGCCGCCCGCTCAGGATTTGCACCTGCGACGCAATCTGCGTCCGGTCGCCGATCGAACACCGGCCAAGAATGCAGTACGACCCGATGTACACCCCTTCTCCCAGTACGGCGTCCGAATGGGCAAAAAATGACCCGTAGGAGATGCGGCTATACAGCGAGCACTTCTTCAACGTCAGTTTGTAATACGAAATCCGGAAATAATCCC
>CAYXMY010000188.1:0-2142 GCA_964466155.1 uncultured Caenibius sp. | reverse complement strand
CTTTGCCGGGCCGGAAAACATCGCCAGCGCGATTGCGATGTTCGCATCGGATGACGGCAAGTTCATCACCGGCACCGAACTGCGGATCGACGGCGGCACGCATATGTAAGCCGCATGAGAGGCGGCGGGCTCAACAACAGCGCCCGCCGCCTTTCGAACCGTATCGCACCGCTTCGCGGTCGCGGAAGAATTCCACCCGGCTCATCGGCGTCTGTTCCGGGTGGCGGGCCGCCATATGGGCCAGATAAGCCTCATAGCTCGGTTGCCCGATCATCAGCAGCGCGGTTTCGCGCAGCTTTGCCAGCCAGCCCGTCATTCTGCCGCCGCCATGCCCGGCAGCACTTCCACCGCCGTCGGCGCATCCGCGCGATAGGCCGCGATACAGCTCCGGACGGTGAAGAGCAGCAGCGACAGCACCACCAGCAGGAATACCGCGCACAGCGCGCCATCGATGCGATCGTTGAAAACGATCTGCTGCATTTCCGCCATCGATTTGGCCGGGGCCAGCACTTCCCCGCGCTCCGCCGCAGCCGCAAACTTCGCGGCGTGGGACAGGAAGCCGACCGCCGGATCGGAAGACAGCAGCTTCTGAAATCCTGCCGTCACCGTGCAGATCAGCAGCCAAGCCGCCGGAACCGCCGCAACCCAAGCATAACGCGCGCGTTTCATCCGGAACAGCACCGCCGTCGCCAGCATCAGGGCCACCGCCGCCAGCATCTGGTTGGAAATGCCGAACACCGGCCACAGCGTGTTCACGCCGCCCAGCGGATCGGTGACGCCCTGATAGAGGAAGAAACCCCACGCCGCCACGCACAGCGCCGTGGCGATCACTCCCGGCACATGCGACGTGGTGGATCGGAACGACGGGGCCACCAGCCCCAGCAGATCCTGCAACATGAACCGCCCAGCCCGCGTCCCCGCATCGACGGCGGTCAGGATGAACAGCGCCTCGAACAGAATGGCGAAGTGATACCAGAACGCCTTCCAGCCTGGCCCACCCACTACGTGCGCGAAAATCTCCGCCATCGCGACAGCCAGTGTCGGCGCCCCGCCGGTGCGCGATACGATGGTATGTTCCCCCACATCGCGCGCCGTCTGCACCAGCACATCGGGCGAGATCGGGAAGCCCATGGCAGTGACCGCCGCCGCCGCGCTCACTGGATCGCCGCCGGTGATGGCCGCCGGACTGTTCATCGCGAAGTAGAGGCCGGGTTCGAGAATCGACGCCCCCACCAGTGCCATGATCGCGACGAAGGCTTCCATCAGCATCCCGCCATAGCCGATCAGCGGCGCATCCGCTTCGGTCGCGATGAGCTTGGGCGTGGTGCCGCTGGCGATCAACGCATGGAATCCCGAGACCGAACCGCAGGCGATGGTGATGAACAGGAACGGAAACAGCGAACCGGACCAGACCGGCCCCCCGCCATGGATGAACTGCGTCACCGCGTGCATCTTCAGCGGCGGCGCCATAATCACGATGCCGATGGCCAGCGCCGCAATCGCCCCGATCTTGAGGAAAGTGGAAAGGTAATCGCGCGGGGCCAGCAGAAGCCATACCGGCAGGACCGACGCCACCGCGCCATAACCGATCAGAATCCAGCACAATTGCATCGGCGTGAACGTGAACAGCGGCCCCCAGAACGGCGACGCGGCGACATTCTGCCCGTAAACGATGGCCAGGATCAGCCCGATGAAGCCGAGGAGCGACACTTCCCCCACCCGCCCCGGGCGAATCCAGCGGGTATAGACGCCCATGAACAAGGCCAGCGGCACCGTGGCCGCCACGGTGAACATGCCCCACGGGCTTTCCGCCAGCGCGCGCACCACGATCAGCGCCAGAACGGCAAGAATGATGACCATGATCATGAACGTGCCGATCAGCGCGATCGTCCCGGCTACGGAGCCCATTTCCATACGCACCAGTTCGCCGAGCGAGCGCCCGTCGCGCCGCATGGACATGAACAGGACCATGAAATCCTGCACGGCCCCGGCCAGCACCACCCCGCCAACGATCCACAAGGTGCCCGGCAAATAGCCCATCTGCGCAGCCAGCACCGGCCCGACCAGCGGCCCCGCCCCGGCAATGGCGGCGAAATGGTGCGCGAACAGCACCCGCCGGACCGACGCGACATAATCCAGCCC
>CAYXMY010000187.1:0-2221 GCA_964466155.1 uncultured Caenibius sp. | reverse complement strand
CGGATTTCTTCACGCTCGGCCCGTGGATCGAACAGGGCGGCGATCCGGCTGCCCTTGCCCGCCACATGCGCGATGCGGGCGTCGGCTGCGGCTACATCGCCGCTGCCGCGATGCTCGACGGCAATCCGCAAGCGCTGGCCACGCTGATACGCGCCGCCGATGTGGCGGACACGCTGGGCGCGCGGTTTCTCCAGATCAACATGGATGGCCCCGATCCCACCACCCGGCAGGCCGCGCTGGAACAGGCCTGCGAGGCGCTGGCTGGACGCGGGCTCAAGCTGGCCATCGAATACATGCCGACCACCGGCCTCAGTTCGCTGGCCGAAACCGTGGCGCTGGCCCGCCATGTCGGCACGGACCGCGCCGGGGCGATGATCGATATCTGGCACCACACGCATGGCCCGGACACGTGGGACGACCTCGCCGCCGCCCCGGCCGATGCCATCGCCTATATCGAACTGGACGACGCCCTGCCCCCGGCGGGCGACGATCCCTTCGTCGAAATGCTGGACCGGCGCACGTTCCCCGGCGAAGGGATATTCGATGTGCCGCGTTTCCTCTCGCTGATCGCGGACAAGGGCTATTCCGGCATGGTCAGCATCGAAGTGCTCAATGCCGAATGGCGGGGCAAGCCATTGCCCGATTTCGCCCGCCGCTGCTTCGCCAGCAGCACCGCGTTCTGGCCGGTGCCCTCAACCACCTGACCAGAACACGGCGTGCCTCTCTTCCTTTACGGAAGCGGCTCGATTGCGGGGAGCGTGTATTGGCCTTTCAGCACCGCTTCACCCGGCTGATAAATGCGGAAGGTGAGGAAGAACGGGCCATCGTTCACCGGCAGCCAGTTCACATCCTTTTCCGTGGGGCGTTCGCGCTGGACGCGCAATTCCAGCGCTCCATCGGCCCGCTTTTTGAGATCGGGCATGCGTTCGCTGATACCGTACCGCTTGATCGGGTTCGGGATCAGATCGACCGTGCGCAGATCGTAGACGTTGAGCGCCCAAAACGCGTTGTTCGGCGGCATCTGCCCCGCCGGAAACACGATACGATAACGCTTCGTGCCGACAAGCTGATCGCCCTTCACATCGGTCAGCGCCGAAGGATAGACCGATTCCGCCGCGACATTGGCCAGGATGCCATGCGCTTCGGTGATCGCGCGGGGCAGGTAATCGTAGCCATAAGGCCCCTGCCCCGAACCCATCGGGCTCCACCCCTTGAACTGCGGCGTCGCACGCGGGGCCTGCTGCAGGATGGCGTTGCCATCGGCCACCGCGCGTTCAAGCCCCCGCCGCGTGCCGGGGGACAGCTTCGCCGCATCGAATGTGACGTTCGGCCCGAACCCCGCCTTGTCGAACTGCGCCATCAGCGCTTCCTCGCCCGGCAAACGCGGGTTGGTGCGCAGGAAGGCATTGATGAAACGGAAGGCCGATAGCGAGGTGAGATCTGCCGCCACGGGATAATCGCGCTGGGCCGAAGCCGCCGCTGCCGGGCTGCTGAGCTTGAACTGCCGCATCAGCTTGCTCGCGGCGGGGAAATCCTTCGGCCCTTCCACCAGCACCCGCCCGAGAATGTAGGCCTGATGCGTGCGCATGCGGATAAGCTGCACCCCGGCCGGAACCTCGCCTTTCCAGTCCGGCCCCACAACCATCAGCCGCTGCGCCCCGGTGCCGGTGGTACGCCGCCCGGTGTGCTGCACTTCGGAATAGAAATCCGCGAACGTGAGCGCATAATAGCGATCATGCGTATCGGGCGCATCGACCGTGACCGGCCCTTGCGACAAGTCCAGCCATCCGGTGAAATAGATCGTATCCGTATTGGGGCCGCGCCCGGCATAGAGGCTGCCCGGTTCGACCAGCGCATTCTGGAAATACACGCCGTTGACCGGGGCATAGACGCCCTTGGGATCGAGCCCCGGCGTCGTCTGCTCGTGCATGATGCGCATGTAATCGAGCGCGGGATAACCGTAGATATAGCCTTGCAGCCCGGCGGCATAGGCCAGCGCTTCATCCCGCTGGCTGGCAACTTCGGCCGCGCTCGGCCCCGCAGGGGGTGCCGCCATGGCAGGCGCCGTGCCCAGCAGCAGCGAAGCCAATCCTGCAGCAATCAATGCAAATTTCGATTTCATGAAATCCCCGCCCTTTTTTGCCGGGCAATCACATGCCCTTGCTGACTTTGGCGATTTCGTATCGGGTCGCAACAGAAGTCGCAAGTGTACTCGGGTTCA
>CAYXMY010000186.1:0-2254 GCA_964466155.1 uncultured Caenibius sp. | reverse complement strand
TGATCAAGCCAGTCAGCGGGTCAGTCAATTCCGCCGCGCATAGCTTGCGTTCCAGCATCCGCCGCTCATCCGTGCTGCGCATGATGCCAAGCGCGCCGTAAATCTCTCCACCGTCATCATGCAATGCGCGAATTTGCATATCGAACCAATGCTTCTCCCCATCCACAGCATCGGCCGACACTTCAAACCAGCGATGATCCACCCGCCCTACGATTGCCGCGTCATGCGCTTCGCGCACGGCCGTGCGGCAACTGGAATGGACGACATCCCATAGAGGCGTCCCCGTCGACGAATGCGAAAGCGATGTAGCCAAGCGCCGCAAACCGGATGAAGCATGCAGAATACAGCCGTTTCGCCCAGTCTTGAGGATGATGTCCGACGTGCTGTCAGTCAGCAATCCATAAAGAACGGAAGTTTCTTTCAGCGTAAAATTCGTTTCCATCTATTGCTCACCCCCTGGCTCCCCCGAGCCAGAAAAATGCAACACTCACGAAATAACCGCCCCGACATTAACCAGAATATTTTCATTACGATAATAATATAGATAATAAGATCGGTATATATTCGCAAAATTACAAATAATTTACCTGTTAAAGTAGTTATATAACGATAATAACTTCACAGAATCGCACTTTATTTTAACCAATCATTTTCCTGATGGAAGAAGATTCTGTGCACCTGCCTCACAGATCAAGGACCCGCGAACGGCACTGCCGCTGCGGATTTGAGAAACTTCCAACATCGATAGAAGCCACCGCGTGTAACGGCGCGGCGCTTGCCGCCGGGCTTACAGCTCGATCATTATCCGAACATTGCCGATATCGGTGCCGAAGGCCGCTGCAATTTGCTCCCGGCAGCGCGCAACCAGCTCACCGGCTGCACGCGCATCGGGCTGAGCCAGCAATGCCGCCCGATCAACGTCCAGAACTTGTGCGAGCGCATCCAGCCGGGCTTCTACGGGCCGCGCCCGCCCCTGCTCCCATGCCCACACGGTCGGCTTGCTCACCCCCACGGCGGCGGCGACTTGCGCCTGGGTCAGCCGTTGCCCCTTACGCAATCTCTGCAAACGCAGAGCGAAGGATTCGCCGCTGTTTCCCCCTAACGCGGAACGCTCCGAATCCTGACCGGCGGACGCCAGCTCCGCCCCACGGGAAATCGCGCTACGCAATTCCGCCGCGCTCAAAATCGCTGACGACAGCGGCGCATCGAACTGACACCCGAACAGCGCCCCGCTATGCCAGATGACTGTTGCGGGCCGCATACCCGTCTGCGGCAGATCAACCGCAATCGTTTCGCCGGGCGCAAGCGCCACTTCGCTCTCCAGCAGCAAACCGGTGGCTGAAATGTTATGCACCTGCACGGCGGTGCCTGCACCGTCTGGCAGCACGCCTTGCGCGCGCAGAAACAATGTCCGGCGAGCCGCCCGTTTCTGGCCGATGTCCTGTTCGGTTTCCTTGAAATGCGCCGCGATTGGCATGTGCAAAACTCCCCATTGGAAGCGCACCGTGACGCGAACGCGTTAATACCGGGTTAGCAAACCTGGCAACACCGTTCCTGCTGCCTGTTCGCAACCGCAATAGGATCAAAGAAAAAGGCCCCGCGATCACTCGCGAGGCCTCATGATGTTCCAATTGTACGAACCTGTCAGCGCAGGCTCACAACATTGTCGCTTTGCCGCGGATCGGCCCTGTCGCCACGATAGAGGCTCGCCATCGGCTCATCCGCGACCTGCACGGCTTCCCCGCAGCCGAAACCGTTGAACGCGGTGCGCATGGCGCAGCCATATGCACCAAGCATGCCGATCTCGATATAGTCGCCAGCGGCCATATCGCCGGGCAGCATGAACGGGCCTTCCATGAAGTCGGCATCGTCGCAGGTGGGGCCGTAAAAGGAGAATTCCTCCTCCGCCCCCGCACGCCCGTTGTTGAGCGCCCGCACCGGGAAGCGCCAGGCGACATGCGCGGCATCGAACAGCGCGCCATAAGCGCCGTCGTTGATATACAGCTCATCGCCGCGGCGCTTCTCGACCTTGACGATCAGCGAGCTGTATTCGGCGCACAGCGCACGGCCTGGTTCGCACCACAGTTCGGCGTTATAGGCGATCGGCAGCGCTTCGAAGTGGCGGTGGATGATCGCAAAATAATCTTCGAGCGGCGGCGGCTCCATCCCCGGATAGACCGAGGGAAACCCTCCACCGACATCGACGATGTCGACCGTCACCCCATGCTCGCGCAGGAAATCCTCATTGCCGCCG
>CAYXMY010000185.1:0-2258 GCA_964466155.1 uncultured Caenibius sp. | reverse complement strand
ATTTGCCGGCCATGTTGGGACCGGTGAGGAGCCAGATCCGCCGGTCCTCCGCCGAGAGATGGCAATCGTTGGCAACGAAGCTCTTCGCATTCGCCGCCAGCGCCGCCTCGACCACCGGGTGCCGCCCGCCGCGCACCTCGAAGGCCATCGAACGGTCGATCCGCGGCCGCGCATAGCGGTGCCGGACCGCAAGTTCGGCAAGGGCGGCTGCCACATCGAGAGAGGCGCAGGCCTCCGCGACCTGCGAAATCGCCTGGCGTGCCTCGATGACCCGGCGGACTAGCCGGTCGAAGATTTCGCTTTCGATGGCCAGCGCGCGGGCCGCCGCCCCGGCGATCTTCTGTTCGAGCGCCGCGAGCTCCGTCGTCACGAAGCGCATGGCGCCAGCCATGGTCTGGCGGTGGATGAAGGTTTCGACCTGCGCCTGCAGCGGGGCGGCATTGGCGGCGGTGACCTCGATGTAATAGCCGAGGATGTTGTTGTGCCGCACCTTCAGCGACTTGACGCCGGTCGTCTCGGCATATTTGGTTTGCAGCGAGGCGATCACCTGTCGCGTATCGTCGCGCAGCGCCCGCTGCTCGTCGAGTTCGCGCGTGTAGCCGTGGCGCACGAAGCCGCCGTCGCGCGCCAGCAGCGGCAGATCCTCGGCCAGCGCCAGCGCCAGCGATTGCACAAGGTCACGGTCGGCCCCGGCGCAAATATCGCGCGCCTGCGCCACCTCCTGCGGCAGGCCGCCGAGATCGGTTGCGGCATCGAGTTCGCCGGCAAGTTCCAGCGCACATTCGAGGCCGATCTGGATGGCCGAAAGATCGCGCGGACCGCCCCGACCGACCGTCAGCCGCGACAGGGCCCGCTCGAGATCGGGCATCGCCGCCAGCCGCCGCCGCAACTCTTCGCGCAGGCTGCCAAGAGTGACGAACGCTTCAACCGCATCGAGCCGCGCCGCAATCGCGTCTGGCGCAGCAAGCGGCGCGGCCAGCCGGGATGCGAGACATCGCGCCCCGCTCGCCGTGACCGTGACGTCGATGGTGGCGAGCAGGCTGCCCTGGCGCTCGCCCGACAGGGTGCGCGTGAGTTCAAGATTGGCGCGGCTGGCGGCGTCGATCAGAAGGCTCGCAGCCGCATCTTCGCGCCGTGGAGCTCTCAAATGCGGCACCTGCCCGACCTGGGTGAGCAGGATGTAATCGAGCAGCCCGCCGAGGCTCGCGACTTCGGCGCGCGAGAAAGCGCCGAAGGCATCGAGCGCCGCCACGCCGAAATGTTCCTTGAGCCGTCGCTCGGCGGATGAGGAATCGAAGCGGCTCGCTGGCAGGGGCGTGATGGCGCTGCCGCTCTGCTCCAGAAGTGCCGCGACCGCCGGCTCGGCCAGCAGCCCGTCGACCACCAGAATTTCGGAGGGTGCAAGCCGCGCCAGGTCGGCGGCGAGCCGCTCCGCACTCGTCGCCTGCACCGCGAAATCGCCCGCCGAAATGTCGGCCCAGGCCAGTGCCAGCGCGCCATCGCTTTTGACGCGGGCGAGGCTGGCGAGATAATTGTGCGCCCGCTGATCGAGGAGAGTGTCCTCGGTGAGCGTGCCCGGCGTGACGAGCCGCACCACATCGCGCTTGACCACCGCCTTGGAGCCGCGCTTGCGGGCTTCCGCGGGGTCTTCGAGCTGCTCGCACACCGCCACCCGGTGGCCCATGCGGATGAGCTTTTGGAGATAGGCGTCGGCTGCATGCACCGGCACGCCGCACATGGCGATATCCTGGCCCAGATGCTTGCCGCGCTTGGTGAGCGCGATGCCGAGGTCGCGCGCCGCCACCTCGGCATCGCCGAAGAACAGCTCGTAGAAATCGCCCATGCGGTAAAACAGCAGGCAATCCGGGTTGGCGGCCTTCACCTGCAGATATTGCGCCATCACGGGCGTGGCGCGGGCGATGGCGCCATCGGCGGCGATATCGGAAACCTCGGTCATGCCCTGTCCATAGCATCCCCCGCAACCAAAACCAGCGGCTCACGCCACCCCTGGTCCCGCCATCTGATTGCAACCGGCAGACCGCTGTTCTAGGGTAACGACATATTGTTTTCAGGGGACTTCGGGAGTCGATATGAGCAAGCGGCCGACGATCACGGACGAGGAAGCGCTGCGCTTTCATCAGAACCACAAGCCGGGCAAGCTTGAGATCACGCCGACCAAGCCGATGGCCACGCCGCGCGACCTGTCGCTGGCCTACAGCCCCGGCGTGGCCGTGCCGGTGCGGCGAAACGCCGAGCAG
>CAYXMY010000184.1:0-2336 GCA_964466155.1 uncultured Caenibius sp. | reverse complement strand
GGCGGTGGCGGCAAGCAGAAGCGAGACGATCAGAGCTTTCAACGCGAACCACTCCCGGAATAGATGACATCCTGCTTGCCGCCGACCACCAGTTCGATGGCGTGGGATTCCTGCCGTGGGCGCGGCGGCGCCTGCATCGCCGCGGGCATGACCGGGGCCGTGGCCACCATCGGCGCGGGTGCGCGCGGGGGCAGGGGGATCGGCCCCGCGGAAACGGCGCGGGCCACGGCCACTTGCGCATCGTCATCCGGATTGCGCAGCGAGAGATAGAGCGCGCCGGTGCTCTTCGCGAGCGAGAGCGTGGAAATCTGTTCCGGGTTCAGCGCCAGCGTCACCGTGCGGGCGGGCTGCGGCGGGGGCGGGGCGGGTTGCCCGGTCATGCCGGTGGCGGGCTGCGTGCCGACCACCGTTTCCCCGACGGCCAGAACCTTGACCATTTGCAGCAGCGTGGTCGCCTGGCTGCGCCCGGTGCCGCGCGCGCCGTTGATCGCATCCGCGCCGGGATAGACCACTTGCACGTCGACCAGATCGCCGGGGCGGACCAGGCCCGCCACCGCGATTTCGGAATTGGTGTCGATGCTGATCGCACGCATGCCGCGCGGCACGCGGATGGCCAGCTTGGTTTCCTGCGTCAGCGCCGCGCGCGGGATCAGCGTGTTGGCGGGAATGTCGCGCGTCGCCACTTTGCCGACGATTTCAGCCGGGGTCGCCGCATCGGGATATTGCGCGGGATTGCCCGGCGCACTGCGGATCATGTCGGCGGTGATCGTCTCCCCGGTATTGATCGCGCGTGTGGTGGCGGCCAGCACCGCCTGCGGCGCGGATGGCTTTTGCGGCAAGGGATTGGCCATGGCTTGCACCGGCTTGGGAACACGGCTGAGTTCACGGATGCCCAGAATGGCGAAACTGCATGCGGCAACCAGGCCCACGCCGATGGTCAGTTTCGCTTTCGAACCCAGGCGCATGCGTCTCCCCCATCGCTTCTTGCGCTTACGCAAAGTGAACCAGCCCCAACGTTTTGATCGAGATCAAGGACGCTTTGCGTATGGCGATGATACCTGCCTGACTGGCGCAGACTGCATGGAGAAATAGCCGATACGGCCACATTAAGCATAGACCGGGCACTAAGACACCGTTTGCGCAGTGTTTTAATAGATTATTCATTATGCGCATTCGGCCCGCAATCAGGCCATCGAACAGATCGCGCACAACAGAATATAGGAGTGATTTATGTTCGGATCGGTTCTTTTATTCCATGCAGAATTACAGCGATGAAACGAGCCGAGGCCGCGATGAAGCCCTTTTCGGGCTTTTGCATCTGCATTGATCGTTCTTGCGCCGCCCCGGCAAGCCGGATTCCGGTTCGCCACCGATGAACAAGACACCGGGCATGCTCCGGGGCCTGCCGCTCGCGCTCTGCGGGCTGGCGCTGTGCCTCCTGCTTGCCGTTGCCGGAATATGCCTTGGCTTGCTGAAAGTGCATGCGTGGACCGGTCCCGTGCTCTTGGCGGCGGCTGTGTGCAGCGCGGTGGCCGGGGTGCGACTGGCGCGCGGCAGAGGTGCCCCGGCGGGCGAAGCCGAGCCGGAAACGCTGGCACGCAATCTGCTGCTCGGCCATATGGCCACGGGCATGCTGCACGATCTGGCGGGGCCGCTCAACGTCATCGCGATGGCCAGCGGCAATCTGGACTATATCGTCAAGCAGGCGCAGATCGATCCCGAAAGCCGCCAGCAATTGGAGGACCGCATCCGCCGGATCGCCGGGCAGACGGAGGAAGCGGCCGCCATTCTCATGCTGTTCCGCCATTTCGGCCGGGATAGCCAGACGGACGCGCCGCCGGTGACGCTCCGCGCCGTGGTGGAACGCGCGCTGGCCGCCACCCGCTCCAGCCTGAGCCATCCCGGTGTCGGGGCGGAACTGACCGGGGAAGCGCTCGACTATCCGGTGCATCGTGAACGCGGCAGGCTGGAAATGATCGCCGCCGCCGCCCTGCTCACCGGATTTGCCGCTTATCGCCAGCCTGAAGAAAAACGCAGGGGCACCGTCGTGCTGCACGCCGCGCAGGGGCGGGGGGACAAAGTGGCCATCGCCATGCTGTGCCTGGACGAGACGGGCGAGCCGCTGGCGCAGCCGCCGCTTTCCTCCACGATGCGCTGGCTGCTGGGGCAGTTCACGCAGGAGGGAACGATCGATTTCATCGCGCCGCACCCGGAAGCGGGGGCAGGTCCGCTGACGATCGTGCTGGCGTAACACCCGGCTCCCCTTTTATCCGGCCTTTATCCGGGAAGGAGGCAGCCCCCGGGTTATGGGCTGCCTCCAACGGAACGCCGCCCAG
>CAYXMY010000183.1:0-2480 GCA_964466155.1 uncultured Caenibius sp. | reverse complement strand
AGACGACGAACACCGTCAGCCCCTGCTCGACTGCCCAGCGGATGAAGCTCTTCTTCGGGTTGAGGTCGAGAATGTAATAGCGGTTGATCCACGGCGGGAAGATCACCAGCGGCGTTTCCAGCACCTTGGGCGTGGTCGGCTTGTACTGGATCAACTGGAACAGCGGGGTCTGATAGACGACATCGCCCGGCGTCACCGCGATATTCTCGCCCAGCCTGAAAGCGTCGGGCGGCGTATGGGTGAGCTGGCCGCGCTGGAGATCGGTCAACAGGTGCTTCATGCCCTTGACCAGATTCTCCCCCTTGGTTTCAAGCGTCCGGTCCAGCACCGTGGGATTGGTGAGGGGGAAATTGGCCGGGCTCAACGCTTCGATCAGCACGCGGGTGACGAAGTGCATCTGTTCGCGCCGTTCGTCATCGAGGCCGTCGATGGAATCGACCATCGTTTCGAGCTGCTCGGCGATCATCAGGTAGGTCTGGTGCACCACTGCGAAGAACGGCTGTTCACGCCATCTGGGATCGGAGAAGCGGCGGTCTTCGCGCGGCAATTTGGGATCGTTGGCGCGGCTGTCGTCGTCGGCGCGGGGGCCGATGCCGTATTGGCCCAGCACGCTCTCCCACAGCGCCACGCCATCGGCCCACAGTTTCTGTTGATGGGCGGGGTCCGCAAGGGGGGATCGCTGGATGAAGCGTGTGGCCAGTTCCATCCATTTCGCCGGATCGGCGAAGGGATTGGCGGGCAGGCCGGTGACGCGCTGTTCCTGAAATTCCAGCCACATCGCCTGCAGTCGCTGTGCGGCATCCATCCATTCGGCCATATCGCCCGGATTGGGCAGCTTTCGCGCGGTTGTCGGCAGCATTTGCCCCAGCCACTGCTGCGCTGCTTCGTTCTGCATGGTGAGCATCTGGCTGACCAGCGCGGTGAAGTCGGCTGATTGATTGTCGCTCATCAAATCGCTCTCCCCCTGCATGAATTCCTATGCAGCACTACCCGACATGTGGCAGGGGAACAGGCCCTGATGCAAGGTGAAACGCCATTTGCGTGGTGAAGTTTATCGCCTAGAGTCATGGAAGCCCGGCAATCCCGCCGGCGAAAACGGAAATCTTAAGGTCATGGAAGACGAGTTTTACCGCATCAAGCGCCTGCCACCCTATGTCATCGCCGAAGTCAACGCGATGCGAGCGGCAGCGCGGCAGGCGGGACGCGACATCATCGACCTTGGCATGGGCAATCCCGATCTGCCGCCGCCGCAGCACGTGATCGACAAGCTGTGCGAAGTGGCGCAGAAGCCCGATGCGCACGGCTATTCCGCATCTTCGGGCATTCCCGGTATCCGCCGCGCGCAGGCCAATTACTATGGCCGCCGCTTCGGCGTCGATCTCGATCCGGAAACCGAAGTCGTGATGACGATGGGATCGAAAGAAGGGCTGGCCAGCCTCGCCACCGCGATCACCGCGCCGGGCGATGTGGTTCTGGCGCCCAATCCCAGCTATCCGATCCACACGTTCGGCTTCATCATCGCCGGGGCGACGATCCGTTCGGTGCCGACCACGCCCGACGAACGCTATTGGGAATCGCTCGAACGGGCGATGGCCTTCACGGTGCCGCGCCCTTCGGTGCTGATCGTCAATTACCCGTCGAACCCCACGGCGGAAACGGTGGACCTGGCCTTTTACGAACGGCTGGTGGCCTGGGCGAAGGAAAACAAGGTCTGGATTCTGTCCGATCTCGCCTATTCTGAACTCTATTTCGACGGCAACCCGACCCGCTCGATCCTCGAAGTGCCAGGGGCGAAGGATGTGGCGGTGGAATTCACTTCCATGTCCAAGACTTTCTCCATGGCGGGCTGGCGTGTGGGTTTCGCGGTCGGCAATGCCAAGCTGATTGCCGCGCTCAAGCGGGTGAAGTCCTACCTCGATTATGGCGCGTTCACGCCGATTCAGGCGGCGGCTTGCGCCGCGCTCAACGGTCCGCAGGATATCGTCGAGAAGAACCGCATGCTCTATCAGAAGCGCCGCGACGTGATGGTGGAAGCGTTCAGCCGCGCCGGTTGGGATATCCCGCCGCCCAAGGCCTCGATGTTCGCCTGGGCGCCGCTGCCCCCGGCGTTGAAGCATATGGGCAGCCTCGAATTCTCGAAGCAGCTTCTCACCCATGCCGAAGTCGCGGTCGCGCCGGGCGTGGGCTATGGCGAAGATGGCGAAGGCTATGTCCGCATCGCCATGGTCGAGAACGAGCAGCGCCTGCGCCAGGCGGCGCGCAACGTGAAGCGTTATCTTCAATCGATGGGGGTCAACACTACCGCGGCATAACATGGTGCGCGCGCGCAGTTTTTTGCGTGCGCGCCCAACAATTGCGTCAAAGCGGATTGCGCCGGGCGCTGCCTTGGGCTAGTGGCCCGCTTCCCACGCAATTCTGCGCTTCGAGGCCCGATGGCGGAGTGGTGACGCAGCGGACTGCAAATCCGTATACGCCGGTTC
>CAYXMY010000182.1:0-2531 GCA_964466155.1 uncultured Caenibius sp. | reverse complement strand
AACCGGCTCGACCGGGGCGACAAGCGGTTCGATGCCGTGGATGCGCGGCTAGAAGCAATTGAGCGGAGTGGCGAGGAACGCACCGCGAAACAGGAAGTGATGGCCGTCGATCTGGCCGCCGTGCGGGAACTGCTCGAAGTGATAGCGGCCGCCAAGCGCGCCGGGCGCGTTGCGGTGTTCATGGGTCGCATATTCGGCTGGCTGTTCCACCGAACCGTCAGCCTGATCAAATGGGGTGGTGCGATCGCTGCCGCCTTGGCTGCCTTCTTCGTGCTGTTTCGCGAGTGGGCGAACTTTCTTAACCCCAAGGGGTAATGTCATGAAAATCTGGATCGATGATGTCCGCCACTGGTGGCGGATGTGGAGCGTGCGCTTGCAACTGGTGGCCCTGTTTATCCAGGGCGCGATGATCGTGGACCCGATCAGCCTGCTTGGCGTGATGAATATGATGCCGGGCCATGTGCGCGGGATGCTGCCCGAAGGTGCGGTGCGCGTGGTGACGGGCGTGCTGTTCCTGCTGTCGCTGGCCACGATCCTCGCCCGCAACGTCAAACAGCCGAAACTCGACGCGAAGCGGGAGGGATACGGCCATGGGACTGCTTGATTATTTCACGCGGCGGGCGGATGGGCGCGCCGTTCCGGCCATGCCGCCGCCGATTGCACCGATGGAACAGCCTGCCGCACCCAAGACAGGCAAGATCACGCTGGCGGTGATTGTCGGCGCTGGCGTTGCCGCCGCGCTCGGCCAGTTCATCCCGCAGGAGGAATCCGGCCGGAAAGTCGAGGCGACCGTTGCCAAGGATGGCAGCCTGCAAGTGCGCCATATCTCCGGCAAGCAATATCTGACGGCCTATCTCGATATCGTCGGGGTCGCCACCGCGTGCGACGGGATCACCACCTATCGGGGCAAACCGCTCAAGAATGGGCAGGTTTTCACCGAAGCGCAGTGCGCTGCGATGCTGGAAGAAGAACTGATCAAGCATGCGCAGGGCGTGATGAAATGCTCGCCCGGCCTCGCGCTGTCCAGCAATCCCACGATTGAACGCCGCCGTGAAGGCCCGCGTTTCGCCGCCGTGTCGGGCGCGTACAACTTCGGGGTCGGCAACTACTGCGGTTCGACGGCAGCCAAACGGTTCAACGCCGGAGCCTATGACAGCGGCTGCGAGGCGCTGACCTGGTGGAACAAGGCGGGCGGACGCGTGAACAAGAGATTGGTCGCGCGGCGCGAACGGGAACGCAAAGTCTGCATGGGCGGGCTGGAAACACTCAAATCTGTGAAGGGAAATTGAAAATGGCCGACAACCTGTTTGCGCACACCGCGCCCGGCTCAGCCTATCCGGGCTATGTTTCCATCAACCGCGAGGCAAATGGCGATGTGACGTTTACCGTTCGCTCCGCCCCGACCGAGCGGGATGGCGTTTATATTTGCGCACACGCCAAGGATGCGGCGCCCGGCCGCTGTGTCCCGGGTGGTCCCACCTGTAACAATTACTGCAATCTGGCGCCGGAAAAGGGCGCAATGCAGGATAGCCCTCTACCCTGCGTTCAAGTGCTTGAAGGCCGGACGGCAGCATTCACCATTCCCGCGGAAGTTGCAGAACAGCTATTTCATGCCGGGGTGCTGAAATGAACTTCTTCTCCGAACTGACCAGCAAGGTTTATGGCGGCCTGGCCGTGATCCTCGCCCTGATCGCCGCCCTGTGCTGGTGGCAATGGGGCCGTCTGGCCGACAAATACGACGCCCTTGCCGGGCAGGCCGGTGCGGTAGTGGCCGCCCTGCGCATCGCCAGCGGCAACCCCGGCCTCAAGATGGCGGATGCGGCCGGGCAGGCCATTGCCCTTGGCGAAAGCGTCCGTGCGCTCAAGGTCAGCATCGCCCAGCAGAATGAGAGTATCGATGCGATGGCGCGCGAAGCGGTGCGCCGTCGCGCGGAAGCCGCTCGCCTGCGCGAAATTGCCGACAAGGCGCAGGCCCAGCGGCAATCCGCGCTCAAGAAACTGTCCGATCTGTCCATCACGCCCGGCACGCGCAGCGATTGCATGACGCTGCTGCGCGAAGCCGAAGACGCGCTGGATACCGTCTATGAGGCCGGCCTATGAAATATGCTGTTATGTTCGCCGCGCTCGCTCTCGCCAGTTGCGGCAAATCCCCCGTGGTGCAGGAACGCCCGGTATCGGTGAACGTCCCCGTTCCCCAGCCCTGCACCAGCGGCAAGCGCCCTGCGAACGTCCCGCCACTGCGCGAGCGGTATAGCGATGCCGAATGGCAGGCACTGGACGTTCGCCAGAAGGCCGCCGCTGTCGGCAAACAGGGGCTCGATCTGCGCGCCTATGGCGAGGATCTGAACGCGGCAACCGGCGGCTGCGATTAAGTCGGATCGTTGCAGGCGATGGCTGTTATGTGGGGTCAAGACGCACGTTTGTGAGTGCTTTTCATTTTACAACGAAAACGTAAGCCACTGATAACAATGTGTCGGAAATCGCACTGTTTTACAGCAAGAACGGCAGATTTCCGCCGTTCGCCTTTGCTT
>CAYXMY010000181.1:0-2560 GCA_964466155.1 uncultured Caenibius sp. | reverse complement strand
GCATCGACCTGATCCCCACGGGCGACAATCCGCCCGAAAGCCTGAATGTCATCATCGAAGTTCCCGCCGGCGGCGAACCGGTGAAGTACGAATTCGACAAGGAATCGGGCGCGCTGTTCGTCGACCGCATCCTGCATACGCCGATGCGGTATCCGGCCAATTACGGCTTCATCCCGCACACCCTGTCGCCCGATGGCGACCCGCTGGACGCGCTGGTGATCTCGCGCTCGCCCTTCATTCCGGGCTGCGTCGTGCGGGCGCGCCCGATCGGCGTGCTCAATCTCGAAGACGAACACGGCGGCGACGAGAAGCTGATCTGCGTGCCGGTGGACACCACGTTCCCCTACTATTCGGATGTGGGTGAACGGCAGGATCTGCCCTCGATCATTTTCCAGCAGATCGAGCACTTCTTCACCCACTACAAGGACCTGGAGAAGGAAAAGTGGGTCCGCGTCGGCCAGTGGGGCGATGCCGCCGAAGCACGCCGCGTGGTGATCGAAGCGGTGGAACGCGCCAAGGAAGCCAAGAACGGCTGATCCGGCGGCTTATAGATTGCAGCGTTTGCGAGCAGGTTCCGCTTCATCTTCCCCGTCATGCTGAACTTGTTTCAGCATCCATCCGTCCCCACGCGCGGTTTGCCGATACGGCGAGATGGACCCTGAAACGAGTTCAGGGTGACGACCGGATAGGCCATACCGCGCTTGCAAACGCCACAATCCCCATAAAAAAGGCGGCCTGAGGCCGCCTTTTTCGTCTCCGGGCGCAGAACCCCGGGGTTCAATCGCCCGCAATCGTCATCCCGTCGATCCGCAGCGTCGGCGCGTTCATCGCGCGATGCATTTCCAGATCATTGGCCGGGATCATCGCTGCGAACATGTCGATCAGATTGCCCGCTACGGTGAATTCGGCCACCGGCCCGGCCAGCGCACCATTCACGATGCGAAAGCCCGAAGCGCCGCGGCTGTAATCCCCCGTCACCCCATTCACGCCGTGGCCGAACAGTTCGGTGACGTAAACACCATCCACGATATCGGCCATCAATTCTTCCGGGCTCTGCGCGCCCGCCGCGATATGGACATTGCTGACCGAAATGCCCGGTCCGCCACCCGCACCGCGCGAAGCATGGCCGGTAGGAGCAATGCCGAGCTGACGGGCGGCAGCGCTGTCGGCCAGCCAGCCGGTGACTTTGCCGCCTTCGACCAGCGCCCGCTCCGCCGTGGGGAGGCCTTCGCCATCGAACGGCCGCGACCGCAGCCCGCGCGGGCGGTGCGGCACATCCAAAATGCGGATCGAGGTATCGAACAGCGTGTCATCCAGCCGGTCGAGCAGGAAGCTGGAGCGCCGCGCAATGGACGCGCCCGACATCGCACCGGCCAGATGGCCAATCATCCCACTGCTGACACGGGGGGAGAGGATCACCGGCATCGCCTTGCTGGGCAGGCGGCCGGGATCGAGCCGGGCCACCGCCCGCTCGCCCGCCAAACGGCCGATGTCCGCCGCGCTCAGCAGGTCGCTGGCATGGCGTGTCTGCCGCCACGCGTAATCGCGCTGCATACCGCCACCCTGCCCGGCGACCACGCTGGCGCTGATCGAATGGCTCGTCGCCCCGAACCCGGCGGAAAAGCCGTGGCTCGTCGCCAGCGCCATGACCGAGCGGCCGAAACCGGCGCTGCCACCTTCGCTGTTGGTGACACCCGCCACCGCCCGCGCGGCGTCTTCCGCTTCTTCCGCCATGGCGCGCAACTGCTGGGGCGAAGGTTCGCTCGCATCTTCCAGATCAAGATCGGGGAACGGGCCTTTGGCCAGCAGTTCCTCCGGCGCCAGCCCGGCATAGGGATCTTCGGGTGCGGCGCGCGCCATGGCCACGGCGCGTTCGGCCAGTTCGGTCAGCGCCGCATCGCTGAGATCGCTGGCATGGATCGAGGCCGAGCGGCGACCGACGAACACGCGCAGGCCCGCCCCCTCGCTTTCAGAGCGTTCAACATCCTCCAGCGCGCCGAGGCGCACCTGCACCCCTTCCGACATATCCCCAATCGCCACGGCATCGGCGGCATCGGCCCCGAAACGGCGGGCAAGCGCAATCAGCGTGTCGCACCGTTCCTCGGCACGGGGGAGATCGAACATGGCAGGCCTTTCGCAATCGGATAGTTCGCGAACGGCCTTGCCCGTTCAGAGAAGCGCGTCAAGCGCCTTGATTACCAAAGTCAGCACGAACGGCAGGCCGATGGCCAGGCTCCAGATCAGGCGCTTGTCCCGCCGGTAGGCCGGTTCGAGCGCGGGATCGGCAGCCTGCACATCGCTCAGTTCCTCCCACCGCTTTTCCAGGCTCTGAAATCCGGGGAGGACCACGACAATCAGCAGCACGAGCGCAAAATAAGGCAGAACGGAACCGCCCGGCCCCTTGAGAATGGCGAGAGTCAAGAAAATCTGGAGGCCTGTATAGACCCACAGCGCATAAGCGACATTATCACTCATCCGGCGGCGCCAATCGCGCGGCTTTTCCTGTCGACCGGAAATCGCGGCGACTTTCAGCCAGCCCCATTTGGGCGCAGCTCCTGCC
>CAYXMY010000180.1:1417-2576 GCA_964466155.1 uncultured Caenibius sp. | reverse complement strand
GTCGTCATGTCATAAGTCGCGGTGAGCGTGTACCGCGTGTTGGTTGCAAGCGCCGTCCCGCCGGTGACGGTGGTTCCGCCGCCAAAGATTTGAAGCTTATTGCCGGCTCCCGCGTTGACGCGGAGGATGTAGTTGATATTCGAGCCAGAGTAGTCTTTCGCGATGATGGTCGCATTGCTCGCGAGCGACGTGAAGAGGCATCGGGCCACGAACGTAAACGCGCCCGTCAGGTCGAATACACTTGCGCCGGTGGAGTTGAGCGTCAGGTAACTCGACCCGTTGAACGTGATTGCCGAACCTTTGTCCGACCATCCCCAGCCGATCGACGTGGCGGCAGGCGGAGCGACGGGCGCGAGCCCTGGCGAGTTCTGCGGCACTCCGCCGGCCTCGTTGAAGGCCCCGTAGTACACCAACCCACGACACGCCGGAGATGCCAGGTTGAGCCTCGTCGACACGCCTGGTTTCGTCAAGAAGGATTGACCACGCGTGCGAAGTCTCATGTGTACTGCCCGTAAACGCCCTGGTACCACGCCGAGCCGACCGAGGCGTCAAGCGCGGCTCCCGTCTTGTTCTCGATCACGATTCCCCAGTGATCCGGCATCGTCCCGCTAAAGGCCGCGGCCACAGAGAACGGTCCGGCCGCGTAGGTCGCCGCGTTTGCCACGACGTTGATCACACCGATCCGGACCAAGTTGGGCGGGTTCGTCAGCGTCGCATGCGAATCGGCGCCGGTGATGTTCTCGCTGTAGGTCGTGCCGCCATCGGCCGAGCCGTAGGCGTAGACGTTCACGTAGCCGCTCGTCGAGGTTCCCGAAGCGCCGCCCTTCACTTTCACAAACACAAGCGCATCGACAAACTGATTGACCGTGTTGTCGACATACGTCGACGACCGCTGACCATTGTTCGCCAAGTTCGTGATTGTACAGGTGATTGGCTGATTATTCGCCCCGTACTTGAGTTGAAGATTTCCCGCCATCGCCTTTGCTTGACCCTTCTGGTTCCGGACCTGGACCACAATTTGGATGAGAAGTAAACCCGCGCCAAATGGTCGTCCATGACCCCGACGCCTCACCCATGGGGGAAGCGTCGTCCCTCAATCGACCGGGACTCTGGGCGCTCACTTTTTCGACCTTCATCACACACCCAAAAAAACGTAACC
>CAYXMY010000180.1:0-1407 GCA_964466155.1 uncultured Caenibius sp. | reverse complement strand
AACAATCAAACCAGTTCCGACAGTCACACGAGTCCTTTGGGCGCTCACTTTTCGTTGATCTTTTTCTGCAATTCTGCGATGCGGGACTGCACCTTGGACAGGTTTGCCTGATCGACCGGATAGCGTTCGCGAACGATCGTCTCCACGTGGCGAAGTTGTTCGATCGCTCCTTCCAGATTCCCCTGCGCCTCCTCGATATCGGCCAGCCCCAGATAGGCGACCATCCGATCGCCGCTGTTCTCGTCGACCACCTGCACCGTCATCGCCAGAATCCGCCGGTACGACGCCGCGGCCTGGGGGTATTTGCGACGCGCGAATTGGACCTTCGCCAGGTCCATGAGCGCATTCGACGCCTGAGTCGAGTTCCGGCCACGCCGCGTGTCGACGATGGCCAGTGACTTGGCCAGATGCGCCTCGGCCTGATCGAGCTTTCCACGCTCGCTTTCGATGATCCCCAAAATCGACAACGACTGGGCGACCGCGTCAGAGTCAGGCGCGAGCCAGGATTCGCGTGCCTTCAGCCCCCACTCCGCCAGCGGCAGCGCCTCGTCGTCCCGCCCCTGCCGGTGCAGCACCCACGCCAGATCGGTGTACGAGCGAGCGAGGAGCCGCGGATCGTGCTTGTAGTAAGGCTTGATGACCTTGATGGCCTCGCCGAAGCGATCCTCCGCCAACCTCAACTCACCTCGGCTGACTGCCCGCCAGCCCGCGTTATTCATGAGCGACCATTCGATGAACACGTCGGAGGGAAGCGACTCAACCTCCCCCTGATGAGGGTCGTCGAACCTCGCCAGGATCAGCAGACAAAGCATCCCCAGCACCACGTCCGCCCCCCTTTCCCACCTTTTTGCTTGGCCGCCGGCGTACCCATCCATCAGAGCCCTTGCCGTCTCGCACGTCAAGGACGGCGAGAAGGGAACCCCTTCGGTTCCCATCAGATAAACGCGAACGCCTTGGCCCACCCGGCGAGGGGCGGACCAAGGCGTGGCGATTATTCAATGTTCAAGGATCCGAACGCGTTCAGATCTGACCATTGGCTTTATGCTTGAGACCTTCCTGACTGAGCTGTTCGAGCAGGCTGTCGAACTTGTTCATCGGATGGCTCTTGCTCGCATGGTTGGTCTTGACCACATGCTTGACGTGGTGCTTATGCGAGTGGTTCGCATTCACATGGTTGGCCGAGTTGACGCGGGTGAGGCCATTCTTCTTGGCCCCCGCCCCGGGGGTGACGGCACCCACGACGACGGTTGGCGAGGAAGCGGCCGAGGTGACCGGGGCCACCGTGCTGGTGTTGACGGTCGCCGGCGCGGCGACCTGGCCCGTGCTGACCTGCGAGACGAAGGTTCCGCCATGCTCGGACGTGGCGGCTGGGGTGCCGACCGGTCCGTTGATGGCCGCGACCCGGTA
>CAYXMY010000179.1:0-2610 GCA_964466155.1 uncultured Caenibius sp. | reverse complement strand
TGCGCGACGAGGTCGTCGGCCCGGCCGGCCCGACCACCGCCACCCGCATGGACAAGTTCATGGACATGATGCTGGAACAGGGCCTGCTGGCCTGCGTCGGCAAGGCGGAACGCGGTCCGGCAGCCACGGAATCGATTGCCCGGCACCGGTCGGCTTATCTGATGGCGGTGGGCGGCGCGGCCTATCTCGTCGCCCGTGCGATCAAGGCTTCCAAGGTCGTGGGCTTCGAAGATCTCGGCATGGAAGCGATCTACGAATTCACCGTGGAAGACATGCCGGTGACGGTGGCCGTCGATGGCGAAGGCCAGAACGTGCACACGCTGGCGCCGCTGGTATGGCAGAAGAAGATCGCTGAAGAGCATCTGCTGCCGGTCGGCTAAATCGCGCGGATTTCCCAATTGCCATTGGCAGGCGGGTTGAAAAGGGGCAGGATTGCCGTTCATGGCGATCCTGCTCGTTTTTCTTCTCGGTGTGGGCAATTTTGCCCTGCACAAGGCCGTATTGGAAAGCCGGCACCCCCTGCTGGGGCAAGTGCCGTGGTTCGTGCACATGCTGGGCGGCCGGGTCAGCCTGATGAGCGAATTTCTCATCCTGCTTGCGGCCTTGCTGCTGATTGCCAATGGCCATTCGCTGTGGTGGGGTATCGCTTATGTGATCTACAGCATGGCCAACGGATTTTCCGCGTGGCTGATCCTGACGCATCGGGTGTGATGCCGCCTGCCGCCCCGCTCTTGTCGAAGTCCTCGCCGGGGGCGAATTGGGCCGCTGTGCGGGAAAACTTGCGGGATGGAAACGTTGTCGGCGTTATGACAGAAACGTTCGGTGCAACTGCCGCTGCGGGCGGCGATCTGCTGGGGTTGTCCCGTGGCTGATCCTTTGACCCTGTTCCATGTCAGCGATGTCCACTTCGGTGTCGAAGACCGGGCGGCCCACCGCTGGTTCGCCGATGCCGTGGCGGCGGAACGCCCCGATGCGGTGATCTGCACCGGCGACATTACCCAGCGCGCCACGCACGATCAGTTTGCCGCGGCCAGCGCATGGTTCGCATCCCTGCCGGCGCCGCTGATTATTGAGCCGGGCAACCATGACATGCCCTATTACAATCTGCTCGAACGGTTCCGCACCCCTTTCAAACGGTTCGAGACGCTGAAGGCCGCGGTCCATGCCGAATGCGAATTTGCCGATCTGGCGATCGTGCTGCTGCGCACCACGGTGGCGGCCCAGCTAAGATTTCCCTGGTCGGACGGGGTGATCCGGGAAAAGGCGCTGGCCCATACGGTAAGCGAGCTGGAGCGGCTGGCGGGCGATGGGCGTTACAAGATCGTTGCCTGTCATCATCCGCTGATGGCCGGGCCGCCGGGATCGCCCAATCCCACGCGCGGCGGGGATGCGGCTTTCGCGGCGCTTGCCCGCGCCGGGGCCGATGCGATCCTTTCCGGCCATGTCCATGATGCTTTCGACCTGACGTTCGCAGCCTCCGGGCGCACGGTGCGCATGATCGGCGCGGGGACTCTCTCGACCCGCCTGCGCCGCAGCCGCCCATCGTTCAACGTGCTGCGCTATGACCGGGAAAACGGCTTGCAGGTGGAAAACCGCTCTCTGGCGCTTCCCCCTGTAACGGAGTGAAGCCGCCGCTACATGGAGAGTGTTGTTTGCATCCGACAAGGTGTTAGGTTGCGACAAAGGGAGAGATCAGAGCATGTTCGTGAAATTCATTTCCGCCGACCGCGTGCCCACCGTCGTCAACGCGGCGCAAGTCACATTCATCTCTTGCGTCACCGACGGGACGCGCATCCGCTTCGGCGAAGGCCGCAGCGTGACGGTGCTTGAACCGATGGATGAAGTGCTCGACCGGCTGAACCGGACCAGCCAACTCCCTTCCGGCTAAAGCGCACCGACAAAAAGGCGGCCCCTTGCGGAGCCGCCCCTTTGTTCGGGCCAATGCCGAAAAGCCTTAGCGCTTCGAGAACTGGAAGCTGCGGCGAGCCTTGGCGCGGCCGTACTTCTTGCGTTCGACCACGCGGCTGTCGCGAGTCAGGAAACCGGCGGCCTTGACCGTGGAGCGCAGGGCCGGTTCGTACTTCGAAAGCGCCTGGCTGATGCCGTGCTTCACCGCGCCTGCCTGGCCCGAGAGACCGCCGCCCTTGACGGTGGCGACGACATCGTACTGACCGGCACGGTCGGTGATGTCGAACGGCTGGTTGATGATCAGGCGCAGCGTCGGACGTGCGAAATAGACTTCCTGATCGCGGCCGTTGATCGTGATCTTGCCGGTGCCGGGCTTGACCCACACGCGGGCCACGGCGTCCTTGCGGCGGCCGGTGGCGTAAGCGCGGCCTTGCGCGTCGAGTTCCTGTTCGCGCAGCGGAGCCGAAGGCGCAGCGGGGGCCGCCGGTGCGGCGTCATCGGCGGGAGCCACGGTAGCGGCGCCGGCGATGTCCTTCAGGTCGGCGAGATCGGAGATGGTGTTGTTGTCGGCCATTATGCAGCAGCCTTGTTCTTGCGGTTCATCGAGGCAACGTCGAGCGGCTGGGGCTGGGTGCCGCCATGCGGATGCTCGGTGCCGGCATAGAGGTGGAGCGCCTTCATCTGCGCCCGGCCGAGGGGGCC
>CAYXMY010000178.1:0-2676 GCA_964466155.1 uncultured Caenibius sp. | reverse complement strand
CGTCTTGTTGATTGAACTGCGGTCGATATCGATGTGGATCTTGGTCGCATCCGGCGAAAAGGCATCGAGACGACCGGTCACGCGGTCGTCGAAGCGGGCGCCGACGTTGATCATCACGTCGCAGCGGTTCATCGCCATGTTGGCTTCATAGGTGCCGTGCATGCCCAGCATGCCCAGCCAATCGGGGTGATCGGCCGGGAACGCGCCAAGCCCCATCAGCGTGGAGGTGACGGGCGCGCCGGTCATCGCCTGAAACTGCCGCAGCAGTTCCGTCGCACGCGGACCGGAATTGATGATCCCGCCGCCGGTGTAGAGGATCGGCGCCTTGGCATTGGCAATCAGATCGATGGCCTTGGCAATCTCGTTGCTGTCCGCCGCCATGCGCGGGTTGTAGCGCTGCGGACGTTGCGGCTTGGCATCGCTATAGGTAGCCGTGGCGACCTGGACGTTTTTCGGAATGTCGATGACAACCGGGCCGGGGCGGCCGGTGGTGGCGATTTCGAATGCTTCGTCAATCGTCGCCGCCAGTTCCGAAGGATCGCGAACCAGATAGTTGTGCTTGGTGCAATGGCGCGTGATGCCGATCGTGTCCGCTTCCTGGAATGCATCGGAGCCGATCAGGTTGGTGGCGACCTGCCCGGTGATGACGACCATGGGAATGGAATCGAGAAACGCATCGGCAATGCCGGTGACGGCATTGGTCGCGCCTGGGCCGGAAGTCACGAGCACGACGCCGGGCTTGCCGGTGGACCGGGCATAGCCTTCCGCGGCATGGGCCGCGCCGGCTTCGTGCCGGACCAGAATATGGCGGATACGTTGGTCGCTGAACAATTCGTCGTAAATCGGCAGAACAGCGCCGCCGGGATAGCCGAACACGAATTCGACACCCTGCCGGACAAGGCTTTCGACCAGAATACTTGCGCCGCTGCGCTCTTGGGTCACGTCACTTCCTTACTTGCGGCGGCTGCCCCGCCTGTCGAACATCATCGGTCAAAAATAAGGAACCCGGCGCGCGAGGGCGTCGGGCCTATTCCTTGCGGACCATGAATGAGGGGCGGGTAAGAGACATGATATGGCATGTCAACGCGATTCATTGCAATAATATTTCAAAATAATCAAGAAAGTCGGAATTTATAATTTCATTGCGTGGCCACGCGACAGGAGGTTGCCTGCGGAACCATGTATATTGCCGCTTCGCGTAATTTCGTGTCGCCTGCATGCCGCGCTCCAGCGCTGCCTCGCGGGTGATTCTGCCTTGCAGCCAGTCTGCGATTTCACGCACGCCAATGGCGCGCATGACGGGCAGAACGGGATCGAGCCTTCGGGTGAGCAGGACTTCGACTTCTTCCACCGCGCCTGTTTCCAGCATCAGCGCGAAGCGCTTGTCGCACCGTTCGTAAAGCTCTTCACGTGGGGGAAGTAGGACCAGCGGATGCAAGCTGACAGAACCGCCGATCCCTCCCTCCCGGGCTTCCTGCCATTCCACCATCGGCCGGCCTGTGGAGCGGATGATTTCCAGCGCGCGGGCCACACGCGCCGTATCGTTGGCATTCAGCGCTGCGGCCCGGGCGGGGTCTTCCTGTTGCAACGCGGTGTAGGCATCGGCAACCGGCAAGGCGCGCACCTGTTCGCGAATGGCGGGGTCTATGGCGGGGATCGGGGCGATCCCTTCGAGCAGGGTGCGGATATAGAGCCCCGTTCCCCCCACCAGAATCGGCACTGCCTCTTCGGCATGCAGGGCGCGGATTTCCGCCATGGCAGCCTGAGCCCAGTCGGCAGCGGAGCAGGGCGCCGCCCCATCCCAGGTGCCGAACAGACGATGTTCGATCCCCTGCATCTCTTCCGCAGAGGGGCGCGCGCTGAGCACGGAAAGATCGGCATAGACCTGCGCACTGTCGGCATTGATGACGACAGCGCGCCGCCCTTGCCGTTCGAGCGCAAGCGCGAGGCGGACGGCACAATCGCTCTTGCCGCTCGCGGTCGGCCCTGCGATGAGCGCCAGCGGCGGCAGCGTAGTCGTCATAGTACGGAGATTCCCTTGCTCATCGCCCGCCTGATAGCAGACCCGACCAGTTATTCCGCAACCCTCGATGCGGCGACCGCCGCACTGGAAGCACGCGGCATGCGCGTGGCGATGGCGCAGCTTGACGATGTTAACAGTCCTGCCTTGCAGATTTCCTTGCCTGAGGGCGATCCGGCTGTGTTGTCAGCGGTGCTCGACGAGCATTTCCGGCCATCGGATTTGCTGGTGACCGATGCAGAAATTCGCATTCCGCATCTTTTCATCTCCGACATGGATTCCACCATGATCGGGCAGGAATGCATCGACGAACTGGCCGATTTCGCGGGATTGAAACAGCAGATCGCGGATATTACCGAGCGGGCGATGCAGGGCGAACTGGATTTCGAAAGCGCGCTGCGTGAACGCGTCATGCTGCTGCGCGGTCTGGAGGAAGGGGCGATCACGGAATGCCTCGGCACGCGGATCGTGCCGATGCCCGGGGCGCGGGCATTGGTCGCCACGCTGCGCAGCAAGGGGTGCCGGACGGTGCTGGTCACAGGCGGGTTCCATCAGTTTGCCGATCCTGTGGCCGAACAACTCGGTTTCGAGCGGGTGGTGGGCAACCGGCTCGAAGTGATCGACGCCGTCGATCGCGTGCGGTTCGACGGCGGCGT
>CAYXMY010000177.1:0-2715 GCA_964466155.1 uncultured Caenibius sp. | reverse complement strand
CGGGCCTCTAAGCCCCACCCCTCAAATCGTCAACCAACTTTTTGCACTTTCGTGAAAATAATCCGCGAAACCCAGTGAAAACGCCGTTTTCGCCCAATACCCAATCGCCTCCCTCCGCCGGGCAACGGACCGGGCCGGTAGCTACGCGGCGAAAACGCCGGGAATCGCCCTGTCGCATTGCTCATGCTTTATTTACTCTGCCGATTTAAAGCAGCACACGATGCCAGCGCCCGGATTTGCGACTATTTCAGGATTTATGCCGATCACTCCCACTCCCCGGATCTCCGTTGCCATGAGCGTCTATAACGGCGAGCGTTTCCTGCCTGCCGCGATTGAAAGCATCCTGGCTCAGACATTCACCGATTTTGAATTCCTGATTCTCGACGATGGATCGACCGATTCCAGCCGGACCATCATCGAACGCTATTCCGCGCAGGATTCGCGCATCCAACCGATCTTTCGCGAGAATCGCGGGCTGATCGCCAGTCTCAACCAATTGATCGAAAAAGCCCGCGCGCCGGTCATCGCCCGGATGGATGACGACGATATCTCGCTTCCCACGCGCTTCGAGAAGCAGATCGCCTTCCTCGATGCGAATCCCGATTATGGGGTCGTCGGTTCGTGGACCTACGATATCGATGAGAACGGCGCCCCCTATCCCGTGGACGGGCCGGATCATCCCATCGATCACGACGCTTTCCTCTCCACCATCGAAAACGGGGGGCAATTGTTATGTCACCCTGTGGCGATGATGCGCCGTGACGTGGTTTTGGCGGCAGGCGGTTATCATGCAGCCTTCCGGCACTGCGAGGATTTCGATCTGTGGCTGCGCCTCGCGAATATGACCAAGCTGTGCAGCATCCCTGAACGCCTGATGCTCTACCGCCATTATCTCGGCCAGGTTTCCAATCACCATGCGGTGGAGCAACAGACCGGCACCGCGATTGCCCGCCTGGCTTATCGCAAGCGTGTGGCCGGAGTGGCCGACCCAACCATGGCGCTGACGCGCCTGCCGCCAATCGAGGAACTCGACACGCTTTTCGAACAGCCCGGCGCCTCCCGGGAAGTGCGGGGCGTGGTAGCGCGCGGGTTGCTTTATTCGCGTATCGGCATGAGCGGCGAAGGCTTCGACATACTGATGCAGCACATCAAGGAAGGCGGATCGCACAACGGCATGTGGCGCACCGTGCTGCGCCTTTTCCGGTTCGGCTATCCCGCCCGCGCGATGAAGCTGGCGGCAGCGCTCATCGGAACGTGACATCATGACGGTGCGCCGAGCGGCGGTCTGGTCGCTGACATCCCAATATACGAGCTTCGCGATCCAGTTCGCCGCGAGCGTGATTATCTCGCGTTTTTTCCTGCTGCCCGCCGATGTCGGCCTGTTCTCAATCGCATTCGCCGCCTCGATGCTCGTATCGATCTTTCAGGATATGGGAATCACGCGCTTCGTCTCCGGCCAACCGGAAATGCGGCCGCAATTCCTGCCCCACTACGCCATGGTGGCGACAATCATCGGATGGACGGCCGCACTGGTGCTGGCGATTGCCGCGCCGTTCATGGCGCGATTCTATGGAGAGCCGGCGCTTGCTCCGCTCTTGTGGCTGATCGCGGGCTCCTACCTCGTTTCACCTCTCGCAATCGTGCCTGCGGCGATGCTCGTCCGCGCAATCGATTTCCGCGCATTGTTCAAGGTGAACACCGGTAGTGCCCTGGTGGGCAACGCGGTAGCTGTGGGGCTCGCCGCCCAGGGCTTCGGCGCGGCATCACTCGCCTGGGGCGTGTTGGCGACAGCCATCGCACGGGCAAGCATCGCGCTATCGATTCAAACCATCTGGCCGAAACCCCCGCGCGACTGGGCCACGGTACGCCCGATGCTGGGGTTCAGTTCATCTTCCTTCGTCATCAGCGCCAGTGCCGCGATCGGGCAGCGTTCGCAGGATCTGATCGTCGGGCGGCTCCTCGGTCTAACCGCGACCGGCCTGTTCAGCCGGGCAGGCGCGCTGGCCGGACAGCTTTCCATGCTCGTCACCGGCGCGATCAGCGGGGTCTTCTATCCCGCCTTCGCGCGCAAGCGCGATGCCGGCGAACCGCTCGCGGAGCCCTATCTTCATCTCATGGCCTGCAACACCGCGCTCAGTTGGGCCGCGATGACCGGGCTGGCAATCGCGGCGGGGCCGCTGGTGCGGCTGCTCTATGGCGAAAACTGGATGGCGGCGGCCCCGCTGCTGTTCTGGATGGCTCTGGGCGAAATGTTCTTCATCGCCATGCCGCTTCAGATGGACATTCCGATTCTGCTGGGGCGGATCCGGGTGCTGGTATGGGTGAACCTGCTGGAAACCTGCGCCGCGGTGACGATCCTTGCCCTTGCCAGCATGATCTCGCTCGAAGCCGCCGCGATCAGCCGGGTGTGCTATGCCTTCGTCTGGTGGGCGATCTATGCTGTGTTCCTGACCCGCCTGATGGCGCTGCCTGTCCGGCGTATTGCGGTGATCTACCTGCAGAGCATCGTGTGCGCCCTCGCCGCGGGTCTGCCGATGATCGTGCTACTGCGCTGCCTTGGTTCGGAGAACGCCGGGCTGCCGGCGCTCTTGCTCGGCACCGGTCTGGGCGGGCTGGCATGGGTCGCCATGCTGTTTCTCTGCCGTCATCCCGCCCGCGAGGAAATCCGCCTCGCGCTGAACGTCGCGCGCGATACGCTGCGCGCGCGCCGCTTGC
>CAYXMY010000176.1:0-2760 GCA_964466155.1 uncultured Caenibius sp. | reverse complement strand
TCGCTGCTGGTCTACGTTTTCGTGCCCGACACCAGGAAGACCTCGCTGATCGAAGGCGCCTGATTCGCTGCACGATCTCGCCAACTGAGACGCGGCGCTGTCACAATCACCGCCTGACGATTTGCGCTGGATTGATGGTGTCGACGATTCCGAACGAATACGCCCTCTGGGGCCTGATTGCGCTGGTCGCTTTTGTGCTCGGCGCGCTGTTCGCGTGGGCGCTCGTGCGTGCGCGCGCGCATGCGGGTGGACGGGCGAGCCGCGATGCCGAAATCACCCAGTTTCGCGTCGAGCGCGACGTACTCCAGCAACGATGCCAGATACTCGACAGCGAAATCCAAAGCGCTCGCAAATCCGATGTCGACGCGAAGAGGGCGTTGGCCGCAGCCGAGAAGGCAGTAGATTTGTACAAGGAAGCGTTGGACAAGGCACAGACAAAAGTCGGCCAGATGAATCAGGAGGCAGACTCGCTCCAGGCGCAGCGCCAGGCCGCGTTGCTCGACGCAAACGGTGCGAGAAAAGATCTCGAAAACGCCAAGGCGCTGCACGAGGAAACGAAAAAATTCCTCGACGGGGCGAACCAGACCCTCACTACCCAGTTCCAGGCCATTTCGGTGCAGGTTCTGGAGCAGCGCGGGAAGGCTCTCGGAGAACAACACGTCGAGCGTCTGGGAGCGGTGGTGCAGCCGCTGTCGAAACACATCAAGGATCTGGAAGACAAGCTGACTCTGGCCGAAACGAGCCGCGCGCAGGATCGTGGTTCCCTGGTCACGATGATCCAGAACCTCGCGGCTGCGCAAACGACGCTGCAGACCGAGGCCAGCCAGTTAGCCAAGGCCTTGCGCGGCAACGTCAAATCGCGAGGAAACTGGGGCGAGTCGCTGCTGGAGCGCGTCCTGGAATCGAGCGGTCTGGTCGAGGGACAGAACTACCGCAAGCAAGTCTCGGTACGCGACGACGAGGACGACAAAGCCTTGCGGCCCGATGTAATCATCGATCTGCCCGATGCGCGGTCCGTTGTTGTTGACAGCAAGGTGTCCCTGATCGCATACGACCGCTACGTCAACGCGGAAGACGAAGTCGCCGCAGCGCAAGCTCTGGCAGATCACGTGCAGGCCATACGGACGCATATCAGCGATCTGGCCGGAAAGAACTATTCGAAAATATCCGGGTCCGGTGGACTGGATTTCGTCCTGATGTTCGTGCCGATCGAAGGGGCTCTCGCTGCGGCCATGCAGCAGCGCCCGGAACTGCAGACCGAAGCACTGAATCGAAAAGTGGCCTTGGTCTCGCCGATGACACTGCATGTCGCGCTACGCACGATCGAGTATCTGTGGCGTATGGACAAACTTTCCAGGTCGATGAATGCGATCGTGGACAAAGGCAGGCTGGTTTACGACGAGGCCGTGCGGCTCGGCGACGCGTTGCACGATCTCGGCAAGAGACTGGATGCCTCTCAAGGTGCCTATCAAGCGCTGCGCGCACGGCTGCTCGATCCGAGCCGTGGCATCGTCCGCCGTGCCCAGGAACTCCACAAGCTGGGAGTCGCCGGGAAGTCGAAAAAGAAGATGCGGGATGAACTTGCCGCGGAAGTGGACGAGGGCGACTGCTTGGATGAGGCGCTTTCTCTGGGCATCGAATCGGCAGAGGACGGAGGCAACACAGAGAATCAAGGTGTTGACGATACGGACGCTGGGTAGCCGCTCCCGCCCTATGCGCTTGAATCAACAGCCAGTTCTGGCCATGGTCCAATATCGCGCCTCTGGACTGCGATCCTTTCGCCCGATAACTCCGGGTCAAGCAACAGGATCATGCCAAGCTTTTCTAAAGCACTTTCCAACTCCAGAAAGCTATCGTTAGACAACCTGCTCTCGAAGCTTTTCGAGAACAAAACTGTATCAGCGTGCCAAGGATCGTGCTTTCGCGCATAGTCTGCCGAGAGGTTGACAATGAAGTTGACGAGTTGATCGACGAGTGTTCCGGTCGCGGAGTGCTTTACACTGCGGAAACGTGCGCTCGGGGTACCTGTCTTGGGCAATTCTTCGCCCAGACGCCAGTAGAGGCGATTTACAGTTTGCAGTACTGAGGCGGCGCGCTGGCGGGCCAAGGGATGCTTGTTCCAGTAGCATCTGGCTCCCTCAATTACATCATGTAGCGCCTCAAGCTCCTCGAAACTCAACGATATGTCCGCCACAGTTGATGCCTCATTTTTCTTGACTCTATCAAATACTAACCGCCCTTTCTCAGCCGGTTGAACAACGCCGCGCGTGCTGCGGCTTGACCGCCGGGGCAGCAATCCGCAAACGTTTTCAGAATGAGGTCTTCATCGCTTGGCATCAGTTGTAGCCATGCTTTCGCTGTTTCCAAATTTGGGTTGTTTGCAAATAGTCTCCATCCTTTTACCAGATCTTCGCGAAAAACTGCTTGGTCGCCGCTTGCTTCCGCTTCGCGGTTTATCATGCGGAAGAACTCTGCAAATTCATCACGGGCCAGCTTAAAGTCGCAGGCGTGCAAGATAGAGTCCCGCTCGGATGCCTCGTCATTTTTGTCAGAAGACCACATCAGGCTGCCTCGTTGTTGCACTGCAGTCTAACGCGAGTCAGACCGACCCAGTCGCCACCACGTTGCCGCTATCGCGGTGCAACTTGCTTTTGCGATATCCATACGCGAAGTAGAGGCCGAACCCGGCAAACGTCCAGATGAAAGTCAGCCACCAGTTGTAGCCGCTGAACGTGGAGAGCAGGGCGAAGCAGGAAGCGA
>CAYXMY010000175.1:0-2896 GCA_964466155.1 uncultured Caenibius sp. | reverse complement strand
TGGGGGGGGGGGGGCCGGAACGGGGGCCGCGCGGGCTCTTGTGCGTGGTGCTGGGGACGACATGAGCGTGCGGGAAGGGGGAGGGGTGCTCCCCACCGGCGACGAGGCCGGAGAAGTGCGACATATCGACCATCAGGTAAGCGCCGACTTCATCGGCGATTTCGCGGAAGCGCTGGAAATCCCAGATACGTGAATAGGCGGTGCCGCCGGCGATGATGAGCTTGGGCTTGTTGGCGCGCGCGATGGCGGCCACTTCGTCCATGTCGATCAGTTCGTCGTCCTTGCGCACGGTGTAGGGCACCGGCTTGAACCACTTGCCCGACATATTGACCGGTGAACCGTGAGTGAGGTGGCCACCCGCATTGAGGTCGAGACCCATGAACGTGTCGCCCGGCTGCAGCAGCGCGAGGAACACGGCCTGGTTCATCTGGCTGCCAGAATTGGGCTGCACATTGGCGAACTGGCAGCCAAACAACTGCTTGGCGCGTTCGATGGCGAGCGTTTCAACGACGTCGGCATAATCGCAACCGCCATAATAGCGCTTGCCCGGATAACCTTCGGCATATTTGTTGGTGAAGACCGAGCCGGTGGCTTCCAGCACGGCCTTGCTGGCGATGTTTTCGCTCGCGATCAGTTCGATCTTGTTACGCTGACGCTTGAGTTCGCTGGCGACAGCGTCCGCAATTTCGGGGTCGGCCTGGGCCAGCGTATCGTTCCAGAAACGGTTCATGGTGTCGGTGCTCATCAGATCAGTTCCCGATCGCGGGGTTGGACAACTTGTCGACGCGCGGGCCGTGGCGGCCGCCGCCGAAAGCGGTGGAGAGGAAAGCGTCAAGGCACGCCTTGGCCATGTCGATGCCTGTCAGGCGCGCGCCCATGGCGATGGCGTTGGCATTGTTGTGTTCGCGGGCCAGCGCCGCCGAAAGCGGTTCCGACACGAGTGCGCAGCGCAGCTTCGGATGGCGGTTGACGGCAATGGAAATGCCGATACCCGATCCGCACAGTGCCACCCCGAATTCGGCCGTGCCATCGGCCACGACCGAGGCCAGCTTGTAGCCATAGTCGGGATAGTCGACCCGGTCGGCGGTTTCGGGGCCGAGATCGGCGACTTCGTGCCCCTGTTCGATCAGATATTCACGCAGTTCAGCCTTGAGATCGACGGCTGCATGATCGGAAGCGATGGCGATGCGCACCTTGATTTCACCTGTAAGAAGAAATGGAATCGGCAGGAGAGCCCTTAGGCGTGGAGACCCGCCAAGGCCAGTGTTCGTTAATCGGCGATGATTCGCGCACGGCACTCCTCCAAGCCAGAGTTTGAGAGTGCCCAGACGAGCGGCAACGGCAATTCGCGCTTCACGGCGGTGCTCCGCCTGTCTCGTCAGTTACGCGAACACGGGCCTGATAGAGTGGTCGATCTGCCCGGTCAAGAACGGCAAGGCGCGCAAACCGTTTCCGGTTCGCGCGCCCAGTCTGGAAAAATTGGCTTACTGATCGAGGAAGGATCGCATCTTGCGGCTGCGGCTCGGGTGCTTGAGCTTGCGCAGCGCCTTGGCCTCGATCTGGCGGATGCGTTCGCGCGTCACCGAGAACTGCTGGCCGACTTCTTCCAGCGTGTGATCGGTGTTCATGCCGATGCCGAAACGCATGCGCAGCACGCGTTCCTCACGCGGGGTGAGGCTGGCCAGGACACGGGTGACCGTTTCCTTGAGATTGGCCTGAATGGCTGCATCCACCGGGATGATCGCGTTCTTGTCCTCGATGAAATCGCCGAGGTGCGAATCTTCCTCGTCCCCGATGGGGGTTTCGAGGCTGATCGGTTCCTTGGCGATTTTCATCACCTTGCGAACCTTTTCCAGCGGCATGGAAAGGCGCTCGGCCATTTCTTCCGGGGTCGGCTCGCGGCCCTGTTCGTGCAGGAACTGGCGGCTCGTGCGGACCAGCTTGTTGATCGTTTCGATCATGTGGACCGGGATACGGATCGTGCGTGCCTGATCGGCAATCGAGCGGGTGATCGCCTGCCGGATCCACCATGTGGCATAAGTGCTGAACTTGTAGCCGCGGCGGTATTCGAACTTGTCGACCGCCTTCATCAGGCCGATGTTGCCTTCCTGAATGAGATCGAGGAATTGCAGGCCGCGATTGGTATATTTCTTGGCAATCGAGATCACCAGGCGCAGGTTCGCCTCGACCATTTCCTTCTTGGCGATGCGCGCTTCGCGTTCGCCCTTCTGGACCATGTTCACGATCCGGCGGAATTCGTTGAGGCTCATGCCTGTCTGGCCGGCGATATCGGCGATTTCGGCGCGGATACGTTCGACCGGATCAGCCTCGTTCTCGGCGAAGGCGGCCCACTTCTTGTCCTTCTTGGCGTTGGACTGGAGCCAGCCATCGTCCAGTTCGTGGCCGATGTAGGAATCGAGGAAGTCCTTGCGCGGCACCTTGTGCCGTTCGGCAAGGCGCAGCATCTGCCCGCCCAGCGTCGTCAAACGACGGTTGAAAGCATAGAGGTTGTCGACCAGGAATTCGATCTTGGTGGCGTGGAATTTCACGCTTTCGACTTCGGCGGTCAGTTCTTCGCGCAGTTTCTCGTACTGCTTTTCCTTGGCGGCGGGGAATTCATCCCCACGGCCCAGGGCTTCGACGCGTTCGGTCTGAATTTTCTCGAACTTGCGGAAGAGCTTGGTGATGCGGTCGAATTTTTCCAGCGCTTCGGGCTTCAGCGCCGCTTCCATCTGGGCGAGGGAGAGGGTGTTGTCATCCTCATCCTCTTCTTCCCGGCGCCGGGTGCTGCCTTCGCCGTCTTCATCCTCGGAATTTTCTTCCTCTTCCTCGATATCGTCGTCTTCCTTGTACGACGGACCGGCGGTTTCCTCGCTGATCTCGCCGTTATCGTCGT
>CAYXMY010000174.1:0-2924 GCA_964466155.1 uncultured Caenibius sp. | reverse complement strand
GGTCATGACCAGCGCTTCCGCCAGAAGATGGCGGATCGGTTCCGGATAATCGTGCGCCGACAGGATCGTATGCAGCACGGGATCGAGCCGCACGAGGCGGCCGCGAACGTGGCGCTGCGGCAAAGTGAAGGCGAGCAATCGGTCGGCGAAAGTTTCGTGTGTTTCGGTCATGGCCCGAACATATGGGGTCGCATTGTGTGAAAGAAAGGCGGGCGGGTGTTCAGATTGCGCCAAAGCACCACAATAGCACGGATTTTTGCCCGTGAATGCGGTTTTCGGCTTCATCGAATACGACTGAGGCGGGGCTTTCGAACACGCTTTCGGTCACTTCCTCGCCGATGTGGGCGGGCAGGCAGTGCAGGAAAATCGCATCCGCCTTGGCCTGGGCCATCAGCGCATCGTTGACCTGAAACGGCATCATCGCAGCGATCTTCTGATCGGCGTGGGCCTGGCCCATCGAAACCCAGGTGTCCGTCACCACCACGTCGGCGTTTCGCGCGGCTTCAGCGGGATCGTTGGTCAGCGTGACCTGTGCACCGTTATCGCGGGCGAAGGCGATGAACTGGGCATCCGGTTCATATCCCGCCGGGGTGCCGACACGGACGTTGAATTTCATCAACCCCGCGGCTTCCAGAATCGAATGCAGCACATTGTTGCCATCGCCCAGCCAGGCGACTTCCAGGCCGGGCAGGGGTTTGCGCTGTTCGACCACGGTCAGCAGATCGGCAACGATCTGGCACGGGTGCGAACGGTCGGTCAGCCCGTTAATCACCGGCACAGTGGCGTGGCGGGCCATTTCCTCGATCTTGGCGTGATCGTCGGTACGGATCATGATTGCGTCCACCATGCGCGAAAGCACACGGGCCGTATCGGCAATCGATTCCCCGCGGCCCAACTGGGTGGCGCCCGATTCCATGACAATCGCGCTGCCGCCAAGCTGGCGCATGGCCATATCGAAGCTGACTCGGGTGCGGGTGGAGTTCTTTTCAAAGATCATCGCGAGGACGCGGCCCGCGAGCGGGGCATCATCGTCCGCCGCGCCTTTGGGGCGCCCGGCGCGTGCGGCCTTCCGGTCGATCGCATCGTTGATCATCGCCGCCAGCGCGTCCCCGCCGGCATCGTTGAGATCGAGGAAGTGACGGATCATCACGCAGCCTCCGGCACGGTGAAGCTGGCGGCGCCAGCGGACAGGCGCTCGAAGAATTCGTCGATTTCGGCATCGCCGATCACCAGTGGCGGAACCAGCCGGACGGTGTTTTCCCCGGCGGAAACGGTCAGCAACCCGTGATTGTCGCGCAGATGCGCCACGAAAGTGCGGGCTTCCGCATGCGCTTTCATTCTCAGGCCCAGCATCAGGCCGTGGCCGCGCACTAGTTCGAACAGGTCGGGATAATTGCCGATGAACTGTTCCAGCCGGCTCTTGATCCGTTCGCCCTTTTCGCGGACCTGGCTCAGGAATTCGTCATTTGCGACGGCATCGAGCACGGCATTGCCCGCCGCCATGGCGAGCGGATTGCCGCCATACGTCGATCCATGCGTACCGAACACCATGCCACGCGTGGCCTTTTCGGTGGCGAGACAGGCGCCGAGCGGGAAACCGCCGCCGATCCCCTTTGCCGTGGCAAGGATATCGGGTTCGAGCCCATAATGCTCATAGGCGTAGAAATGGCCGGTGCGGGCAACCCCCGTCTGCACTTCGTCGAGGACGAGCATCAGATCGTGTTCGTCCGCCAGCGTGCGCAACCCGCGCATGAATTCATCCGAAGCGACGCGGATGCCGCCTTCGCCCTGGATCGGTTCGAGCAGAAAACCCGCGGTATTGGGGCCAATGGCTGCCTTGACCGCATCCAGATTGTCGAATTCGACATATTTGAAGCCGGGCAGCAGGGGCAGGAAGCCCTTATGCATCTTGTCCTGATTCGATGCGCTGATCGTGCCCATGGTGCGGCCATGGAAGGCATTGTTGAAGGTGATCAGCTCGTACTTGTCGTCATTACCGACATGCTGATGATAGGCGCGCGCGGTCTTGATCGCGCATTCCACCGCTTCGGCCCCGGAATTGGTGAAGAACACCGTATCGGCAAAGGTCAGATCGACCAGCCGCTGGGCGAGCCGTTCACCCTGCGGGCTGCCGTAGAGGTTGGAGACGTGCATCAGCGTGGCGGCCTGCTGCTGGATCGCGCCGATCAGGCCGGGATGCGAATGGCCGAGGATATTGACCGCGATACCGGCCGCGAAATCGAGGAAGCGGCGTCCGTCTTCGCTGACAAGGTGGCAGTGTTCACCACGCACGGGCCGCACGTCGCACCGGGGATAGACAGGCATCAGCGGTTCGATCGCCATCGATCGGGCTCCTCGAAATTGCAGCGGCATGGAAACGCCGCACCAGAAAGAAGAAAGGCGGCCCCGTGAAGGGCCGCCGCATAAGGTCGTTTATGACGCTATGGGCCGCCGGTCAAATATTCCGACCGCGGCCCTCGCGTTCAGCTATGGTCAGCTGTTCAGCGGAACGAGGTTCACGGCGGAATGCTTGCCGCGTCGATCGACTTCGAGATCGAATTCGAGACGATCGCCTTCGTTGAGTTCGCGAAGGCCCGAGCGTTCCACGGCGCTGATATGGACGAAGGCATCGGCCTGTCCATCGTCACGCGTGATGAAGCCGAAGCCCTTCATCGCATTGAAGAACTTCACCGTTCCCGTGGCGCGTTCGCCGGTAAGCTGGCGCTGGGGGGCCTCGGTGCGCTGCTGCACGGGGATGACATCCCCGACGACCTGTAGATCCGCAGCCGAAATCTTGCCGCCGCGATCGACGAGATTGAATTCCAGCATCTGGCCTTCCGCCAGACCTTCCAGCCCGGCGCGTTCGACAGCGCTGATGTGGACGAACACGTCTTCGCCACCATCTTCACGCTGAATGAAGCCGA
>CAYXMY010000173.1:0-3016 GCA_964466155.1 uncultured Caenibius sp. | reverse complement strand
CGCAAAAGCCCCCTCTCCCGCACGCAAAGGCCGGAACGGTTACGGGAAAGCCCGGCTTTCCGCCGGAAAACCCCACCCCAAACACGCAACAACCCCCACCGCCCAATGGGACCAGTGCGGGAGCAATTGTGACTCGCCCGAGGGCACAAGAAGGCGCTTCCGCCCGCCAACGGGGCATACAGATGCCCATGCCGCGCACCCCGCGCGGGCATGATTCCGCCGTTCAGGGAAAGGGGTTCAGGCCGATTCGCGGGTGGCGGCAGCGGGCATGTGCAGATCGCGGCTTTCCTGAATCGCGATCCGCAGGCGGGCCAGCAGATCGTCCAGATCGGCCTCTCCCGCAACGGTCAGTTCCACCGCCAGTCCTTCACGGCCGGGCTTGATCCGCCCGATCTTTTCCCCCGCGATCAGAATCGGCCATTCGCGCCCCGCGCGCGGCGCGCCGGCAGTGCCCGCTTCTTTCAGTTGTTGCAGCACGTTCGCGGTCGGGATCAGCCGCTCGCCCGCCGCGGCCAGATGTTCCTGCTCCGCGCCGATGGCCCGCGCGGCAGCCAGCACCCGCTCGCGCTGATCGGGCTTGCGCAGCAGCGGGGTCAGCACTTCCGAATGGCGCACGCGCAATTCATCGCGCGTGGCGAAGGCATTGACCACTTCGTCCGGCATCTGCGCCAGCGCGAGCAGGCGGCTCAACTGGCTGTTCGAAAGGTTGAGCGCTTCGGCCATGCGCGACTGCACCCCGCCATAGAAACGGTCGACCGCGTTCTGATAGCTGCGCGCGCGATCCAGCTCGGTGATGTCCTGCCGTTCGCGGTTTTCGATATCGGCGAGGCGGAAGGCTTCCTCGTCGCTGAGATCGACGATCAGGGCGTTGAGGCGGATTTCGGGGCGGCCGTTGTGATTGAGCCAGTCGATCGCGAACCGCCGCCTGCTGCCGACCAGCAGTTCATAGGGCTGTTCCGCACCCGGCGGGTTGAGCCGCACCAGCGCGGGAATGCGGTTGCCGTCTTCCTGCGCGATGGATTCGATCAGCGAACGGCAGCTTTCCGCCGTGAGGCGCGGGACATCGCGCGGATTGCCATCCCACACGGTGCAATCGCGGGGCCGGATCGAAATGGTATCGCGCCCGCGCGCGCCGCCCTGAACGAACCCGGCAAGCCGTTCATCGAGCCGGGACAAGTCCGCCCCCAGGGCGGGATGATCGGCCACGCGCGGTTCGTAGGACAGCGTCGTCAGAATGTCCCGCACGAAGCCCGCCATGGCCATACCCCCTCTTGATTTGCCGTCTTCCTGCCGCTTCATACAGCTTTCGCACCGGATCGAGCGGGAAAATAGGTTCGTTCCGGCACCAATCCGGAAACGGGCCGCAGCGCGCCCGAATGGCGCATTCCGCGCCGCGAACCCGATCCGCAGGATGCCCGCTGGCGAACGCCGGAACCGCATCTTCCCGTCAGCCATGTACGGGCTATTTTTAACATAACACTTATTATCAACCCAACGGAGCAGGCACGGCAGCCCCGCTGCCGGGCACGCCGGTCTTGCCTCGCCCCCATCCCCTCATCGGAAGCAAATGAGCTTTTTCACGCATGTGATTGCCCGTTTGAAGCTTTTCCGATACGAACTGCAAGCAACAGCTTCAACACTCCCTCATCACGGAGGCAATGCGGTCAATGATCGACCAGGCCATCGCCACCCAGATCGGCGACCTTGCCCAGGCAGGGGAACGGATGATCGAACGGTTGCGCCGCAAGGCGTTCCTGCCAGAAAGCCGCAAGGGGCTCAACGTCCGGTTCGGCATCGCCGAAGCCGCGGCGCTGCTCGACTGTTCCACCAACCGCATCCGCATGGCGGAAGACGATGGCCGCCTCCCCCCTCCCCCCGCCGGGGAGAACGGCCGCCGCCTGGGCTACAGCGTGCAGGATCTGCTCAACATGCGCGATGTGCTGGGCGCATCCCCTCGCCGCGCGCCGCTGGACGTGCCCGCGGTGATCGCGGTGCAGAACTTCAAGGGCGGCGTCGGCAAAAGCACGGTGACAACGCACCTGGCGCATTCCTTCGCGGTCAAGGGCTATCGCGTGCTGGTGGTCGATTGCGACAGCCAGGCCACCACCACCACGCTGTTCGGCTTCAATCCGCATTTCAACATCACCCGGGAAGAAACGCTCTATCCCTATCTCTCGATTGATCCGACGCAGGCCGATCTGCTCTATGCGGTGAAGCGCACCCCCTGGCCCAATGTCGACCTGATCCCGTCGAACCTGGAACTCTTCGATGTGGAATACGAACTGGCGGCGGCAGGCTCCGATGGGCAATCGGTGCTGGCGGCGCGGTTCCGCAAGTTGAAACAGGGGTTGATGGATCTGGCGCGCGATTATGATGTGGTCATCCTCGATCCCCCCCCTGCCCTCGGCACGATTTCGCTGGCGGTGATGCAGGCGGCCAACGCGCTGCTGGTGCCGCTGGCGGCGACCACGCCCGATTTCTGCTCCACCGTGCAATTCCTGTCGATGATGGAGCAAGTGCTCGACCAGCTTACGGCGGCGGGCATCGCGGTCGATTACGGGTTCGTCCGGCTGATCTGTTCCAAGTTCGACGGCAACGATCCCAGCCATGCGATGGTGCGCACGATCATGGAACAGACTTTCGGCCCTGCCCTGCTGCCCGTGCCGATTCTGGAAAGCGCCGAAATCAGCCACGCGGCCATGCGGATGATGACAGTCTATGAACTGGACAAGCCCATCGGCACCGCACGCACGCACAAGCGCTGCAGGGCCAATCTCGACGAATCGCTCGGCCAGATCGAACAGCTCGTGCGGCAGGGCTGGGGCCGGGTGGAACGCGTGGACGAGGAATTGGTGGTTAATGGATAAAACACTTTCCTACATCGGTATGTTCATCATATGTTCCCCGATCTTTCAGGAACGGACGGAGATCGCGTAATGGCCAGATCGCAAAAAGATTATCTCGCCGGTCTGCTGGCGGAAGACGAGGATGAAGCGGCGGCCCCCTCCCCTGCCCC
>CAYXMY010000172.1:0-3039 GCA_964466155.1 uncultured Caenibius sp. | reverse complement strand
TACGATGCGGTGGGCGATGCCGCGCGGCACAAGCGCCATTACGATGCGATGATGGAAAGCTGCCATCGTTTCATCGATTATCGGCGGATCGATGTGATCCCCACCAGCCAATACGATATCAAACCCCTTTTCTGACCGGCAAAGACCCAGCGGCACAGGCCCAGGCGGAGAGAAGCACCATGGCACAGACAGCAGATTACAGCCTCGGCCCGCACACGTTCCCGCGCGGCTGGTTCATGATCGCCCGCGCAGATGAATTGGCGGACAAGCCATTGCCGCTGCGTTATTTTGCGCGCGATTTCGTGCTCTATCGCGGGGAAAGCGGGCGCCCCTATCTGGTCGATGCCTATTGCCCCCACGCAGGCGCGCATCTGGCAAAAAACAGCACTTCCTACATCGTGCGCGACGGGGAACAGGTGGAAGGCGAAGCGATCCGTTGCCCGTTCCACGGCTGGCGCTTCGGCCCCGACGGGCAGTGCGACGATATCCCTTATGGCCCCTGCGTGATCCCCAAGGCCGCACGGCTCAAAACCTGGCAGGTGGAAGAGCGTGGCGGGATCGTCTGGATGTGGTTCGATGAGGAAGGGGGCGAGCCGGACATTGCCCTACCCCCCTTTGCCGAATGGGACATGGGCGATCAGGGCTGGGTCCGCTGGCAGCTCGACGATTTCGGGCAGCTGGCCACGCATCCCACGGAAATCGTCGATAACATGGCCGATATCGGCCACATGTCCCCGATCCACGGCAGCCGCAACCTGATCTATTTCGACAACGAATTCGCTGGCACCAAGGTGAGCCAGAGCTTCTGGGCCGGGCACCGCACGCTGGTGGACAACGATCCCGATGCCGTGCTCAGCAGCGAAGCCTTCTATACCGGCCCGGCCATCCTTCAAGCGCGGCTGGGCGGGCAGCATCCCTCCGTCATGGTGATTGCGCATACTCCGGTGGAAGACGGGGTGATCCGCATGCACCACGGGCTGATGGTGAAGATTTCGGACAAGCAGCCCACGGCCGAGGAACTGGCCATGGCCCGCGCCTATCAGGAGGCGAGCCGCGACGCGCTGGCGCAGGATGTTGAAATCTGGATGAACAAGCGCCCGGCGATCAGCATCATGCAGGTGTCATGCGACGGCCCGTTCGGCAAAGTGCGGGTATGGTATCAGCAATTCTACAACCCGCGCGCCAAGGCCCCGGTCTATCAAGCCCGCGTGGATGGCCGCGAAATCCGCATCGGCGAAGCCCGCCCCGCAGGCGCGCTGGAGATCGCCGAAATGGTGTGAGGCTGATGGTGGGGGGCGTTACCCCTCCTCACCCTCCGGCACCTGCCGCAGCATGAAGTGGCCATAGGCCGAAGCGATCGGCCTGGTTGGATCGTCCTGCCACGCACGCGCTTCGAACGCCACGATCCGCCGCCCCTGCCGGACGATGGACACGCTGGCGTAAGTGTCGACCGGACGGCCGGAACGCAGGTAATTGATCGTGAGGCCAATCGGCTTGGGCTGCGCCATCACTTCCAGTTGCTGCCGCATCTTATGCATGGCGGCGGTTTCGAGAAACGCCCCGATCAGCCCGCCATGGATCGCGGGCAGATAAGCGTTGCCGATGATCCGCTTGGAAAAGCGCATGATCGCGATCCCCGGCTCCAGCGCGTCGATGCCCAGGCAACGGGCAAAAGGGCTGACCGCAAAGGGGCTCGTCGGATCGTCCGGCGTTTCGAGCGAAACAAGCTCCTGAAAGTCCGAAAGATCGGCCTTCGCCGCATCCATCTTGGTGGAATTGATCATGAAGCAGCCGGTGGCAGTGGCCACGGGATTGCTTTCGTCATCCTCGTACGCCGTCGCCCGGACGAACGCGATGGAACGGGTGATGCTGTAGCACATCGCATGGGCTTTCAGTTCCATGCCCGGCGTGGAAGCGCGCTGGTAATCGATCCTGAGGTCGAGCGTGGCGATGGGCGTGCGCCCGTCGAGCGCCAGTTGTACCGCCATGCCGCAAGTTTCATCGAGCAGCGTCGTCACCACTCCGCCGTGCAGCACCCCCGTATCGGCATAGCCGACGAATTCAGGACGATAGGGCAGCGTCGCCCAGGCTTCGCCGGGCGCCTTGCGCACGACCTGCATTCCGGCCAGCCGCCCGAAGTAGGAATGGCCGCCATCGGTCCGCTTCATGACCTCCTCGAATTCCGGGGTCGGTGCGCTGCCTGCGGTCATCGCCATATCTTGTTCCTGCTTATCAACTGCTTGTCACATCAACCCTTGCTGCCAGCGATCCTCGGCAGCAAGGGTTAAAAAACCAGACCCGAGTCCAACATCAGTCACCCCATGCCGTCAAGCGGAATGTGGCGGAGATCGGCCGGTACGGGCTTTGGCAAGTTTTCAGCAAGAAGGAAAAAGCGCAACAGCCGCTTTATGGGAACGGCGCGCAGCCGCGCGTCAGGCGAAAGTCCGCCGGATCACTTCGCCCGCCTTCTCCACCGCCTGATCGGCTTCGGCAATGGTGCCGAACATGCTGACGAAGCCGTGGAAGACGCCCGGATATTCGATATATTCGGCAGCGATGCCTGCGTCCTGCAACTGGCGCGCATAGAGCCTGCCACCATCGCGCAAGGGATCGCATTCGGCGGTCATGATCGTGGCGGCAGGCAAACCGGACAGATCGGCCGCCCGCGATGGCGAGGCCCAGGGGTGCGCCCGATCCGCCGGGTCAGGCAGATAGGCATTGAGGCACAGTTCCGAAAAATCGCGGTCGAGGAAATAGCCTTCGCCGAATTCGCGGGCCGAAGGAAATTCGGTGACCATGTCGGTGCCTGGATAGATCAGCAACTGGTGCGCAATGGCCGGCCCACCTTCATCGCGGATGCGCGCGGCGGTGACGGTGGCAAGCGTGCCGCCCGCGCTGTCGCCCGCCAGCATCATCCGCGCTGTGTCCAGCCCGTATTGCGCGCCGTTTTCCGCCACCCAGCGCACGGCGGTGAGCGCATCGTCCACCGCCGCCGGGAAAGCGTGTTCGGGCGCAAGGCGATAATCGACCGAAACCACC
>CAYXMY010000171.1:0-3143 GCA_964466155.1 uncultured Caenibius sp. | reverse complement strand
GATGAAGGGCAACGCGATCACCACCGCGATCCCGAGGACGGCGGTAAAGGCAATCGAAGTCGCCACATCGTCGCTATCGGCATCGATCACCGGGGCGACCGCGGCAATCGCGGAATTGCCGCAAATGGCGTTACCGCAGGCCACCAGCAGCGCCATCTTGCCCGGCAGGCCAAGCAGCCGCCCCAGCAGGAAGCTGGCCCCAATCGCACCGGCCACCGTCACCACAATCGCCGCCATCAATGGCAATCCGGCATCGAGGATGGCACCGAAGCTGATTGTCGCCCCCATCGCGATCACCGCCAGTTCCAGCACGGTCTTGGCGGCGCAGCGGATACCGGGCTCCAGCCCGGCAGGCAGGGGCCAAAGCGTGCGGATCGCCGCCCCCAGCGCAATCGCGATCACCAGCGCTTCAAGCCAGGGCCTGCCGGTGGCGAGGACTTCCAGGCGTTCGAGCAGAACCGCAAGCCCCGCGACCAAGGCGCACAGGGCAAGGCCGGGCAAGGTTTCGCGGATCGTGTCGAGCGGGCGTGTCATGCCGCACTATGTGCGCCCCACCCATTCACAAATCCAATCGATTGATTTTGTATTTTCGATAGCTTATTTCTATCGATATGACGCTTGATCAGTTGCATGCCTTTGTCGTCGTCGCGGAAACGCTCAACATGACGCGCGCCGCGGAGCGGCTGCACCTGACGCAACCTTCGGTCAGCGCCGCCATCGCCGCGCTCGAACAGCGCCATGCGACACGGCTGTTCGACCGGGTCGGGCGCCGCCTCGAACTGACCGAGGCCGGGCGCCTGTTCCTGCCCGAAGCACGCGCCGTGCTGGCCCGCACCGCCGAAGCAGGGCGGCTGCTCGATGACTTGTCCAGCCTCGCACGGGGCAGCGTACGGATCGCCGCCAGCCAGACGCTCGCCACATACTGGCTGCCCCGCCGCATGGCCCGGTTCGCCATCCGGTTCCCCCAGATCGCTCTTTCGCTCGCCGTCGGCAATTCCACGCAAACCGCCGCTCTGGTGATGCATGGCGAGGCGGATATCGGCTTCGTCGAAGCCGAAGTGGAGGAAGACCTGCTGGCGCGCAGCGTGATCGGGGGAGACCAGATCGGCCTCTATGCCGCCACCGGGCATCCGCTCACCCGACGCCCGCCCACCGTGGCCGATTTGCAGGCCGCCAGTTGGATCATGCGCGAGCGTGGTTCCGGCACGCGCGATCATGCGATGGCAGGCCTCGCCCAGTCGGGCCTTGCCCTTGCCGATCTGCGCATCTGCCTGGAACTGCCGTCCAACGGCGCCGCTCTCGAAGCGGTGGAAGCGGGCGCAACAATTGCGGCGGTTTCCGATCTCGCCGCCGCGCCGCGCGTCGCCGCAGGATCGATCCGCAGGCTCGATTGGCACTTGCCACAGCGCGATTTCACGATGCTGACTCACCGTGGCCGCCGCCCCGGACGCGCAGCCGACGCCTTCATCGCAGCGCTGCGCGATTGCCCCGGGAACGAGCGCCCGGCATAGGTGTTAATCGGAATGCCGGAGATTTTTTCGGGCACAGCATCTCGGTTCCCGCAAGGAAGGTACCCCATGCGGAAACAGGAAGGGGCACACCGATGACCAACACCAATTCCATGCGCCTGCCCGCCCCCGGTTCATCGTGGGGCTGGGTTCTTGCTTATGGCATCCTCGTCATGCTGATCGGCATTCTTGCCCTCTACAATCCCATCGCCACGGGCTTCGCCACCGGTATCCTGTTCGGCGCACTGCTGATCGTCTACGGCGTCTTCGCGCTAGTTTCCGGCATTTCCGGCGTGGTCCAGCATCACCGCTGGGTGGAAATCCTGCTCGGCGTGCTGGCCATTCTCGCGGGGATCGTAGTGCTGGTCATGCCGCTCAGCGGGGCATGGTCGCTGGTCTGGGCGCTCGGCTTCTGGCTTGCGGTTTCGGGCGTTTTCCAGATCGTGACCGCCATCAGGATCGCTTTCAACCGGGGCTGGCGGCTGTTTCTCGGCATTGTCGATGTCGTTCTGGGGGCGATCCTCCTCCTGGCCGATCCGGCCAGCAGCCTGCTCTATCTGGCGGCGATTGTCGGGATCAGCTTCCTGTTTCGCGGCAGCTTCCTTGTAGTGCTGTCTTTGGCGATGCGGCGTCTGGCACATACCCTCTCCGCCTGAACGCCTCATTCCGGCGGGAAAGGGTGACGCCTTTCCCGCTCCGCATGCCGCATTTTCATTGCTTTTACGCCGGTCTTCCCATAAGCGCCGCCAGTCCTTTCGCCGGATATAAGGTGACGGGACGCCACGGATGGCATTCGGCCGCTGTGGCAGTTCGGCCCTTTGGCCCGCCAAGGCATGGTGCCACGGCGGAGAAAAGACCGGCGGAAACAACCGCCTGGCCGGAAAATCGTTAGTCAGGAACCTGATACATGGCCTCTACGGCAAACCCTACTCGCGACGATTTCGCGAAACTCCTCGATGAACAGCTCGGCGGCGCCGACGATGGCGGCTTCGAAGGCCGCGTCGTCAAGGGCACCATCACCGCCATCGAGAACGGCAACGTCATCATCGACGTTGGCCTCAAGAGCGAAGGCCGCGTGGCCCTGCGCGAATTCACCCACGGCGACCAGCCCCACGAACTGAACGTCGGCGATGAAGTCGAAGTGTTCGTCGATCGCGTCGAAAACGCCGATGGCGAAGCCATGCTCAGCCGCGACCGCGCCCGCCGCGAAGCCGCGTGGGACAAGCTCGAAAACGAATTCGGCGAAGGCAAGCGCGTCGAAGGCCGCATCTTCGGCCGCGTCAAGGGCGGCTTCACGGTCGACCTCGATGGCGCCGTGGCGTTCCTCCCCGGCTCGCAGGTCGATATCCGCCCGGTCCGCGACGTCGGCCCGCTGATGGACATGCCGCAGCCGTTCCAGATCCTCAAGATGGATCGCCGCCGCGGCAACATCGTCGTTTCGCGCCGCGCGGTGCTGGAAGAAACCCGCGCCGAACAGCGCAGCGAACTGATCGACAAGCTGAGCGAAGGCCAGGTGATCGACGGCGTCGTGAAGAACATCACCGATTACGGTGCGTTCGTCGATCTCGGCGGCATCGACGGCCTGCTGCACGTCACCGACATCGCCTGGCGCCGTGTGAACCACCCGACCGAGGT
>CAYXMY010000170.1:0-3150 GCA_964466155.1 uncultured Caenibius sp. | reverse complement strand
GGGATGTGCGCGCAGCGAGTTGCCCCACAGCACGACCACCGCCGATGCGCTCTTGAGCAGCAGAAGGTTGGCGGGGATCTGCGGAATCTGCCCGGCGGCAAACCCGACCACCAAGAGCCGCCCATACCAGGCGAGGGACTTGATCGCGGGCACTGTCAGATCGCCGCCCACAGGATCGTACACCACGTCCACGCCCTTGCCGCCGGTCAGTTCCTTGATCCGTTCGCGGAAATCCTCGGTCGCATAGTTGATCGTTTCGGCCGCGCCGTATTCGCGCGCCAAGGCCAGCTTCTCATCGGTCGATGCCGCCGCGATCACCCGCGCGCCCATCAGCGCGCCGAGTTCCACCGCCGCGAGACCGACCCCGCCCGCCGCACCCAGCACCAGCAGGGTTTCGCCGGGCTTGAGCGCCGCCCGATCCTTCAACGCGTGATAGGACGTGCCGTAAGTGATGAGCATGCCCGAAGCGATCACCATGTCCGCTTCCGGCGGCAGCGGGAACGCCTGCGGCGCGGGGACCACCGCCTGCTCCGCAAAGCCGCCGGTGCCGCTGAACGCCACGATCCGGTCGCCCACGGCAAAGCCGCTGACACCTTCGCCCACCGCGCGCACGACACCGCCCAGTTCGCTGCCCGGCACGAAGGGCACAGGCGGCTTGGTCTGGTATTTGCCCTGCACCATCAGCCCGTCGGGGAAGTTCACCCCGGCGGCCTGCACATCGATCAGCAACGCGCCCGGCGCCACGGCGGGCGCGGTGAAAGCGCCGATTTCCAGTGCGTCGACGGGGGCGAATTCGCGGCAGATTACAGCTTTCATTGACATTCCCAACGTTCGTACCAAACACTTGTTTGGACAAAGGGCGAGTCGTGTCAACCACCGATTTTGCCGCCAGGGAGCATCGATGACTGCAAGCAAGGCCATAAAATCCGATAAAACAACGGAAAACCTGCCGAACGATGCCAGTCCGCGGATGCGCATCTTCCTCGCGGCGGAAGAGCTGGTGGCCGAACGCGGCTTCGAAGCGGTCTCCTCGCGCGACATCACGGCGCGCGCCGGGGTCAATCTCGGTGCGATCAACTATCACTACCGCTCCAAGCACGAATTGCTGATGGAAGTGTTCCGCACCCGTGCGGGCGAACTGAACCAGGAGCGGCAGGCGATGCTGCGCGCGGCCTTGGCCGAAAAGCCGCCCAGCGCGCGCGGCATCCTGCGGGCGCTGATCGAACCGCCCACGCTGTGGAGCAGCGGCGAGCGGCGCACCGCGCTGACCTATCTCAACCGCGCCCGGCGCGAAGGCCCGGCCGAAGTGCGCGAAATCATCCGCACCGACGTGCGCCACCTGCGCCGCTTCGCCGAAGCGCTGGCCGATGTCCTGCCCGGCCTTACCCGTGAGGATATCCTCTGGCGGCTGCATTTCGCCCTCGGCGTGCTGCACCACAACAGCGCGGCCGATTACGAACGGCTCGCCCTGCTGTCCGACGGCAACTGCACCCCCGACGACCGCGACGGCCTGCTCGCCCGGCTGGTGGCGTTTATTTCCGCCGGGTTCGGAGTCTGACAGGCGATATTAGGCTACGTCTCCACGCCCCACGCGGAGGGGTGGACAGAACCCAGCCTCACCCCATCCGCTCAGCCTGAGCGGGGTTGGAAAACGACCGCAACCTCGACTTGTCCAGAACGCCCATTTTGGCGGAAAAGTTGAGTTAGCGGACCTCCCAGCTATCCAACATGCGCATAGCCTGCGCTTTCATTTCCTGCAGTCGGTTAACTTCAGTCTCCTCGAAATCCAACTGAAGTAGCATCCCTTTGTAACCCCACAAAGTGGTGCAGAGGTTCATGGGTTTAGGTCTTGCCGGGTTAGGTTCGAATAACTGACAGTAGGCGACCTGTTGCCGCCTTACAGGCTCATTCCGAGCATCTCGTTGCACGATAAATAAATCCGAAGACCACGAACCAAGTTCGTTTGGTCGTCGTTCGTATTCAGGTGATGCATCCACAAGCGGGCGTTCTGCGCCGCATGCGACGCGCATTATCTCAGATTGGCTGCCATTACAGAGACCTTTCAGCGGTTGAACCAAGACACTGTGTCTTGGGATTCGATCCGGATCGGGGTTCGGTTCAAAAAGAAAGGTAAAGCTGTCACTCTTGGGAGCAGGAAGCCACGCGATCCTCGCGCTAAATAGATGATCCTTGGGGACTTCAAATTGATGCCCTGCCACGCTTTGATGCGCGGTTTCAGCACATGCTACTACCGTCGCCCAAAGCGTTGCTGCTGCTCCGATAAATAGCACAACAGGTTTCATCACCATGCTTTGGTGCACCACATTCAGCCTCGTCGCAAGCGTCCGCAATGTTGGCGTATCCTGACAGTCCGCTTTTGAGCAACAAAGCCGAGCAGATCCCCCCAACCTAAAATCCAGCAGCGCCTTATTGGTCGCTTCGGACTGCCCCATCTGGACAAAGCGATCAGTACTGTACCGTGCCGCGTAGATCGAGCGCGCGGACAATCTGTCAGAAACACGCTCATCCCTATGTTCAACCAGCACGCCACTTGGCATCGGAATAGTCACCGGCAAATGCGCGCCAGAACGCGTCACCCTATCCGGGAAGTCTTCTCCTCAATGCGCGCCAAACTGACGGCAAAACCGCAGCGCTGTCCGGAATCAATGTTAAACTCCTGATATCGGTTAAAAAGACCGCCGAGATGCTCATCGATTTCAGCCTGCGTATAATCAAGGGCGTGGGAGCATGTGTAGCCAGCAGCAGCACTGCGCTCGAGCGCTGCTTCACCGTCGCTGACGCCAAAAAATATGCTCATGATGCCTTCACCCCGAGCCGCCAGAAACGCCGATACCGCACTGTCCGTTTCCCGGCCAGGCATGGGCGCGCACAGTTCGATGCCAGCATCCCACGCGATGGCGACATGGATACCGAACGGTTCACCCGTCCAATGGGCATCCATAAAAGTGGCGCCGAGCAATTCCTCGTAGAGCTTCTTGCCCCGCTCAAGGTCATGCACCGCAATCATGATCCGGTTAACGCCTTTCAATCCCATATTCAGACTCTTCTATGTCAGTTGTTTAATCAGATTATCTTGGCAGTCGGCCCAATCCCGATGGGATGTCGCGATTTATCGGGCAGCGGCAAGGC
>CAYXMY010000169.1:0-3204 GCA_964466155.1 uncultured Caenibius sp. | reverse complement strand
CGACGTGGTCACCGGCCTCGCCAACCGCGCGGGGCTCGATCATCAGGTCGACCGGATGATCGAGGCATTGCCCGCCAATCGCCAGTTGATGCTGCTGTGGATCGATCTCGACCGTTTCAAGGAAGTGAACGACACGCTCGGCCATCCGGTGGGCGACCGGGTGCTGGCCGAAATCGCCGGACGCCTGAACGCCCAGACCCCGGACAAGGCGGCGGTGGCGCGGTTCGGCGGGGATGAATTCATCATCGCCTGCGAGGTGGACCGGCGCAGCGATGCCGAACGTATCGCCGAACACGTGCTGGATGAAATCAGCCGCCCGTTCCGCATCAATGGCGAACGGCTGACGGTCGGGGGATCGCTGGGTGTCGCGCTTCTGCCGGACGATGCCCACGACATGCCCGCTCTCATGCAGAGCGCCGATCTCGCGCTTTATCATGCCAAAGTCGCGGGCGGGAACCGGATCAGCTTCTTCGATGCCTCGATGACGCGCGAGCTGGTGCGCCGCCGCGAAATCGAAGCCGAACTGCGCGCCGCGATCCAGCGCGACGAACTGTCGATCTTCTTCCAGCCGATCATCGATCTCGAAACCGGCCGGATCAAGACCTTCGAAGCGCTGGTGCGCTGGTTCCACCCGGAAAAGGGCGAACTGCGCCCGGACGAGTTCATTCCAGTGGCGGAAGAAACCGGGGTCATCATCACGCTGGGCAACTGGATCACGACGCAGGCATGCAAGGCCTGCGCGCAGTGGCCGGAAGATATCACCGTCGCGGTCAACCTCTCCCCCGTGCAGATCCGTGCGCCGGGTGCGGCGCTCGGCATCCAGAACGCCCTGCGTGAAGCGGGGCTTTCGCCGTCGCGGCTCGAACTGGAAGTAACCGAAAGCGTCTTCCTCGGCGATGACGAGACCACCACCCGCTTCCTCGACGATCTGACGGCCATGGGCGTGCGCTTCGCGCTCGACGATTTCGGCACCGGCTTCTCCTCGCTGGGCTACATCAACAAGTTCCCGTTCAAGAAGATCAAGGTCGACCGCAGCTTCGTGTCCGGCCCGAATGTTGGCCGCAAGAGCGAGGCGATCATCCGCGCAGTGGCCAAGATGGGCTCGACGCTGGAAATGGATATCGTCGCCGAAGGGCTGGAAACGGTCGAACAGGTCAGCGCCGTGCGCGATGCCGGATGCAATCTGGGCCAGGGCTACTATTTCAGCCGCGCCGTGCCCGACTATCTCGCCATGATGCTGCTCGCCCGCGAACGCGATATCGACAGCGTGCCCAAACAGGCCGCGCTCTGAAGGCGCCGCGGGCGATTCGCCTTCCGCTCCCCTGCCTCGCACCGACCCTCGCCCGCATTGCGCGGGGCATAATCGCCCACCTCACCCCAACTGACGAATCCCGCCAGGCGCAGCTCTCTGAAACAAGGGCGAAACGATGCTTACGAGCGCCGTACCGACACCTTAAAGATCTTGCGAACCATTATCATAAATAGTTGCACAAGCCCGGTTTTTGGCGGTTGCAATAGGGTGCGGACCGGCCTAGGGCAGCCCAAGTTAGCCGGGCGCCGCCGCCCTGTGGTGTGGCTTGCCCAGAATGCCAGAAATGTCCTCCAAACGGGAAGGAAATCCACTCATCATGGCTCGCAAGAAAATCGCCCTCATCGGCGCCGGTAATATCGGCGGCACTCTCGCCCACCTCGCTGCCCAGAAGGAACTGGGCGACATCGTCCTGTTCGACGTCGTCGAAGGCGTGCCGCAGGGCAAGGCGCTCGACCTGTCGCAGTGCGGCCCGGTCGAAGGGTTCGATGCCAACATCACCGGCACCAACGATTACAAGGACATCGAAGGCGCGGACGTGATTATCGTCACCGCCGGTGTCGCCCGCAAGCCGGGCATGAGCCGCGACGATCTGCTGGGCATCAACCTTTCCGTCATGAAGTCGGTCGGCGAAGGGATCAAGAACCACGCCCCCAACGCTTTCGTAATCTGCATCACCAACCCGCTCGACGCGATGGTGTGGGCGCTGCGCGAATTCTCCGGCCTGCCGCACAACAAGGTCGTCGGCATGGCTGGCGTGCTCGATTCGGCGCGTTTCAGCACTTTCCTCGCCTGGGAATTCGGCGTCTCGATCCGCGACGTGAACACGTTCGTGCTCGGCGGCCACGGCGACACCATGGTGCCGGTGGTCGAATATTCGACCGTCAACGGCATCCCCGTTCCCGATCTGGTCAAGATGGGCCTGTCCACGCAGGAACGCATCGATGCCATCGTGCAGCGCACCCGTTCGGGCGGCGGCGAAATCGTCGGCCTGCTTAAGACCGGGTCGGCCTTCTACGCCCCGGCCGCTTCGGGCATCGCCATGGCGGAAGCCTATCTCAACGACCAGAAGCGCATCCTGCCCTGCGCCGCCTATGTTGACGGCGAATACGGCGTGAACGGCCTCTATGTCGGCGTTCCGGTGCAGATCGGCGCGAACGGCGTCGAAAAGGTCATCGAAATCGCGCTCGACGGCGAAGCCAAGGCGAATTTCCAGGTCTCGGTCGATGCGGTCAAGGAACTGCTCGACGCCTGCAAGAACATCGACAGCTCGCTCGGCTGACCTCTTTCCTTCCAGGAGTTACCATGTCCATTCTCGTCAACAAGAATACCAAGGTCATCACCCAGGGGATGACCGGTGCCACCGGCACTTTCCACACCGAACAGGCGCTGGCTTACGGCACGCAGATGGTCGGCGGCGTGACCCCCGGCAAGGGCGGCACGACCCACATCGGCCTGCCCAACTTCAACACCGTCGCCGAAGCCAAGGCCGCCACGGGCGCCACTGCTTCGTGCATCTACGTTCCGCCGCCGTTCGCGGCCGATTCGATCCTCGAAGCGATCGACGCGGAAATGGAACTGATCGTGGCGATCACCGAAGGCATCCCGGTGCTGGACATGGTCCGCGTGAAGCGCGCCCTGCAGGGTTCGAAGTCGCGCCTGATCGGCCCGAACTGCCCCGGCGTCCTCACCCCGAACGAATGCAAGATCGGCATCATGCCGGGCTCGATCTTCAAGAAGGGTTCGGTCGGCGTGGTCAGCCGCTCGGGCACGCTCACCTATGAAGCCGTGTTCCAGACCACCAACATCGGCCTCGGCCAGACCACCGCGGTCGGCATCGGCGGCGATCCGGTCAACGGCACCAACTTCATCGACGTGCTCGAACTGTTCCTGGC
>CAYXMY010000168.1:0-3221 GCA_964466155.1 uncultured Caenibius sp. | reverse complement strand
AAAACAAAGGCGCCTCGCGGCGCCTTTGTTTGATTTGTGGCGGAGTGGACGGGACATTCCTGCTACCTGCCGCAACCCGCGCCACTATCACGGCGCACACTCGAACACCCGAAAAAATCGTGCCCAAGGAAGTGCCCTGCCCATAATGATACCAAACCGGGCTGTCCTGACGCTATACCATTGATCAGGGAAGCCGTGGACCGTCGAAGCGGCTTGACGCCGCGCATCCACAGCCAGGACTATCAGGCGCACCCCATACGGTGGGGTCAAAGGGGTGGGGTCAGGTCTTTTCCGTGCGGTCGTAGCGCGCGATGCAGTCCCATACGGTGGGGTCAAAGGGGTGGGGTCAGGTCTATGTCTCCGGATGAGTTAGAGCAGCAAAAAGATATCCAGTTTCATGCGGCGAGCGTCAACGCTTGGTATAACACTTCGCTAGAGCGGGATAAGAGCGTGCTCACGCTATCCGCTGGCGGCATCGGACTACTGTTGACACTGCTGAGCGCGATAAAGGGATGCGTTTGCCTCCTCGTCTGCTATGTCACAGCCATACTGTGCTTCTTGGTAAGCCTCGTTGCCGTCCTGTTGATCTTTCAGCACAACCGGACTCACATTGAGCAAACGCTAGCCAAAACCGCACCGAAATCGGACCCATGGCTTGAAAAGCTTGATTTTGCGGCTATGTCAGCGTTTGGTGCAGGCGCCGCATTCACGGCCATCATTGGCATTTCTGTCGCTATAGGTTCATTTCTCAAGAAGGAGAGTAGCGTGACAAATGAAACTAAGAATCTGACCTCCGCGCCGGTAGAACTGCGCGAAAGTTTCAATCGAGCAAGCGCTCTACAGGGTGCAGACCTTGGCAAGAGTTTTAATCGTGTTGGGAACCTCCAGCAGCAGCCCGCAGCAAGCACGCCAGCCCCCGGCGCACCTGCTCCAGCGGCCGCAACTCCCGCAGCACCTGCCCCGGCAACAACGGCTAAGCCACAAGATTCCGGCAAGTAGTCTACGCGCCGCTGCGGGTTTGGTTCAGTTCTAACAAGCGGCGCAGGATTTCATCGTCGGATAGCGGCCACTCCCAGCTGTAGGCTGCCGCTACTGCTACATCCAGTTCCCGGTGCAGGTTGTCGAGCCACGCCGGGCGCGCATTGTAGAGATTCGTAAGCGTGCGTTTCTTCAAGTCGGCGGCGTGTTCGGGCTTGGCAATAATCCGGTCGGGGAAACCGGCGACCACTTCGGGCACTCGGTCAACCCATTCCGGCGGATTGAGCCAACGGTCGCGGGCTCCTACCAGCGCACGCGCTGCGGCTGCTATGCGCTGCGCTCGCGGGTCATTTTTATACTTTTCCGCCGGAATGTTCGGCGTCAGTCCTTCGGGGAACGGGAAGGTTTCGAAGGTCGTGGTTGGCGTGTAGCGTGGCCGGTCTTCAAGACTTGTCCCCATGCGAAGCGCCCAAACTCCGTGCATGTGCGATTGAAGAACGCCGAAAGTCGTGTCGTCATCGCGCGCCGTAACCATGAGGTTTTTGTCAGGCGCGGCGGGTCTGGGTATCCAGACAAAAACGCGGTGCTTCGCTACTTCGGGCGTTGCTATCACTCTCGACATTCCCGCCCACGCTGCCCGCAAGTCGGGGCGTGCCCGCCACAATCTCCACCAAGTCGTGGCGAGCGCATTGCGCGCGCTTTCGTCCTTCACGGGGCTATTGAGGCGGGCCGGTTTGACATGCTTTTCGAGATAGGCGAACGGGGCCGCATACTCGGCGGCGGCTTTCTCTGACATCTCCGCGCCCGTGTCGATTATCCACATATCGCGCGGGCGCCTTGTCGCGTCTATGCCGTTCCAGTAAGGGACAACAATGTCCGCGTTGCTTCTTCCATTCGGGTTGCCCGCGTCGTGAAGGAAGGCGCGAGCGAGCGTGGCGTCGATGTCGAAATCGCCGGTTTTCTGATACCCGACGAAACACCGCCCCGCGTTCTCTGCCAACTTCTTCGAACGGGTGAGGTCAACGCCTCCGTTCGCTGTGCGTGCGGTGAGGTCGGCGAAGATTTCAACGACGATTGCGCCGTCAAGTCGTGCGGATTGGTCGCTATTGCCGAAGCACACCAGCGACACACGAACTGCCGCGCCTTCATTTACCCATTCTTCATCGCTCCACGCGTCGAAAATATGCGAGGTATCCGCGATATGCGCGAGCACTTCGCGATTACGCCCGCCGCGTATGCTATTGGTAGCGACTAGGCCCGCCCGCTTGACCGCGCCCGCGCGCACGGCGTCGTTCGCCTTCTCGAACCAGTAGCAAACCAAGTCAGCCGCGCCGGGCACGCGACCGGCGTAGGTTTCGCGCAGTAAGGCGACATACTCCGAGCCGAGTTCCCCCGCCATTTTTTTGTCGCCAAGAAACGGGGGATTGCCGATGACAGCATCGGCGTGAGGCCACGGGGCTTCTGTCGCCTCTTCGGTCAAAAGGGCATCGCGGCTCTCAATCTGGTCGAGTCGTTGAAGTATTGGGTTTCGCTTTGCGCCATAGCCGTTCTGGATCATCCACTGGATTTCGCCAATCCAGATGGTGATCCTCGCAAGTTCTGCCGCGTATTCGTTTTTCTCGATACCCTTGACACTTTTGGGACCGACTCCGGGGAACTGACGGCCTAAGCCCAACGCCTCGCCTTCCAGCAAGACGCGCTTTTCGATGTCTTTGAGCGCGCGCAGGGCAAGATACAGGAAGTTTCCGGAGCCGCACGCGGGGTCGAGCACGGTGAAACCGCGCAGGCGTTCAAGAAACTGGTTAAAGCGCGTAAGCGCGGCCTTCGATACCGTTTTATGTGCGCGGGCCAGCGCCTTCGACAACTCGGCCTTTTCGGCTTCCCATTCGCGTAGCCACGGTTCGACGACAACAGGCCGCACAATCTTCATGATGGTGGCGGGGTCGGTGTAGTGCGCGCCCAACTGTGCGCGCTTGCTTGGGTCTAAGCCGCGCTCAAACAGGGTGCCAAAGATGGAGGGCTCAATGCTCGACCAGTCGAGCACGCACGCGGCAAGCAAGATTTTCAGGTCGTCGCTTTCAAGGCGGAGCACAGTGTCATCATCGAACAAACCGCCGTTGAACCATTCGACATTCTCGAAAGCGACATCACCGCCTTTGTTCATCGCGGAGAACAACTCGCGACAACGCTTGCCAGTCTGAGTTTTGCGGTGAAGAAGAAACAGACGCGGCGCGAGGTGTTTC
>CAYXMY010000167.1:0-3323 GCA_964466155.1 uncultured Caenibius sp. | reverse complement strand
GGTTGCGCCGGTCTTCCCGAATCGCCTGCGCCAGCGCCGCCTCCTGGCTCGCCAGATTGGCGGAGGCCTGCTCCAGCGCCAGCCGATAGCGCGGGCGGTCGATGACGAAGAGAATATCGCCTGCCTTCACCGGCTGGTTGTCGCTGACGCGGACCTCGGTGACGAGACCGCCCACATCGGCGGCCACCGGCACCATATCCGCGCGCACCTTGCCATCGCGGGTGACAGGTTCGACCTGATAACGCAGCCAAAGCGCATATATCCCGCCAAGAATGACGAGAATGACGAGCAACGTGGCGAGTGAGCGAACGAGATTTTGTCGATGCAGCATAATCAGGGAGCGAGCCATGAAGAGAGGAAGGTGTCGGCAAAGGCGCTAAGCCCCCACCAGAGCAGGACGAACAAGGCGAGTTCCAGCAGGCTTGGATGCCAAAGCAGACGATAGAGCGGCAGGCGCTGAAGCGGTATGCGCAGCAGATAGACAAGCAGCACCGCCAGCACACCCCAGACCAGCGCTGCCGGCATATAGACGCCCAGCAGATGGATTTCCTCGATCACGCCGCAGCCTCCAGCAGCAAGGGACCGGCAGCGGGAAAAAGGTTGCACCGCATGCCGACCAGCGCACGCAGCGCCGCGCGCCGAAAATCGTCCATCGGCAATTCCAGAAGCGCGTTCAAGGCTTGATCTATTGCCGCAAGCAGAGTGTCCGGCGGCGTTTCCGCCTGCCCGTTCCGCCAGCGGAGCGTGTAGAAGTTCGTCAGATTGGCCAGCACCGCGCCGAACCGGTGGCGCACGTCATGGGGCACATGGGGCAATGCCCGGCGAAGCGGAATGATGTTGCGCCCGATACGCAGATCGGCCAGCCCGTCCGCCGCATGGAGATCGTCCCCCGGCCGCGCGATGGCCATGCGCGCCGCGACCTGCCCCAGCCGGTCCACCGCCATGGCTGTCCAATGCTGCGGCGCGAAGGGCTGGCGAATGTCGGCCAGCCGTGCCAGTTCCCCCCAATTGGATCGCAGGATGCGGCGCGCCGTCCACAGGACATTGGCCGAACGGAACATCTTGGTGACGGCAAGCGTGGCGACAATGCCGCCGACTTGCGCCAGCCCGGTGTTGATGAACACCGCGAAATCGGCCTGAAACCGCGCCAGAAAGCCCATGGCGACGATGAAGCAGGAAAACATCGGCAGAGCTTCGGGCGAGCGTTTGGGATCGGCCTGAATATAGCCCATCCACAGCAAGGCGGGGGCCAGCGTGACAATGAGCATTTCGTACCCGTCGACACGCGGCAGGATGACGAAAAGATAAAGCGCCGCCAGCGGAAAGGTTTTCAGTGTGGCGATCAGATAGCGGCCGATCACCGGGGCCGGATCGTCCTGCGCGGCGAAGGAACATGTGATGATCGCGGCAAAGGCCGCCGTCGCCGAACCGTTCGGCCAGGCGAGCAGTATCCAGACCGCGCAATAAAGGACGATCGCGGTCGCGGTCGCGAAACCTGCAAGCGCCGCCACCCCATGATCGCGCGCCAGAGAAAAAGGCGCGGCTGCGGACACGGTTCGGGAAGTGGGCCTGCCCCCGGTCCCGATTCTGTCGGCCAGCCTGCGGCTTGCCGCCAATGCGGAAAGGAATTCGCCGATGCGGATGCAGGCGCTTGCGGTCAGCAGCGAAGTCCAGTCGCGCCGCGCTTCCGCATCCTGCGCCACGGCTTCGCACCGGCGCACAAGCGGCATCACCTGTTCCAGACGGCTGTCCTCCCGCACCAGCCAGTCCGCGATATCGTCCAGCAGCACAGTCAGTTCCGGCGAAAGCGCGGATCGTTCCCGCAGCAGATCGAGGCGGTTCGCCGCCGCCGATGCCAGCGGGAGAATGTTGGCAAGCTGTTGCTGCAAGGCCATCACCCGCCGCCTCGTCACCGGCGCCCAGCGCTGATCGAACGGCAGATGGATGGCGATCATCCCCAGTTCGGTCACATCGGCGGCCAGCAGGCGGCGATGCTCGTTTTCCAGCCGCGTATGCTGGCTGCCGAGCGCTTCGGCCGCCCAGCGCCGGGCGTGGCCAAGGAACGACTGCGCGCGGGCACGGATGACCGGGGTGGCGCTCCACGGCTGTAGCAGGGCATGGACGGTCGTCACGCACAGGATGGCGACGGTCATCTCCTGCACACGCGCGACGGTGGTATCGAAGACATTTCCCGGATCGTCGAGATAGGGAAAGCTCATCACCGCGGAACTGAACGCCGCCATCTGGAACAGAAAGGCGCGCGGGGTGCGATCCAAAACGGCCAGGTAAATGCAAAATCCCGTCCACCCGGCCAGGCACAGGATCAGCAGTTCGGGGGAGTTCTGAAGGTTCGGAACCGCCAGGATGGTAACCGCAGCCCCGATGGCGATCCCGCCGAGACGGTAGAGCACTTTCGGCCGGAAAGCGCCAGCCATGGGCTGTGCTGTGACATAGACCGTCAACAGCGCCCACCAGGGCCGGGGCAGGCTGGCGGAAAAGGCAATTGCAAGAGTGATCGCCGCGGCGATCAGGCTGCTGAGGGAAAAAAGGAGTTTTTGCGGATCGACATGCAGCGCGGGAAATGGCAGCCGCTGCGGGCCTGCGAGTGTAACCGTCATCTCTGGCACCCGTGACACAACGGGAACTGTCACGACCGGCAGCGATCGTGGGCATTCACCCCCAAGGTTTGGATGCGCCGCCTAATAGGCTTCGCACCACAAATATAGATCGAAATTTTGCTTGCAGCATGCAAAAATTTTGCACTGAAATATAGGCGCGCGCATCTGCAAGACCGGAGGGAAGTCAGGCGAAGTTTCTCTAGCAGCGGTTAAAGCTTTACAAGCCGTCAGGCTCATCGTTGGCGCCGGGGGTGCTTTCCCAGGCTTGCGAGCGATCCTGCCCCGCCCCCGAAAGCAGGAAGCCCACCACCGGCACCGCAACGAAAGCCAGCAGCATTGCCTGTTCTTCAGCCATGATGCGATATTCGCACAGGCAATAGAGGCCATAGAGTGCGGCCGCCATAATGACCATCCACGCCGCGCCATACCACACGCGGGAAACACGCGCGGACGATCCTCTCGATCGCTGCCCCTTCATCCGGCATCCTCTTCCGACCGGGACAGCCTTCGAACCAGATTATATCACTATGGCGGCCCGGCCAGGATGCTGAGGGAATTGCCCTGCGCGCACAAACGAATGTTTTTGCGGGCTGAGCGCAAAACTTGTGATCGCTGCGGCCCGCAATCGGTGGCGATCAGATCGACAGCCCATGGCTGCCCGCCACCGCGCCCAGCACCGTCACCACGGCGATCAGCAAGAGCAGG
>CAYXMY010000166.1:0-3363 GCA_964466155.1 uncultured Caenibius sp. | reverse complement strand
TCTCCGGTTCCCACTGCCGGGCCATGATCGCGCGAGCTGCCTCTTCGGGCAGGCCCCGGACCTCCCGATTATAGCGGTAGAAAAACGCCGAAACCCGCCAGTTGGCGATGCAGTGCACGTGAACCGGGCCGCGTGTTGTTTCGTAGGCCTCGCGAAAGGCCGCATAGTGCGCTTCCTCGGGCGCGCCGAACGGCACGGGGATATGCGCGTAGGCAATCCCCGTCTCGTCCATCAAAGCGGCTTCTCCGGTCAGAGCGTGAGGATGATCGTCAAGCGCCAGATTGATGACATGCCGCACGCCGATGGCGGCCAGCCGCGCAACATCCTCCCGGCGTAAGAGGCCCGAAGTGGTGGTCCGTTCGTCCAGCCTCTGCCAGCAGGCGATATCCTCCGGATCGGGGATGTTCATATCGTTGCTCCTTCCGTGCCGGTTTTACTATTGCGGGGCGGGTGCTGCCGTCTATCAGAACTGGCGGGACAAGGCGTGATAGAGCTTTTGTGGGCAGATCGCGGCGCTTACCCAATCGGCGATGAGGGCGGTCGCGAACAGCGGCAGGATCATGGTGCGATTGGCCGTCATTTCCATCATGATAATGACGGCGGTGAGGGGCGCCCGCACCACTCCGGTGAAATAGCCGACCATGCCCAGCAGCACGATTGCGCCGGAAGCATCGGCGGGGAATATCTGCGCAACCATCTGGCCCAGCCCGGCCCCGACCGATAGCGATGGGGCGAAGATACCGCCCGGCGCGCCGCTGAGCGCGGTCGCCAGCGTCGCCAGAAACTTGCCGGGGCCGAAGGTCAGCGGCACCGCCTCCCCCGATAGCAACGCCCGGGTCGTTTCATAGCCGGTTCCCCAGCTCATGCCGTTGCTGAGCAAGCCGGTCAGCGAAACCACAATCCCGCAGCCTAGCGCCAGCCAGATCGGATACCGGCGTATCGCCCTGATCGCGGGGCGGCGGGACCATGCCAGGGCCACCAATGCTCGCGCGAACAGGCCGCCTGCCACTCCGCCCAATACCCCGGCCAGAGGCGCGGCGAGCACCATTGTGCGGAGCGACAGGCTCTGCGTCACCACGCCGAAATAGACATAATCGCCATCGAGACCGAGGCTGACCAAGCCGGAGATCATCACGGCCGCCATGACGAAAACCGCCACCCGCTGTTCGAAAGCGGCGGCCAATTCCTCGATGGCGAAAGCCACGCCCGCCAGCGGGGTGTTGAAGGCGGCCGCCACGCCTGCCGCACCCCCGGCAATGATGACCCCGGCCGTGATCGGCACGCGGAGCGCGCGATGGACGGCGGCGATGATTGCCGCGCTGATCTGGACCGTGGGCCCTTCGCGCCCGACCGAGCCGCCGGCTGCCAGCATGGCGATAGTGCCGATATATTTCGCAGCGGCGGTTTTCAGCGAGATCAGGGGGCCGTTGCCGCCCTGTGCCGGGTGATGCCCCGCCGCCATGACTTGCGGAATGCCGGACCCGCGCGCTTCGGGAAAGTGCCTTCGCGTGATGAAAACGACCACCACAAACACACATGGTGTTAGCAACGCCGCAATCCAGGAATGCTCGCGGTACAGGCCCAGAAACATGCGCTGCGCCAGTTCCCCGCCTCGCGCGAAAGTGATCGCGACGAGGCTGAGCAAGATGGCGCCGATGACTGCGGCAAATCGCGCACGGAGCACCGCCGTGTCGAAGCGGCCGAAAAAACGGGAAGTGGTTTTGCGCGACATAGGAGGGTGGGATTATCCCCCCTTTCCGCGAAACGCGAGCGGATAGAGCGGACTAAGCGGCGATAAATGCCGTGTTCGATCGTCCGGGCTGCCCGATCCGGAAGCTTTCGGGTGGAAGCAGAAGGCGCCAAAGTCTTTCCTACACGCATCGAATCTGGCTTAACCTGCGGGATGACGCAGCGCAGTCCCGGCCAATGCCTTTCCCGCATCCTTCGCTTCCGCAGAAACGGGGCGGGATGGGGAGCATGCGCCAGCTGCCAATCAGGCAAAAATACGCATCGGAACGGTAAAATAATACCGTGCCGGAAAGTCACACTTCCTGCCGCGTCCATGCTCGGGCGTGGCGCTGCGATCCGGGGTGGGCGGGACGGGGAGCATTTGGTTCCGTCGGGCGCAAAACCCCGCAATACCGCGCTTTCGGGGGTGTCCACGGGCCGCTGTGTGGGAGGCAGACACTCCCTGGGGCGGGTCAACGGTGGGCGGTGCCGATGGAAAAGCGGCCGCACTTTCGGGCCGTTTAGTGTCACCCCCGCGCGGCCGGAAACGCATATCGGGTTCCCGACAGGGCTTTGCCGGGTTACGGTGCAGGGTCTGCAATGGGAAGGAGAGCGAAATGCCTGGTGTCTTGATAGCACTCGTTGTCGTGGTGGTGTGCTTCTTGGTCATGGGTGTTCGCGTCGTCCGGCAAGGGTACGTCTATACCATTGAGCGGCTGGGCAAGTTCACCCTTTCGGCGGAGCCGGGCTTGCACCTCATCATCCCCTTCGTGGACCGCGTGGGGCACAAGGTGAACATGATGGAACAGGTGCTGGATATTCCAGGCCAGGAAATCATCACTCGTGACAATGCGATGGTCGGCGTCGATGCGGTGGTGTTCTTTCAGGTGCTCGATGCGGGCAAGGCGGCTTACGAGGTGTCGAGCCTCTATATCGCGATCATGCAGCTTACCACCACCAACCTGCGCACCGTGATGGGCTCGATGGATCTGGACGAAACCCTCTCCAAGCGCGACGAGATCAACGCGCGTCTGCTGTCCGTGGTGGACCATGCGACATCGCCGTGGGGCGTGAAGATCACCCGGGTCGAGATCAAGGATATCCGCCCGCCGGCGGACATTTCCAACGCCATGGCCCGGCAGATGAAGGCGGAGCGTGAAAAGCGCGCCCAGATTCTTGAAGCGGAAGGCTTGCGCGCGTCCGAAATCCTGCGCGCCGAAGGGGAAAAGCAGGCGCAGATCCTCTCGGCGGAAGGGCGGCGGGAAGCGGCTTTCCGCGATGCCGAAGCGCGTGAGCGCGAAGCGGAGGCGGAAGCCCGCGCGACGCAGATGGTCAGCGCGGCGATTGCCGAATCGGGCAGCCAGGCGATCAATTACTTCGTGGCGCAGAAATACACCGAAGCGGTGTCGCAATTCGCCACGTCGCCCAATGCCAAGACGATCCTGTTCCCGGTGGAAGCGTCCAACCTGATCGGCACGTTGGGCGGAATTGGCGAACTGGTGAAGGATGCGCTGGGCGATGGCGGCAGGCCGGGCGGCCCAGCCCCGCGCGGCGGGGATGCTGCACCGCCCCGGCCTGATGCATCGCGCCGCGCGCCGGTGGTGCCGCGGCCCAGCGTGCCGCCATCGACCGGCG
>CAYXMY010000165.1:0-3412 GCA_964466155.1 uncultured Caenibius sp. | reverse complement strand
ACGCTGGCCGATGCCTTCGTCATTCTCGACGAAGCGCAGAACACCACGCCCGAACAGATGAAGATGTTCCTCACCCGCTTCGGCCAGAACAGCCGCATGGTGGTCTGCGGCGATCCGAAGCAGGTCGACATTCCCGGTGGCGACCGGATGAGCGGTCTGGCCGATGCGGTCGCGCGGCTGGAAGGCGTGGAAGGCATCGCCGTCACCCGCTTCACCGTCGCCGACGTGGTGCGCCACCCCATAGTGGGCCGGATCGTCGAGGCTTACGAAGGGAAGGACGCTTAGGGGCGCGAAAAAGCAAAATGGCGGTGTGGATAGATGCCGTGCAATGGGGATTCTTGCAGCACTTGAAGGCCCCGTCGCCCTGTATCGTACCCGAGCCGAGATCGGGCGGGGATCGACGGCGAAGGCCCTAGATTCCGGGGCAGGTCTGAAAGGGACCGGCAAACCACCGATCGACTGGCGCCTCTGTAAAGAGCGCCATCAGGTCGAATGCTTCTTCAACAAACTCAAACGCTTCCGGCGCATCGCCCTGCGATGCGAGAAAACCATCTCCGCCTTCATGGGCGCGCGACGTTGATCCAGACCTCCGCCTTGGGGTCGACAAATGTATTGGTGACCGGCCCCATGCCAATGACTTCGACGATGGTTCCGTTGCTATCTCCTGAGCCGTCCCAATGAACGCCATCATGCGGATGAACCATCACGCTGCCTGCCGGCAACGCGACAGCCTTCTTCATGTCGAAGGATCCCGTTCCGGTATACCAGACGCCCTCTAGAACCGTGACGTAGCGATCAGCCGAATGCCAATGCGGCGTATCCATCCAATACGGCGGGAACTTTTGCCGAATAATGTAAACGCCAGGCTTGCTCGGATCGCCCAGCACCACCGCAGACTTTGCGCCATGAGAGCCTGGCCACTCGATCCACTTAAGCTCAGACGCCGGGATGCGCACAAAGCCTTGAGTGCCCTCCGCTGGGATCGTTGGCGTCGCAACCGCCTCGGGAACGAGCGTTGCCGCAGCGGCGGCGGCCAAGAATGCAAGAAAAGGCATGGAGTTCCCCATCGCTTTCGATGCCACGCCGCTCGTCGGCGCAACGCGCTACAGGTCAAGCTGTCGACCAAGCAGGATATTCAATATCCCACGATCAAAGAAAATCAATTCCAGGTCGTGAACCTATCAAGGCAATCCCGCTCGATGCGGGTAACAGGCAGGATTTGGCAGTGCTTCTGCTGCCGACGATGAGCGAGCGCCGAAAATGTCAGCGTCCAGCCAAAAGCTTCCGCTGATCAGAAGCTATTCATGGCATTCTGCGTAAAAGGCCGCGAAAGGATTATCCGATGAGCAAGTTGGCAATGCTGCTTGTGATGGCAATGGCAGCCGCCATAGTCGCAACCGACTTCCTGTTTTTCCGGCACAACTTTCGAGGGCGACTGATAGCGAATGTCATCATTGTCATCGTGTTCGGTGCTGCCTACTGCATTTTTCGGCAGCCTTCCTGACAAAGAGCGATATTCAAAAAAACGCTCCGACAGCCGCCTACCCCATAGCTGCCAACCCCAAAGCGTCGTCGCGGATTTGATTCGGTATCCATCTCACAGCCGGGAGAGTGGCCTCTCCTCTCGTCATCTTCATGCAGGGGGATGACACTATGCCTAAAGCGAACAGGTACCGTTCCTCCGGTAAAGAAGCTTTCCTACATAGCCGAAATCTGCCCTAACCTGCCGGATGACGCAGCGCAGCCCCATCCGCCCCACTCGCCGGGCAAATTCACCTTCAGCGCATATCCTAGGCCGAACGGGCGAAAGGCACGGTAATATGATACCGGCGCGAAAAGTCACATTCGATGATCTGCCGATGCCTGCTTTCGATGGGATGCGGATATATCGCGGGCACTTGGCCGGGATCAACCGCCAGCCCAGCGATACCAGGCTTTTACGGCTCTTGCCCCAGCACGTCCGGGTCACGCGGCACCATGGCCAAAAGGCATGGGAGGGAACAGACCGGACGCGTACTTTCAGGCCGTTCTGTGTCACCCTCTCAGTCACGCTTACGGCCCGAAACCCTCTTTACCCCGCCTCGCCCGCGTGACACTGCCCGGCCGCATTCTCGGAGATAACGGCGAAGTGAATCTGGAAATCGACATCGAAGAACCCTGGCCCGATTCGCACGATTGGGCCGATCTTGCGGAGCGTGCCGCCGAAGCGCTGGAGCAAACGGCGCCTGAGCTCGCCAATCCGCGCCTGCTGGCCAGCCTGCTGTTCACTTCCGATGCCGAAGTGCACATGCTCAATCGCGAATGGCGCGGCAAGGACAAGCCGACCAATGTCCTCTCCTTCCCCATGCTGGAACGGGATGGCCTGCTGGCGCTTGCGCCCGATGGCCCGCCTGAAATGCTGGGCGATATCGCACTGGCGTGGGAAACCTGCGCGCGCGAGGCGGAGGAAAAGGCCATCGGCGTGGACCGTCACGCCGCGCACCTGATCGTCCACGCCCTGCTCCATCTGGCGGGCCACGATCACGAAACCTCGCCCGAAGATGCCCGCACGATGGAAGAATTGGAGATAAAGACGCTTGCGCTTCTGGGCATCGCCGACCCATATGGTGACCACCATTATTGAGGGAGATGAAAGTGGCCGTGCCCGATAACAGGGAAGGCGATAGCGGTACGGGAGACGCGGACAGTAGACGCAGCCTGTGGCGCGTCATCCGGCGTTTCTTCGAAGGCGAACCTGGGGACCAATCGCTGCGCGCCCAGCTCGAAGAGGCAATCGACGAGCATGAGGAAGAATACAGCGATCCCTCGGAAAGCTCCAAAAAAGGCGATCTTTCGGCGGCCGAGTTGCAGATGTTGCGCAACCTGCTGCATTTCAGCGAACACGATGCCGACGATGTGGCGATCCCGCGCGGTGAAATCGTCGCGATTTCCGCCGAAGCCACCTGGCAGGAACTGGTCGCCAGTTTCGCCGACCATGGCCATTCGCGCATGCCGGTGTATCGCGACACGCTCGATTCCGTGATCGGCATGATCCATGTGAAGGATGTCTTCACTTATCTCGCCAAGGGCCTGCCCGCCCCGGCGGACTGGACCGCGCTCATGCGCGAGCCGCTGTACGTGCCGCAATCGCGCAGCGCGCTCGACGTGCTGGCCGACATGCGCAGCCGTCGGATTCACCTGGCGGTGGTGGTCGACGAATACTCCGGGGTCGACGGCATCATCACGATCGAGGATCTGGTGGAGGAGATCGTCGGCGATATCGAGGATGAGCATGACGACGCCCCCACCGAACTGATCGTGCCCATCGGAAACGGCATGTGGGATGCCGATGCCCGCGCGGAACTCGATGATGTTTCAGAAAAAGTCGATCCACGGCTTGCCGAAGTCGACGAAGCCGTCGATACTCTCGGCG
>CAYXMY010000164.1:0-3481 GCA_964466155.1 uncultured Caenibius sp. | reverse complement strand
GCAGCGCCATCAGGTGGGGCAGAAGATCGCCCACGCCTTTCAGCAGCAGCGCGGTGAGCACCATCGTGGCGCCGACGGTGACGACATAGGTTTCGAACAGGTCGGCTGCCATCCCGGCGCAGTCACCGACATTGTCGCCGACATTGTCCGCGATCACGGCGGGGTTGCGTGGATCGTCTTCGGGAATGCCCGCTTCGACCTTGCCGACAAGGTCAGCGCCGACATCGGCCGCCTTGGTAAAGATTCCGCCGCCGAGACGGGCGAAGATCGAGATCAGCGAGGCGCCGAAAGCGAGCGCGACGAGGCCATCGACCACGGTGCGATCGTCACCGCCGACGGTGTAGCCGCCGGGGCCGGTGAGATACCAGTAGAACACCGAAATCGCGAGCAGGGCGAGCCCCGCCACCAGCATGCCGGTGATCGCCCCCGCGCGGAAGGCAAGGGTGAGGCCCTGCTGCAGCCCGCTCTGGGCCGCGGCAGCGGTGCGCACGTTGGAGCGCACCGAGATGTTCATCCCGATGAACCCGGCAACGCCCGACAGGATCGCCCCGATCACGAAGCCGGTGGCGGAAATGCGCCCCAGCGTGAAGGCGATAATCACGGCCACCACCACGCCGACAATGGCGATAGTGGTGTATTGCCGCTTCAGATAAGCTTGCGCCCCTTCCTGAATAGCGGCCGCGATTTCCTGCATCTTTTCATTGCCGGCGTTTGCGCCCAGCACCTGCCGGCTGGTGATGAAGCCGTAAAGAACGGCCACCAGCCCCAGGACAATTGCGATGACTACCAACTCCACGCGATCCCCTCCTATTTCGATTATTTCCACTTTTTGCGGAATATTTATTGAGACACGTAGTCTTAAGGCCGCATGGGCGCGGTGCAAGCCTAAACCTTGTGGGCACAACGGTATGCGAAAATGGCCGATCCAGGCCCTTTTTATGCGGAGCCGCGATGTTCGAAGCCCAGCCCGCCGGGCGTGGCGATGGGCATTCCGTCCAGCAGCAGCGGCGCCTCGCCCGCAGGCAGGACCCGCCCCACGGCATGGCAGACCAGGGGCAGGGCGGCATCGCCCGGCGCGGTGAACAGCAACTGGTAATCGTCCCCCCAGCACAGTGCATCCCGGCGCCGGTTTTCCGGGGCGGCGATGGGGGCCGCCATGGTATCGAGCGCAATGGTCACACCGCTTGCCCGTGCCATTCGCCAGCTGTCGAGCAGCAGCCCGTCCGACACATCCATCATCGCGTGGACCATGGGGGCGAGCGCCTGCCCCGCGGCAAGCAGCGGCACGGGGCGGCGGTAAGCTGCACTGTCCGCGCCCGTGCCATCGCGCAGCGCTTCGAACCCCATCATCGCCGCGCCCACCGGGCCGGTCAGATAGAGCGTGTCGCCCGCTTGCGCGCCGCTGCGGGCGGGGACGGGGCGGTGCGTCGCCCGGCCCAGCGCGGTGAGGCCGAGGACTTGCGGCCCCCTACCTCCGTTCGTGCCGCCAATCGTATCCCCGCCGAGCAGGGGCACGCCGAAGGTGGTGAGCGCTTCTTCCAGCCCGGCAAGGAACCGCGCATCGTCCGCCCCCAGCATGTAGCCGAGCAGCACCCCCAGCGGTTCGGCCCCCTTGGCGGCAAGGTCGGAGAGATTGGTGGCGACGAGCTTCCATGCCACATCGGCCGGGTCCTGCCCGGGCAGGAAATGGACGCCTTCGGCCATCGCGTCATACGTCAGGACCAGCGTCTCGCCGCCGAGATCTAGCACCGCGCAATCGTCCTCCAGCCCCCGCGCGGCGGGATCGTGGGTGAGGGTGCGCAGGGCGGCGATGAACGCGGCTTCGTTCATGACTGGCCCACCGGTGCCTGTCCCGCGAGGGGCAAGTTGACACAGTTGACACGGTTCAAGGATGCAAACTTCCCACCCCGGAAACGCGCGGAAACAGGGCAAAAAACAACGATAGAGAAAGGGCGGTCGGCATGGTGCATGGCCCCCTATGCCAAATCGCAGCCCTGTAGGAAAATTGCTTTTGCCGCCGGGAAAGGGCGGGGGCGCTTAGCGGACCGCTTTCGCCACCGCGTCCAGCACGCCGTTCACGAACTTGGCTTCCCGCTCGTCGAAGAAGGCGTGGGCCACATCGACATATTCGGTGATTGCGCTGGCCGTGGGCACATCGGGGCGGGCGAGCAGTTCGTATGCGCCCGCACGCAGGATCTGCAGCATCGTCTTGTCGAGCCGGGCCAGTGTCCAGCCTTGCGCCAGCTTGCCTTGCACCAATGCGTCGATTTCCTCGTGCCGCGCATCGTAGCCGCGCACGATATCGTCGAAGAAGACGACTTCGGCATCGGCCATCCGGTCGCCATCCACTTCCGCGCCGAGCCGGTGCTGGTGGAATTCGTCCAGCAACTGCGCCAGCGGGGTGTTTTCCATGTGCCGCTGATACAGCGCCTGCACGGCTGCGAGGCGCGCCGCGGAACGGGCGCGCGCCTTGGGGTTGGGGGCGTTCATTTCAATCTTTCCTGTACGGAGCGGGCATGGGCGGGCAGCCCTTCGGCTTCGGCCAGCGCGACGGCGGCCGGGCCGATGGCGCGCAAGGCATCCTCGCTCACGCCGATGAAGCTGGTGCGCTTCATGAAATCGAGCACGGAAAGGCCGCTGGCAAAGCGCGCGCGGCGGCCGGTGGGCAGCACGTGATTGGGTCCGGCGACATAATCACCCACCGCTTCGGGCGTATGGCGGCCAAGGAACACGCTGCCCGCGTGGCGGATTTCAGCGAACAGCGCTTCGGGATCGTCGGTCGCGATCTCGACGTGTTCGGCGGCCAGCGCATTGGCGAGGCGCGGCGCTTCGGCCAGATCGGCCACGGTGATGATGACCCCGTGATCGTCCCAGCTCTTGCGGGCGGCGGCGGCGGTGGAAAGCATCGCGCACTGCACGTCGATCCGGTCTTCCACCTGTTCGCCGAATAGCGGATCGTCGGTGATGAGGATCGATTGCGAGGACGGATCGTGTTCCGCCTGGCTCAAGAGGTCGGCGGCGATCCAGTCGGGATCGTTCCGGCCATCGGCGATGACGAGGATTTCGCTCGGCCCCGCCACCATGTCGATGCCGACGACGCCGTAAAGCTGGCGCTTGGCTTCGGCCACCCACGCGTTGCCGGGGCCGGTGATGACGTCGACTGGGCTGATCCGGCCGGTGCCATAGGCCAGCGCGGCAATCGCCTGCGCCCCGCCCACGCGCCAGATTTCGTTCACCCCGGCAAGGTGCGCTGCGGCGAGGACGAGCGAATTGACTTCGCCGCCCGGCGTCGGCGTTGCGATCACCAGCCGTTCCACCCCGGCGACCTTGGCCGGAATGGCATTCATCAGCAGGGAGGACGGATAGGCCGCGCGCCCACCCGGAACGTAGAGCCCGGCGGCATCCACCGCGCGCCATTTCGCGCCCAGCCGCACGCCTGCCGCATCGGTGAAATCGCGGTCTTTGGGCAACTGGTCCAGGT
>CAYXMY010000163.1:0-3594 GCA_964466155.1 uncultured Caenibius sp. | reverse complement strand
TCTATGGAACCGCGGACAGGATGGTGATGTTCCGCATGATGCACAACATCATGCGCATGGGCATACTGGACCGGGAACTGGGCGTGATTCACCGATTGCTCAAGGACGATGGCCTTCTGGGGATAGAGCAACACCGTTCCAGGCCCGATGCACCCGCGTCCTATGCCGATGGCAGCAAGGGCTATCTGCGCCAGGCCGATGTGATTCGTTTGGTGGAGGCGCAGGGTTTCGCCCTTGTCGGCACCAGCGAGATCAACGCCAACCTCGCCGACAAGGCCGATTATCCGCAAGGAGTGTGGGAATTGCCGCCGACTTTGCGCACCGGACGGCAGGAATTGAAGGCCATCGGCGAAAGCGACCGGATGACCCTTCTGTTCCGCAAACGGACCTGATAAAGCGCCGCCCATGGCCGAAATCACTGTCGCCGCATTGCAGCTCGCTCTTGGCTCGGATGACGAGCAGGCGAACATCGCCGCCGTTTCCGCGCTGGTGGAAGAGGCAGCCGGAAAGGGCGCGCGGATCATTCTCCCGCCGGAACTGTTTTCCGGCCCCTATTTCTGCAAGGTGGAGGATGAAGCGCTCTTCGCGCTGGCCCGCCCGACGGCGGAACATCCCTCCGTCATCGCCATGCAGGCTTTGGCAGCCAGGCTGAACGTTGCGATCCCGACCAGCTTTTTCGAGCGGGACGGGCACCACTATTACAACACGCTGGCGATGATCGGGCCTGACGGCGCAATCATGGGGACCTACCGTAAGAGCCATATTCCCGATGGGCCGGGGTACGAGGAAAAGTACTATTTTCGCCCGGGGAATGATGGCTTCAAGGTGTGGGACGTGTGCGGCACCCGCATAGGCGTGGGAATCTGCTGGGACCAATGGTATCCCGAATGTGCCCGCGTGATGGCGCTGATGGGCGCGGAACTGCTCTTCTATCCGACGGCCATCGGTTCCGAGCCTTATGACGCCGATCTCGACACCAGCCGCATGTGGCGGCGCGCGATGCTTGGCCATGCGGTGTCGAATTGCATGCCGGTGATCGCTGCCAACCGGATCGGCAATGAAGCAGGCCAGCGGTTCTATGGCCACAGCTTCATCGCCGATGAATGGGGCGATTTCCTGAGCGAATATGGGGCGGAGGAAACCGGCGTGCTGATCGCCACAATCGATCTTGCCCGTGCCGCCACCCATCGTGCCGGAATGGGTTTCTTCCGCGATCGCCGGCCGCAGCTTTACGGGCGGATCGCGCAGGATATCTGAGCGTTTGGCCGCGCAGCTCTATCTCGTCGCGCTCGGTTCCAATCAGCGGCATCCGCGATATGGCGCGCCGCGCCGCGTGTTGCAGGCAGCCCTTGCCGCATTGAACGGAGATGGGGTTAAGACGATCTGTGCCGCCCCCATCGTCGAAACCGCGCCGCTCGGTCCTTCGCACCGGCGATTCGCCAATTCGGCTTGCATCGTCAGCTCGCCGCTCGATCCCGAGGCGATGCTGGACCGGTTGCAGGAGATTGAACGCCAGTTCGGCCGCCGCCGGATGGGCCAGCGCTGGCGCGCCCGTGTGCTGGACCTCGATATCGTTCTGTGGAGCGGCGGCGCATATTCCGCGCCTGCGCTGACAATCCCGCACCCGGCCTTTCGCCAGCGGGCCTTCGTTCTGGCCCCCGCCGTGAAAATTGCCCGGCGCTGGCGTGATCCGATCGGCGGATTGACGGTGCAACAGCTTTTTGCCCGCTTGACCAAGCCCCATCCGCTCCCTAGTGGCAGCCACGTGGTCGGGCCCTTAGCTCAGTCGGTAGAGCAACTGACTTTTAATCAGTAGGTCGCTGGTTCGAACCCAGCAGGGCTCACCACATGAAATCAATGGGCTGGCTATATTCCCTGAGCGCTCATTGTTTCTCTGGCAACCACAGGGCAACTGCCGCGACGAGGTGAAATTTCGCGCGCTGGTTCAGTCAAACAGCCCGAGGATATCGGAGAGCAGCGGCCGCAAGCGCTGAATTTCCGTGCGGTGTACGGCGGATAGTTCGGCAAGGATGCGGTACGCTTTCTCCGTAAGGCGCAGCAGGGCGCGCCGCCGGTCGTCCGCCGCCGCTTCGCGTATCACCAGACCCACGGATTCAAGCCGGTCGACGAGGCCGGTTGCGCTGTGCGGCTTGAGGATCAGGCGATCCGCGACATATCCCACAGTAGCCTGACCGGGAGCCGAGGCGCGAATGGCCAGCAGCGCCTGATGTTGCTGGGGCGTCAAACCCACTTCTGCCGCACGCGCTTCGCTGAAAGCCTGAAATCGCCGGATTTCATGGCGAAATGTCGCCAGGGCAACATAGTCCGCATCTTCCAGCTGCCTTTCGCTCATTGCTTTTCCGTTGCTCCGCAGTTGATAAATATCGCAATGCGATATAATCGCGCACCCTCCGCTTGACAGGGTGCAATTGTTTCCATGCCGCTTACACCGCCACGCGCCGTCGAACATCATCAATTGGCAGACCACAGCGTCGATTGGCGCATGCCCCTGCTCGCGCTGATGGCGATTGTCGTGGGCACAGGCGGGGCCTTGGGGGCATGGGTGCTGGTCAAGCTCATCGCAATTGCCACCAATCTCTTCTGGTTTGGCCGCCTCTCTGCCGAGAATGTTCAGATTACCGATGCAGCGGTTGGGCTGTGGGTGATCGCGATCCCGGTTATCGGCAGCCTGCTCGTGGGTTTGATGGCGCGCTTCGGGTCCGACAAGATCCGGGGGCACGGTATTCCCGAAGCCATTGAAACGATCCTGTTTGGCGAGAGCCGCCTGTCACTGAAAGTGGCCCTGCTCAAACCCTTATCTTCTGCCATTTCCATCGGCAGCGGTGGCCCCTTCGGTGCCGAAGGGCCGATCATCATGACCGGCGGGGCCATTGGTTCGCTCTTCGCGCAATGCTTCCACCTCAGTGCCGCTGAACGCAAGACGTTGCTGGTTGCCGGTGCGGCGGCGGGCATGACTGCGATTTTCGGCACGCCGCTGGCGGCGATCCTGCTGGCAGTGGAAGTCCTGTTGTTTGAATGGAAACCGCGCAGCTTCGTGCCCGTGGTCGTGGCCACTCTCATATCCTTCGTCTGGCGTCCGCTGTTAATCGGTTCGGGGCCGATGTTCCCCATGGCAGCGACCGTTCCCGGGACGAGCTGGGATTTGCTGGTTTCTGCCGGGATCGGTCTGATCGTCGGGCTCGAAGCTCTGCTGCTGTCCAACTCGCTTTATCGGGTCGAAGATCTGTTTCATAAGCTGCCGGTGCATTGGATGTGGTGGCCTGCCATCGGGGCATCGGTTGTCGGCCTGGGTGGCCTTGTCGATGCCCATGTGCTGGGGGCGGGGTATGCCAGCATCGAAGCCTTGCTCAATGCTTCCCTGCCGCTCAGGGTGGTCTTCGCCTTGCTGGTGGTGAAAGCTACCGTCTGGCTGGTGGCTCTGGGATCGGGCACTTCGGGCGGCGTGTTGGCTCCTTTGCTGATCCTGGGCGGCGCGGCCGGTTTTCTCATCGGCCAGTTCCTTCCGGGTAACGCCAGCTTCTGGGCGATGATCGGCATGGCCGGCATCATGAGCGGAGCCATGCGGGCACCGAT
>CAYXMY010000162.1:0-3670 GCA_964466155.1 uncultured Caenibius sp. | reverse complement strand
ACCATATGACATAAATAGCCTTTATCTGCTATCTATGTCAGCCCCTTCAGGGAGGGTTTACTATGCGCAGTGGGATTTCCCGCATCCGCAGCAACTGGCAAATCGGTGCAGCAGCGATCACCATCGGTCTGATGGCTGGCGCAGCGCCGGCATTCGCACAACAGGCAGAACTGCAGGCAGCAGGCCAGACGGCGAGCAGCGGTCTGGCAGACATCGTCGTTACCGCACGCCGCAAGGAAGAATCGCTGCAGTCCGTGCCGATTTCCGTGCAGGCCTTCAGCGGCGATGCGCTGACCAAGCAAAACGTGCAGGATGCAACCGACCTGCAACGCATCGTTCCGGCGCTCACCACCTATCAGCAGGCGCGCGACGAAGTGACGATGTCCATTCGCGGCCAGTCCAGCTCGGGCGCTTCGGCGCAGGGGCAGAACCCGCGCGTCACCGCTTATTTCTCGCAGGTTCCGCTGCAAACGGGCGATACAGGCCCCGGCAAGTTCTTCGACCTGCAGAACGTGCAGGTGCTGAAGGGGCCGCAAGGCACTCTGTTCGGCCGCAACTCCACCGGCGGCGCGGTGCTGTACGAACCGACCCGTCCGACCCATGAATTCGGCGGCTACGTCAACCTGCAGTATGGCCGCTTCGACGATCGTCAGATCGAAGGCGCGATCAACCTGCCCGTAAACGATACCTTGGCCTTCCGCTTCGCTGGCAAGCGCGCCAAGCGCGACGGCTTCACCACTGTCGATTATTACGCACCCGGCGCGACCACGCCTGAAGAACAGAAGCTGGATGACCGCAACTATCTCGGTCTGCGCGCATCGATGCTGTGGACCCCGTCGGATCGCTTCGAAAACTTCCTGATGTTTGACTATACCAAGTCGGACACTCACGGTTCGTCGCAGCAGATCGCGGGTATAGACTACAACAAGATTCTGGGCGTCAGCGGCGGCAAGCCGATCTATCTCGGCGGCACCCCTTCGGCGAATCGTGTGGTCCTGTTCCCGGATCCCATTTTGCAGAACGCGGTAGCCGCGCAACAGCAGAACGGGCCGCGCTATGCACAAACCGATGTCGATGGCGTCTCCAAGTCGCGCGGCTGGGGCATCACCAACATCAGCACCCTCCACATCAGCGACAATCTGACGCTGAAGAACATTTTCGGCTATCGCCGTTACAAGGCCCTCAGCCGCTACGACATGGACGGCACGCGCTTCGCGCTGCTCGATCAGGTCACCCCGGATGGCCACTGGTCGACCAATCTGCGCCAGATCAGCAACGAAACCCAGTTGCAGGGTAAAGCGTTCGATGGGGCACTGGACTTCACAATCGGCGCCTTCGCCCTGTGGAGCAAAGCTCCCCAGCCGCAGTACCTGATCCAGACTTCGGTCTTTGTCCCCTCGCTCAACCTCACCACCCCTGAGGAACGCAGTCAGGCGGTCTTCGGTCAGTTCACCTATGACTTCTCCAGCATCGGTGCCGAAGGTCTTAGCTTCACCGCAGGTTATCGCTATACGCATGACTTCCGCTCGCTGCTCGCGGCAAACTATCGCGATCCAGCCGGCAAATTCACGTCCAACACCTGCAGCCTCATCAATGGCTGCCCATACTTCATCAAGAAGAGCTTCAACGCGTCCTCTTACAACCTCAGCCTGGACTACAAGATCAGCCCGAACACGCTGCTCTATGTCACACACCGCAAGGGCTATCGCGCAGGCGGTCTGAACGCACAGGCTGGCGATTTCGGCTTTGCTTACGGTCCGGAAAAGGTCACCGACTTCGAAATCGGCCTGAAGACCGATTTCCGCGCCGGTGGTATGGAAGGGCGTCTGAATCTCGCCGCCTTCGCATCGAAGCTCAAGGGAGCCCAGATCAGCGAATCATTCTCGACCATCAATCAATCGACCCAGCAGATCACGCTCATCAACCTGATCGTCAACGCCGCCCAGGCCAAGATCAAGGGTCTGGAAGCCGATCTGACGCTGAAGCCGTTCGAGCATCTGACCCTTGGCGCATCGTATTCCTACACCGATGCCAAGTACACGAGCGTCATCGACGTGCAGACCGGGAACGAAATCACGGGTCGCCCCTTCCCGTTCCTGGCAAAGCATCGTCTGAACCTGTCGGCCAACTACACCGTGCCGCTGGCTGACAATGTGGGCGAACTCTCGTTCGGCGCCAACTGGGCCTATTCGAGCAAGTACAGCCTCTCGGTGTTCGAAGATCCGCTGGGTGTCGAAAACGGCTACAACCAGCTCGACCTGCGCGCCGACCTGAGCAATGTCGCGGGCCAGGAAGGCCTTTCCCTGGGCGTCTTCGTCAACAACGTGACGAAGCAACTCTACAAGATCGGTGGCGTGCCGATCTACTCGGTCCTGGGCACCACCAGCCTGCTCTACAACGAACCGCGTACCTGGGGCGTCCAGCTCCGCTACCGCTTCGGGAACTGATGCGCTTCGGCCCGCCGCCCATAACATCGGGCGGCGGGCCGAACAGCCAATTCCATGCGAACCAATCTAGCCGGGGCTCTTGCCCCGGTTTTTTTGTGGCCATCGCGGATGAGCGGTTCACCGGGGCGGTTGGACAACCCCGGTCTTTGGTGTAACGCATCGGGCGAGGCGATCCTGCCTGAACCATACCATCCGGAGAGTAGGCGCGCCCGCCCGGGATCGAGGGCCACCCCCTTTGCCTCGCACGCGCCCAGTCACAGCCGCCATGCTTCGCCCGATCAGCATCCGCACCAAACCGCCGCTGGTTCGCGAATATCACACGTTCATTGCCTGCATTCTTTCCTGGATCGCGCGATGATGCGGGCCGATCGCTCTTTCCCGCACCTGCCATCCTGCAAGCCGCATGGGGCAGTTGCGTCCTGACCGGCACCGCGCACCACAGCGCGGCCGGTTCACACATGCATTTGGAACAGATTTATGAAAAGATTTGCAGATCGCACCGTTCTCATCACTGGCGCAGGCTCGGGTATCGGGCAGGCGACAGTCGCCCGCATCCTCTCCGAAGGCGGCAAGGTGATCGCAGCCGATATTTCGGAAGACGGGCTGGCCACCACCCGCGCCCAAGCGGAAGCAGCAGGGGATGCCGACCGGCTCACCACGCTCATCGTCGATGTTTCGGATGAAAGCTCCGTCCAGCAGGCCATTGGCGGTGCGATCAAGCAGGCCGGCTCGCTCGACGTGCTGGTCAACGCGGCGGGTATTCTCCGCTCCGAACATACGCACAAGACGACGCTGGATTTCTGGAACAAGGTGCTGACGATCAATCTCACCGGCACCTTCCTCGTCACGCGCGAATGCCTGCCCGAACTGCTGCGTTCGGGCCACGGGGTGGTGATCAATTTCAGCTCGACCTCGGCCAGCTTCGCCCATCCCTACATGGCCGCCTATGCCGCGTCCAAGGGCGGTATTCAGGCCTTCACCCACACCATCGCGCTGGAATATGCGAAGCAGGGCCTGCGGGCCGTTTCGGTCTGCCCCGGCAGCATCCAGTCCTGCATGACCAACGATCCGGGCCTGCCCGCCGATGCGGACATGATGCTGTTCGCCAAGATGTCGCCCGCGCTGATGGGCGGCGGCTTTGCCGGGCCGGAAAACATCGCCAGCGCGATTGCGATGTTCGCATCGGATGCTGGCAAGTTCATCACCGGCACCGCACTGCGGAT
>CAYXMY010000161.1:0-3851 GCA_964466155.1 uncultured Caenibius sp. | reverse complement strand
GAACGCATCCTGCTCGCCGGCGTGCCGCGCGAAGCGGCACTGCTCAACGCGACCTTTTCGGCGGCGTTCGTGTTCGGGTTGCAGTGCTGGTACGCGCTGCCGGTCGGTCTCGGACTGCACTGGATCGCGATTCGACTCACGCGCCGCGACGACCGGTTCTTCGACGTGCTCCGCCGCGCGTTGCGCTTCCGCGTGTTCTACCGCGCCTGATCCTTTCGCATGCGAAATCCCCTCATGCTGACTTCCATCTTGCTCCCCACGTTCTCTGCATTGACCGGCTCGCTCGCCCTCGGCGTCGCCGGCTGGCTCGGCGTCGAGACAATCCGCGAACACCGCGAGCGCCGCATCCCGGTGCCGAACACCCTGGCTGATCTCATCAAGTGGTCCGCGCTCGTCGCGCCCGGCGTGGTGCTGAACAAGAACGGCAGTTTCCAGACGACGTTCCGCTATCGCGGCCCCGACCTCGACAGTTCGACCGAGTCCGAACTCGTCAGCACGAGCGCACGCCTCAACAACATCGTCCGGCGCCTGGGTTCGGGTTGGGCCATCTACTTCGACGCCGTGCGCCGCGAGACGACCGCGTATCCGCGCTCGCGATTCCCCGACGCCATCAGTGCGCTGATCGACGAGGAACGTCGCGCCAGCTTCGAGTCGGGCGAGCACTTCGAGAGCACGTACTATGTGACGCTGATCTGGATGCCGCCGCCGTTACTCGAAGTGGCCGCGGAAGCGCTGTTCTTCGACGACGATGCCGAGCCCGACGGTCTGTCGCGCCGCGAAGCCGGCCAGCGCCATGCCAACAGGGCGGCGCGCGAGTACCTCGCCGCCTTCATCGGCGAACGGCAACGCCTGATCGCGCAGTTTTCGAGCCTGTTTCCGAGCGTGTCGCCACTCGACGATGCGGCGACGCTGGCCTACCTGCACTCGACCGTCTCGACCAAGTTCCATCCGGTCGCCGTGCCGGCCGTGCCCGATTGCCTCGATGCGCTGCTGACCGACGAACCGCTCACGGGCGGCGGCAAGCCCAAGCTCGGCCGCCACTATCTCGGCGTCCTGTCGATCAAGTCGTTTCCGAACGAGAGTTTTCCGGGGCTGCTCGACGCGCTGAACCGTCTCGGCTTCGGGTATCGCTGGGTGACGCGCTTCGTCTGCCTCGACAAGTCCGACGCCGAGAGCCAGATCGACGCCACCAAGCGCAAGTGGTTTGCCAAGCGCAAGAACCTCTCCACGCTGGTCAAGGAGATCATCACCAACGCGCAAAGCGGGCTGGAAGACTCCGACGCCATCAACAAGGCACAAGATGCCGATGCCGCCCGGCAGGAAATCTCCGCTGACGCCGTGCGCTACGGTTACTTCACGCAGTCCATCGTCGTGCTCGACGAGGACTACACGGCGCTGGAGAAGAAGCTGCTACTGCTCGAACGCGAGATCAATGGCCGCGGCTTCGTCACGGCGAACGAACTGACCAACCTCAATGCGCTCGATGCCTGGCTTGGCTCGTTGCCCGGACATTGCAATCACAACGTCCGCGCCCCGTTGGTCAATACGCTCAATCTCGCCCACATGATGCCGGTCTCGGCAGTATGGGCTGGCCCGCGCGAGTGCCCGAACGACTTGCTGCCACCGCATTCACCGCCACTGCTGACCGCGGTGACGGGCGGCGCGACTCCATTCCGCTTCACGAACTTCGTCGGCGACGTCGGCCACACGTTGGTGCTCGGCCCGACCGGCGCGGGCAAGAGCGTGCTGCTCAATGCAATGGAGGCGCAGTTCCTGCGCTATCCCAATGCGCAGGTCTACATCTTCGACAAGGGTGGTAGCTCGCGCATCACGACCTATGGCGTCGGCGGCACGTTCTACGATCTCGGCAACGATTCGAGCCTTGCGTTCCAGCCGCTAGCGGACATCCACCTCGGCGCCGAACGCATCTGGGCGAGCGAATGGCTGCTCGACATCCTGATTGCAGAGAACGTCGCCGTGACGCCGGCGACCAAGAAGGCACTGTGGGAAGCCCTGACGTCACTGGCCGAAAGCCCCCGCGCGCACCGCACGCTGACAGGCCTGTCGATTCTCGTGCAGGACGCCGAGATCAAGCGCGCTTTGCATCCTTACACGATTCAGGGCGCACACGGCGCGCTGCTCGACGCCAAGCACGACTCCTTGCACCTCGGCCGCTGGCTCGCCTTCGAGATGGAGGAATTGATGCAGACCAAGGGCGCGGTCATGCCGGTTCTCGCGTATCTGTTCCACCGGCTGGAACAGCGGTTCAACGCCGTGGCGCCCACACTGCTGGTGCTCGACGAGGCGTGGTTGTTCCTCGACCACCCCGCGTTCGCCGCGAAGATTCGTGAATGGCTGAAGGTGCTGCGCAAGAAGTGCGTCTCGGTCATCTTTGCCACGCAATCGCTGGCCGACGTCGATGCCTCGGCCATCGTCGCGACGATCAAGGAAGCGTGCCTGACGAAGATCTATCTGCCGAACGCCAGCGCGCTCACCGACGACATCGCGGCGATCTACCGCAAGTTCGGCTTGAACGACCGGCAGCTTCGCATCCTGCAGCATGCTCGCCCGCGCAAGGATTATTACCTGACCTCGCCCGAGGGCAATCGCCAGTTTGATTTGGGGCTTGGCCCATTGGCGCTCGCGTACTGCGGCGCGACCAGCGCCGAGATGCAGTCCCTCGCAAAGTCGATTCACGCCGAGCACACGGACGATTTCAACGTCCGCTATCTCGCGGCACGCGTGAACGATCCCGCCGTCGAGCGCCGGCTGCCGGTCGAATGGGCCGCGACTTGGTTGCGCGAACACCGTCCCGTTTCGTCTCCATCGGCCTGACTGACTCAAAGGAGCCTTCCATGACGACTCTCCATCGCAAGACCTTGTGCGTCGCGGTCGCCGCCGCGTTGATCCTGATTTCGCCGCTGCACGACGCTCACGCACAGTTCGCAGTGATCGACGCCGCCAACCTGACGCAGAACTATCTCAACGGTGCGCAGGAAATCCTCACCGCTGCGCGCACGCTGCAATCGAACATCAACGAAGCTCAGATGATCGCGAACCAAATTCTCAATCTGAAGAATCTGCCGCAGCAGATCATCAATTCGTACATCGCGCGCTTCCAGCAGGTCATGTCCGACGTTTCGCGGCTGTCCGAACTCGTCGGGAACTACGGCTCCCTGTCGCAGAACTTCGCGGCGCGGTATCCAAACCTGCGCTATTCCAACGAGAGCAGCTCGAATCTGTTCGCGCTGCAATCACAGTGGAGCGACCAGCATCGCCAGAACCTCGTCAATGCGATGCAGCTCGGCGCGGGCGTGTTGAAGGATCTGCAGGGCACCGTCGGCGACAACCAATACATGACGTCGAGCAGTCAGAGTGCGGTCGGTGCCCTGCAGGCCATCCAGGCCGGGAACCAGTTGACGATGCGCGTCAGCGACGACATCCAGCGCCTCAATACGCAGGTCGCGACCTTCAACGGTGTCGTGCTGGAGAAGATGGCCCGCGAGCAGTCCGAGAACGACGCGGCCGAGGCGATCCGCAAGCAGCTTCATGCGCACGACGCCGACCGCTACTACGGCAGCCCGGCGCGCGATCCGCGCAACTGACCGACGCGCGCTCGTACTCCCTATATATAAGGAATCGGCCCGATGACGCCCACTGCCGGCATTCTCACGCAACTGCTCCAGACCTTTCTCAACGTCTTCAACGGCGGCTGGACGTCGTTGCGGCCCTCGGCGATGTCGCTATTCGGCATTCTCACCGGCGTCGAGCTGACGCTGTCCGGCCTGTGGTGGGCGATGAGCGGCAACGATGCGATCAAGAGCCTGATCCAGAAGCTGCTCGTCATCGGC
>CAYXMY010000160.1:0-3913 GCA_964466155.1 uncultured Caenibius sp. | reverse complement strand
CAACAGGATGCAGCACTCAACAGCGCGGTGGAAGCGTTTATCGACGGCTACTTCCAGCGCAACCCGGTAGGTGCCGCCAATGCCGGCAAGCACGAATACGACGGCAAGCTGCCCGACTACAGCCCGGCAAGCTTGAAAGCCGATGCCGACTGGTTGCATGCGCAGCGCGCTGCTTTCGCCGCATTCACCGATGCGCAATTGGACGCGCAGGGCCGCTTTCATCGCGACTACGCACTGGAAGTGATCGATGGTGCGCTGACCGGTGGGCTTATCGGTTCGATCACGGACAGCAGCGTGAAGAAGGCCGTTCTGCTTGAGGAAATGGCGCAACTGGGCGGTGCGGCGGTGAGCCTGGCAACCGGTGATGGCGCGAACGACATTCCGATGCTGGAAGCCGCCACTTACGGTATCGCCTATCGCGCCAAACCCAAGGCGCGCGCAGCCGCCAATGGCTGGATTGATCGCGGTGATCTGACCGCTATCCTGCAATTGCTCCGCATCGATGAGCAGGATTGGGTGCGCAGCTAGGGGGAGATCGCGATGGCCGGCAAAACCACTTTTCCACTGAGCCGGCTACCGCATCCGCGGTATCTTCTGTTTCTCGCGGTTCTGGCTGTGACCTTGTGGCCGTTGCTGCTGGCGATGCCCAAAGTCGAGGCGGTTCTCACAGCGTTCGATTTTGCCGTTATCGTCTTCGTGCTGTCCTGTATTCCCTTGTGGCAGGATGGCAGCGCCGAAGTCATGCGGCGCAAGGCGAAGCGTGACGATGCGGGGCAGGTGCTGTTGTTGCTGCTGACCGCGGTGATCACCAGCGTGATTCTCGTGGCGCTGGGTACGCTCGTGCTCAACAACAAGGCGCTTTCGGGCCGCGAAATCGCTCTGCTGGTGGTTACTTTGCTGGCTTGCTGGACATTCGCCAACCTGATCTACGCATTCCATTATGCCCGGCAGTATTATGCTTCCCGCGCGGGTGAAGATCGCAAGGGGCTCGATTTCCCGGGGGGTGGAACACCCAATTTCGCCGATTTCGTGAACTTTGCCTTCGTGATCGGCATGACCTGCCAGACCGCCGATATCAATATAACCAGTTCAGCCGTGCGGCGGGTGGCTACCTTCCACGGTCTGTTCGCTTTCGCGTTCAATCTCGGCATTCTGGCGCTGACGGTGAATGTCCTGGCGTCATTCACCGGAGGAGGGTGAGGGCGCGCGGATCGCACGCGCCCCAATTGCTCCCGCGCGGGAAAGCGGTTAGCTTTCCATCCAGTCCTTGAAGAATGCTTCATGTGCATTGCGCAGGGCGGCAATTTCAATGCCCGCCACTTGCGTTCCGCCCACAGTGCCGATCTTCGTCGCGCCGGAAAGCTGCGTCCCTGCAGGGGCCGTCACCACGTAGCGGCCCTGATCTTCGCCAAAGGCTTCGGCGGCGTTCAGTTCGTTGTCCAGCATGCAGCCCAGGCCGCTGGCGAGCGCCATTTCGGCCAGCGCCACCAGCAGGCCGCCATCGCTGATGTCATGCACGGCGGTAACCTTGCCGTCTGCGATCCAGCCGCGCACAGCCGAACCATTGGCGGCTTCGGCCGCGAGATCGACCTTGGGCGCATCGCCAGCCTCCTGACCGGCGATTTCCCGCAGCCAGAGCGATTGGCCCAAATGCGTGCCGTGGCCACCGAGGACGAAAATCTCGTCACCTTCGGCCTTGAAAGCGATTGTGGCCATGGTGGAAGAATCGTCCAGCAGACCTACGCCACCGATGGCCGGGGTCGGGAGAATGGCGGAACCGCCGCCGGTCGCTTTGGATTCGTTGTAAAGCGAGACGTTGCCGCTCACGATGGGGAAATCGAGCGCACGGCAGGCATCGCCCATGCCTTCGAGGCAGCCGACGAACTGCGCCATGATTTCCGGGCGCTGCGGATTGGCGAAGTTGAGGCAATTGGTCACCGCCAGCGGACGCCCACCCACCGCGGAAATATTGCGATAGGCTTCGGCAATCGCCTGCTTCCCGCCCTCGTATGGGTTGGCGTAGCAATAACGCGGGGTGCAGTCGGTGCTGATCGCCAGCGCCTTCTTCGTGCCATGGACACGGACCACCGCCGCATCGCCCCCCGAAAGCTGCAATGTATCCGCGCCGACCTGGCTGTCATATTGCTGCCAGATCCAGCTGCGCGAGGCGAGATCGGCGCTGCCGATCAGCTTGAGCAGGTCCGCGCCCACATCCTCGCTAGTGGGGGTTTCGGCAAGATCGCCGATCCCGGCCCAAACCGCATATTCCTCTTTCGCAATATACGGGCGGTCGTATTCCGGCGCTTCATCGGCCAGCGGGGCGAGGGGGATGTCGCACACCACTTCGCCGTTCCATTCCAGCACCATGTGGCCGGTATCGGTCACTTCACCGATGATCGCGAAATCGAGTTCCCACTTGCGGAAGATCGCTTCGGCCATGGCTTCCTTGCCCGGCTTCAGAACCATGAGCATCCGCTCCTGGCTTTCCGACAGCATCATTTCATAAGGCGTCATGCCTTCTTCGCGGCATGGCACCTGGTTCATGTCGAGCCGGATGCCCGCACCGCCCTTGGACGCCATTTCGACGCTGGAGGACGTGAGGCCCGCCGCGCCCATGTCCTGGATGGCGACGATGGCATCGGTGGACATCAGTTCGAGGCAAGCCTCGATCAGCAGCTTTTCGGTAAAGGGGTCGCCGACCTGGACGGTGGGGCGCTTTTCTTCCGAATCCTCGCCGAAATCGGCGCTGGCCATGGTCGCACCATGAATCCCGTCACGCCCGGTCTTGGAGCCGACATAGACGATCGAATTGCCCACGCCCGTGGCGGCGCAATAGAAGATCTTGTTCGTATCGGCGACGCCCACCGTCATCGCATTGACGAGGATGTTGCCGTCATAGGCCGGGTGGAAATTGGTTTCCCCGCCCACGGTCGGCACACCGACGCAATTGCCGTAGCCGCCGATCCCGGAAACGACGCCTTTCACCAGATGCTTCATCTTGGGATGATCGGGGCGGCCGAAACGCAGGGCGTTCATATTGGCCACAGGGCGGGCGCCCATGGTGAAAACGTCACGCAGGATGCCGCCGACGCCGGTCGCCGCGCCTTGATAGGGTTCGATGTAGCTCGGGTGGTTGTGGCTCTCCATCTTGAAGATGGCGGCCTGGCCATCGCCGATGTCGATGACCCCGGCATTTTCACCCGGCCCCTGAATCACCCAGGGGGCCTCGGTCGGCAGTTTTTTCAGGTGAAGGCGCGAACTCTTGTAGGAGCAATGCTCCGACCACATGACCGAAAAAATGCCGAGCTCCACAAGGTTCGGCTCCCGGCCGAGTGCGTGGAGGACGTGGCTGTATTCCTCGGGAGAGAGGCCATGGGCCTCGACAACAGCGGGTGTGATCGTATCGGCGGTGTTAGGCATGCCCGCGCCTTTAGCGGGGGAACCTCGCTCCTGCTAGCCCCAGCGCGCTTGACCGGCTCGCCTATGCCCGTCAAAGCTGCCTCTTATGGCGCAAGAGGCTCCCGATATTTCGCAAATGAGCTTTGAAGACGCGCTCCGCGCGCTCGAAGACGTTGTTCGCAGGCTCGAAAGCGGTGATGTGCCGCTCGACGAATCGATTGATCTTTACGAGCGAGGCGAAGCGTTGCGCCTGCATTGCCAGAAACGGCTCGATGCCGCTCAGGCCCGGATCGAAAAGATCGTCGCAGGGCCGGATGGCAAGGCCAGAGGCACCGAACCGTTCGATCCGGAAGGCCGGGCAGGGGCGTGATGTCCACCTCTGCAGCCACGCAAGACGGCTTGTTGACGGACAATCTCACGCGGATCGCCAGCGAGATCGATTCGCTGTTCGATGCCCTGCTGCCGGTGCCGGATGACAAGCACGCGCGCCTCGTTGAAGCCATGCGCTATGCTG
>CAYXMY010000159.1:0-3961 GCA_964466155.1 uncultured Caenibius sp. | reverse complement strand
GGCCGCTGCGGAACGGCCGGCGCCCATGGCGGCGTCCGCGGAGGCCGACTTGCCGACCACTGGTTTCGACGCGGGCCTCTCCAACGCGGAGATCGAGCGGTTGTCGGCCGAAGCGTTCTACTGGGGGCTTAACATCGCCGGATTTTACGAACTGCGCTATGTCTATACGCAGTTCGAAGGCCAGCCCGCATTCCACGGCCTCAACCGGATGCAGGCGAACGACAAGCTGATGGATGCGTCGGTGCGCTATGCCACCACGGTCAACGCCTCCACCCTCTATTCCGGCGGGGCGTTCGATGTGTCGCGGGAACCTTTGGTGATCGAAGCCCCGGCGGTGACGGACCGCCGATATTGGAGCGTGCAGGCCGGTGACCAGAACGTCAACTGGTTCATGATGGTGGGCTCGCAGTTCACCGGCAACGATGCGCAGCGCTATATTATCGTCGGGCCGCACTGGCGGGGCACCCTTCCGGCTGAATTCCGCTCGACCCAGGTCTATCGCGCCACCTCGGACAGCTTTACGTTGGCCGTGCGTGTGGCGGTGACCGATCGGAGCGATGCCGACATGGCCGCGGCGCGCAAGGTGGTGCATGGCGTGCTGGCCGCGCCGCTCAGCCTGTGGCGGGCCAACGGCGGGCATTTGCCGCCATTGGCGGAGCAGCCCTTCGTCAAGGGAACCTACCGCAACTTCCCCCGCATGAAGCAGATCGTCGACTATGGCCGCACGATGACGGCGAGCGATTACCTGCAAATCCTCAGCCTGGCGATCAACGATCCCACTCTCACCAAGCGCAGCGACTCCGTGCGTGAAACCGAAGTGCTCAAGGAACTGTCGAAACTCGGGCTACGCGAAGGCGTGCTGTTCGATCCGGCGAAGCTGACCCCGGATCAGGTGGCAGCGGCACAAGCAGGCTTCAACGCCGCGCGCAAGAAGGCCAAAACCGCGTTGGAGGCGAGCCTGATCGACATGAACGGCTGGCGCCTGCAATCCGCCTTGTTCCACAACGATCTCGATTATGTCGCCAAGGCGGGCGCGGACGATGTGGCGTGGGGTACGCCGGTCCCCTATCAGTCGCATACGATTGCCTACATCTTCCGCGATAGCGCGGGGCAGATGCTCGATGGCAACAAGCGCTATACGATCACGTTCGATCTGGCGAACATGCCGCCGGTTACCGAATTCTGGGAATTGCCGGTGTACGATTCCGCCGGTTACTTCATCCCCAACCCGATCAACCGCTACAGCGTGACGAGCTATCAGGTCGCGGCGGGCGCCTTTGCGCAGAAGGATGGGAAAGTCACCTTCTATCTCCAGGCTGACCGGCCGAGCGATCCGGAGCAGGCGCGCAACTGGCTGCCCACGGCAAAGGGGGATAATTTCCAGTTCGCCGCCCGCTATTACGGCCCGATGGCGCCCCTGATCGACGGCACGTATCGTATGCCGCAGATCGTCCTCAGCAAAGGCAAGTAAGCGTGGCGCTTGCGGGTGACGGCAGCCCCGTCAACCCGCAAGCCGCCGCATCAGGAGAGTGAGGTCGGCGAACGAGGGATCGTCAGGCCCCACGGTTCCTTGCGCCGCGCTGCTGGTAAACGGGCTGAGGCGAGCGGGTTCTTCGCGTGACCAGTCGATCACGCGGCGGCGGCGGGCAAAGAGCCATCGCCCCTCGTGCTTCACGTAGCGGTCGAGATAGCGGCCGCCCGCTGTCATCTGGATCGGTTCCGCTCCTTCGAAGATGTGCGTGTTGACGGTGTAGATTTCGCCTTCCGCCTCAACCCCCTCGACATGGATCAGCATGTTGCCGACGAGATGCTGCGTCTTCATGGCGCCCATCGATTGACGCAGCCATTCGACGAAGCGGGGTGCTTCGCCGCAAAAGGCCTCGCCGTGATCCTGCACCGCGCCGGGGGCGTAGAGGCTGGTCAGCAGCGTGAAATCGCGCCGGTCCACCGCGCGGCTGTAGCGGGTGACGAGATCGGCAATCTCCGCCCGGTCGGCGAGATCCTGTGGGCTGAAGGGATCATGAGTCATGTCTGCTGCCGTTCTGTGGGGGAGAGGGGAAAGCTTGCCGTTTCTGAAGCACGCTGATTACGAAACCGACGATCAGCGCGATGCCCAGCACGAGGAAGCACCCGGTAACGCCGAATGTCCTGCGCAGCGGCAGAATGACAAGCGGGCTGAGAAACTCGCTGAGGAAGACCGTGCTGTACATGAGGCCGATGGCGCGCCCTCTGATCGCATGCGGGGTGCGGGCGATAACGACATTGGCGAAATGAGGGGAAAAGATCCCCGTCCCGATGCCCATGGCCATGCAGCCGAATGCCGCGCTCCACGCGCCGCTGGATTGGCTGAGAATGATCGTGCCAAGGGCGAAGACCAGCAGGATCATGCTCAAGGTGCCGCGTTCGCCCAGCAGGCGGCGGATGCGCGCATACAGTGCGGCGGACAGGATCGACATGGCCGCGCTGCACGCGATAACCCGCGATTTCGTCACCGGATCGGCAACACCGCTGTGTTCGAGCAGAAACGGCACCTGCGTGGCGGGCATCATCATCAGGCCCGCCATGGCCAGCACGAGGAGATAGACCGGCCATAGGGAAGCGAGCAGCGCCCCCGTTTCGCCAGGTGTTTGCCCGCTCTTGCTCATGGCGATGCGGGGCACGGCAAGGATGGCGAGAAGCAACAGCGGCACGGCGATGAGATAGATCGCGAAAGGCGCGCGCCACCCGGTGGCTGCGCCCAGGATGCCAGCCAGCAGCACCGCGCTCATCGCCGCGATTCCGGCAATGGAATCCTGAATGCCGATCATGCGGTGCCGGGCCAGTTCGTCGAACCGTTCCCCGATCAGCCAGGTGGCGGTGGTGGCGACGCACGATCCGCCAAGTCCGAGCACGAAGCGGGAAATCAGCAAGGCAACCGGATCGTCGAGATAGAGGCCGGCCGAACCGCCCAGCGCGAATAGGGCGAATGCCGCGATGATCAGCAGGCGCGGCCCGATCCGGTCGATCAGGAAACCGCCCAGCGCACCGCCCAGCATCAGGCCCAGCGCCGGGCTGGTCATGATCCATTGGGCGAAAAACGTCCCATTTGTCTGCGGCCCGAAATGGCGGGCCATCGCAGGCAGAACGGGGGCGATGGTGGAAAAGGTGAGCGCCATCAGCGGCGGCCCGGACAGCATGACCGCCAGCAGCGCGATCCGGCGCGGCCCCTTTACCGACCGCAATTGCTCTGTTGCGCTATTGCTCATGCCCTGTTCGCGTGCCCCGTTTTCCCGTTCCGGATGGCAGGTAAGCCGGATCATGCGGCCTGGCATTGCTTCGGCCCTGTTGCGGATACGTTGCCGCGCCGATGCATGCTTGCCCCATCCGGCTTGCGCACCGCAGTCCTGTGTCGCTGTGCGCCCCGTCCTCTCCAGCCGCTTATAGTGACGGATACGAAGCGATGCGCAAGCCATCAATTGCTGCCGCTTTACCGATCCCGCCAAAAAAGCGATGGGATTTCCCGCACTCCTTCTCCCAAGCATTGCAGGGCCATTTCCGCCGACATAGAACCTTTGCCGAACCCATGGCCGGCAAGGCGCAGTTTCTGGAGGAGTTCCATGTCGACTTTTGAACAGCCAGCCGGTGCCGGAAGCTCTCCCCTGATCAGGCACTTGCCGTGGATCGCCATGGGCGCTGTCGGCGTGTTCGCCCTCTTTGTGGTGGCTCTGTCACGGGGTGAGGCGATCAACGCCTTGTGGATCGTGATCGCGGGTGTGTGCTGTTTCCTGGTCGCTTACCGCTATTATGCGATGTTCATTGCCCGCAAGGTGATGCGGCTCGATCCTTCGCGGCCCACCCCGGCGGTCTATCGGGCGGCCGGGCTGGATTATGTCGCGACGGACCGGCGGGTGCTGTTCGGGCACCATTTTGCCGCCATTGCCGGTGCGGGGCCGCTGGTCGGGCCGGTACTGGCTGCGCAGAT
>CAYXMY010000158.1:0-4074 GCA_964466155.1 uncultured Caenibius sp. | reverse complement strand
ACCTCGACAGCCGGATTGTCAGTTGGAACCCGGCGGCCGAACGGATTTTCGGTTACACCTCGGATGAAATGGTGGGGCAGTCGATCCGCCGGCTGATCCCTGCCGAGCGCCAGCAGGAAGAAGACGACATCCTCTCCCGCATCCGCGCGGACCGGACGGTTGCCCAGTTCTTTACCGAGCGTTTGCACAAGGATGGCCATCTGATCCAGGTGTCGGTAAGCGTTTCGCCGATCAAGGATAAGGCGGGGCACATTATCGGGGCGAGCAAGATCGCCCGCGATGCATCCGATCATATGGATATGGTGAACAGGCTGCGCGACAGCGAGCAGCGGTTTCGCCTGCTGGCGCAGAATATCTCGCAAAGCGTGTGGACGGCGGATTCTACGGGCCACATCTACTGGTTCAATTCCCGCTTGCAGCAATTCAGCGGCATGACGATTGAGGATATGAAGCATGGCGCCCGTTGGGGCGTGATGATCCACCCCGATCATTTCGACCGCGTGGCGCAAAGCTTCGCGGCAAGCCTGCAAAGCGGGGAGCCGTGGGAGGAGATATTCCCGATCAAGGCGCAGGACGGGAACTATGTCTGGTTCCTTTCGCGGGCGATTCCGGTCCGCGATGAAAACGGCGCGATCGTGGACTGGTTCGGCAGCAACACCGACATTACCATCCAGCGCGAACAGGAGGAGCATATCCGCCTCTTGCTGGACGAGGTGAACCACCGTTCCAAGAACATGCTGATGAAGATCCAGGCCATCGCCCGGCGCACTTATGGGGCCACGCCCGATTTCCTGCAGCGGTTCGATCAGCGTTTGCAAAGCTTGGCGGTCAATCAGGATATCGTGGTGCGGCAGGGCTGGCACGACGTGCCCGTTGCCGAACTGGCCAGCGCGCAGCTCAAGTTCCTTGGCGATGGGCAGCGGCAGGTGGAATTGCGCGGGCCGGATGCGGCTCTCAACAGCCGGGCAGCGGAAACCATCGGGATGGCGCTGTATGAACTGGCGACCAATTCGCTGAAATACGGTTCCCTTTCGGTGCCCGAAGGGCGGGTGGCGCTGCAATGGGATGTCGACCCCGTGACCGGGCGGTTTGCCATGTCCTGGCATGAGAGCGGCGGCCCCACGCCCCAGCAGCCGGAGCGGACCGGTTTCGGCACCACCCTGATCCGCGATATTCCGCGTCAGGGGCTGCAAGCGGAAGTCTCGCTCGCTTATGCGTCCACCGGGGTGCAGTGGGAACTGGAGAGCTATCACGCGCTGGCACCGCGACAATCGCGTGGACAGTCGTTGGCGGGGGGCTTGCCGCAAGTGTAAATCCCACTACCTTGCGACTCGCTATGGACCAGCTTTTTCAGCATGCCGCCACGACCGAAGGTGTGACAGTCCGTGTCGCAGTCAATTTTCTGCCCGAACAATCCCATGTTTCGGCGGGCAAATGGTTCTGGGTCTATCACATCCGCATCGAAAACCATTCGCACGAGACGATCCAGCTCATCTCGCGCCATTGGCGGATCACCGATGGCGATGGCAGGGTCAACCATGTCGATGGCGAAGGGGTGGTGGGCGAACAGCCGATCCTTCAGTCCGGCGGTACGCACGATTATGTGTCCGGTTGCCCGCTGACGACGCCGCATGGATCAATGGAAGGCTTCTACACGTTCCGCAAGCAGAATGGGACCCCGCTGCGGGTGGCGATTCCGTTCTTTCCGCTGGCCGCCCCGGCGACGGCGAACTGATCGTTCCGCGTCCGGTTCGGCCTGCTTGCAGGGCGGGATGACGGGCTTTAAACGTTAATTCCATGAAGTGCCTTACCTCATGAAGCGGACGCATCTTCCCCTGAATGCCCTGCGCGTGTTCGATGCAGCCGCGCGGCATCTTTCCTTTACCCGCGCCGCGGACGAACTGGCGGTAACGCCGGCTGCGGTCGGTCAGCAGATTCGCGCGCTCGAAGAAGTGTTGGGGGTCGTGCTGTTCCGCCGGACCAGTAAAGGGCTGGAACTGACGGAAGAAGCCGCTGCCGGGCTCGATCCGCTGCGCGAAGGTTTTCTTTATTTCGAGGAATCGGTGCGGGCGATGCAGGCCGGGCAGGCCAGCCATCACTATACCATGGCGGTCCCGCGCGATTTCTTCGCGGCCTGGCTGGGGGAGCGGCTGGCGGCTTTCCGCCATGCCCACCCGGATGTGCAGTTCGCGCTGGTGGATGGGGAAGCCAGCGACTTCACGGAGGCCAATCTCGATCTGGCGGTGCGCTGGTCCGAAGGGCCGGGCGAACTGGAAGGGATATTGCTCGGCAAAGCGGAAACGGTCCGCATCTGCGCACCGGGCGGGGGCGGGGATATGCCCCTCATCGTCTGGCACGGCCAATCGGAATCCGCGGCTGACGATGCGGTGTTGAGCGTGCCCGATGCGGGGCAGGCCCTGGCGGCGGCGGCGGCGGGGCTGGGCATCGCTGAAGTGCCGTCTCTGCTGGCGGAAAAGTGGATTGCCGATGGGCGGGTGACGCAGATAGGGAACACATTGCCCTCGCGCCGCGCCTACTGGTTGGTGGCACCGGTCCCGCAGTGGCGGCAAAAGAAGGTCAAGGCGCTGGTCGCCCATCTGAGCGAAGAAGGATAGGCAGCGAAAGTTTTGCCGTGCCACGCGGGCGTTTCATGGACAGTATGTGCGATCAGTCATCTGGTGTTCAGGCTCGGTTTATAGATTTTCGCACTCTGGCAAGCAGGAGATAATTCGATGCGCAAGCTTCGTACGGCTCTTATCGCGGGTGTTGTCGCCGTCGCGGCGGCGGGTGTGGCAGTCGCTGCTGCCGAGCGCGTTCATGTCATGAAGGTTGACCTGCCCGATGGCGGGGTGGCCCAGATTCACTATCTCGGCGATGTCGCACCGCAAATCCAGGTGGTGCAGACGCCCGCCGGTCATTCGCTGGTGGCCATGCCGGCCGGATATGAAGATGCGGCCTTCGCCGATCCGTTCGCGCAGATGGATATGATGATGGCGCAGATGGAACAGCACCATCAGGCGATGATGCAGCAGATCGCGCAGATGGAGCAGGCAACGGCAGCGCAAGGTGCGGTCCAGGGCAACGGCGTGCAGACCCATCTCGTTTCGCAAGGGGCGCTGCCGCCGGGCGCGGTGGTGCAATACAGCTTCTATTCCTCCTCCAACGGGAAGAACGGTTGCTCGCAGACTGTCGAATGGCGCTCTGACGGTTCCGGTGCGGAACCGAAAGTTACGCGGGCGAGCAGCGGCGATTGCGATAGCGTGCAGCGTTCCGACAAGCCGCAGCCCACGGCGGAAGCGGTCAAGCCGGAGCAGCAGCCTTCCGCAAAACCCGCGGTGCAGGAAGATCAAACCCACTTGCTGCCGGGGCATAGCATCTGATTTAGCCACGGCGTTTATCGAACGGCAAAGCCCCCGGAAGCCAGCGCGCTTCACGGGGGCTTTTCGTTACCGGTATCCGCCTAGCGGCGAGTCCAGTCTTGATGGTCGCATGCATCCCTTCGAATTATGCGAATGGCCTTGGTAAGATATTTATCGGCTTGCCTGCGGTGTTGCCATTCTTCGCGCGGCGTCGGCGCATCCAGCGCCATCAGCACTTCTTCGCGCACATGGCGCAGGCAGCGCGAAAGTTCGCTTCGCGTCTGCATGATGCGCTCTCCAACAAAGGATGACTGACGCCCTGCCGGCGGAGCCAACCCCTGATTTTCGCCCCATGCCGCTATATTGCGGCAAACAGGGCTCCATGGCGGATCATATCAGCGCCCGGCGAGTCGAACCAAGCGAAACGGAGCGGCAAGCGCGCCTCTCCCGTCAGCGCAGAGTGTATCTAAGCGTGCGCGGAGGCGGCGAGTGGGCGCGGCGCGGGCATCGCGGGGCGGCATTGGCTGACGAGGTGGCTGAGCGCCTGAGTGTACAACGGCTGTTTGAAATTCAGGCACAGCACCCGATCGTCCGCCAGACGAACGGTCGCATGAATGGGATCGAAGCCGTCAATTTCCAGCATGACGGCGTCGCCGCTGGTGAAGGAGGGGGTGCCCATGTTGCTGATGCGGCATCCCCGCATCGAAAGTTCGAT
>CAYXMY010000157.1:0-4096 GCA_964466155.1 uncultured Caenibius sp. | reverse complement strand
CAAGTGCCCGCGGAACGGGAAATGCCCGCTTCGGCCGACAGCATCTCGGTCAATGCCATGCGGCCCGCCCGGACATCGTCCGCCATTGTCCACAGGCTGGTGCCCGAGCCGATATTCCGGCCCTGAAACTTGCCGTTCAGCATCGGCCCGCCGGACACCACCGCCGTGGGCAGATCGACACTGGCCGCGCCCATCACCATTGCCGGGGTGGTCTTGTCGCAACCGCACAGCAGCACCACGCCATCCACCGGGCTGGCGCGCAGCGATTCCTCCACCTCCATACTGGCAAGGTTGCGATAGAGCATGGTCGTCGGCCGCATGACCGTTTCGCCCAGCGACATGACGGGAAATTCGAACGGCACCCCGCCCGCTTCGAGCACGCCGTATTTCACATGCTGGGCCAGATCGCGCAGATGGGCGTTGCACGGCGTCAGTTCGGACCAACTGTTGCAGATGCCGATCACCGGGCGCCCGTCGAACAGATCGCCCGGCAGCCCCTGATTGCGCAGCCATGCCCGATGGATCAGGCCCGTCGCGCTTTCGAGGCCGAACCATTCAGCCGATCTTCTGCGGATCGTCACCACAGAATCCTTTTATGGAATCCGCCCATTCTCCCAATTACCCCCTTATTTATATAGGGTTTTCATATATTCCGTATCGGATAGAATGGATTCTTGTATCTGGTTTGTCAACCAGGATTACAATCCCTGCAACAGGATAGATATTGCCCTGCCAGGCTTATGCCGCCATGTATGCAGGGACCCAAATTCAAGGGAGCAAGGCCGGATGCCCATTGCATTGATCACCGGAGGCGGCACGGGAATCGGACGCGCGGCTGGCGTCGCGCTGGCAGAAGCGGGCTTTACCGTGGTGCTCGCGGGCCGGCGGGCAGCCCCCCTGGAAAACGCGGCGGCGGATATCCCCGGCGCCATCGCAAAAGCCGCGGATGTGAGCGATCCGGCAGCAGTGGATGCGCTGTTTTCCTTTATCGAACAGCGCTTCGGGCGGCTGGATCTGCTATTCAACAATGCTGGCACCGGTATGATGCCCAGCCCCATCGAAGACATTCCGCTGGATGGCTGGAAGAATGTGATCGAAGTGAATGTGACCGGCGCCTTTCTCTGCACCCAGCGGGCTTTCGCCTTGATGAAGCGGCAAACCCCGCAGGGTGGCCGGATCATCAACAACGGCTCAATCTCCGCTCACGCGCCTCGCCCGCTATCCACCGCCTATACGGTCAGCAAACATGCGATCACCGGGTTGACCAAGTCTGCATCGCTGGAAGGGCGGGCCTACAATATCGCTTGCGGGCAGATCGATATCGGCAATGCCGCCACCGATCTGACCCAGGCCATGCAGGCCGGAGTCCTGCAAGCCGACGGGCGTATAATGCCGGAACCCACCATTTCGGTTGAACTGGTCGGCCAGTGCGTGGCGCAAATGGCCAGCCTGCCGCTGGACGCCAATGTGCAGTTCATGACCGTGATGGCCACCGCCATGCCCTTTATCGGGCGCGGCTGACACGCGGGGCAGCCCACCATCTGCGCGCCATGCGATCGCAATCGCGGGCAGCACCCATTCCCGCATGAATATTAGGGAATTACGCCCATACCACTCCATTGCATTATCACAATTGACAACCCGGTTGACGATTTGATTGCGAAGGGATAGCTTCTCCCGCAGATAAGGAACGGCACACCCGTCCACGGAGCAGGAGAGCGAGCCATGCCCACACTTGAAAAGAGCGCGATGCAATTCGGTGCCTTCATGGCCCCCTATCACGCCAATTTGCGCAAGAGCTTTCATCTGTCGCTGCATCGCGATCTCGAACTGTGCGAGTATCTCGACCGGCTGGGTTTCGATGAAGTGTGGATGGGCGAACATCATTCCGCCGGGGTGGAAGTCGTCGCCTCCCCCGAAATCTTCATTGCCGCCGCCGCCGAGCGCACCAAGCACATCCGCTTCGGCACCGGGGTGATCTCCCTCCCCTACCACAATCCGCTGATGGCGGCCGACCGCATCATCCAGCTCGACCATCAGACCCGGGGTCGGGTGATGTTCGGCTTCGGCCCCGGGGCGCTGCCTTCGGACGTGCACATGATCGGGCGGGCGCAGACCGAACTGCGCGAGAATATCATGCAGGGGTTCGATGCCCTGTTGCCATTGCTGCGCGGCGAAGCCGTATCGATGAAGACGGATCACTGGACCTTGCAGGATGCCCGGTGCCATGTCCTGCCTTACACCAGGCCGATGCCCAAGATCTTCATGTCGTCGGCGGTGTCGCCCGGCGGCCCGCGTATTGCGGGAACTTATGGGTTGGGCCTGCTTTCGGCCACCACCTCATCCGACGCGGCATTCAATGCCTTGCAGGCCGCGTACGATATTTGGAGCGAAGCCGCCGCCCAGAACGGCCAGACGATCGACCGGGCGGACTGGCGGGTGGTCGGTAACTTCCACATCGCCGAAACCCGCGAGCAGGCCCGCGAAAACGTCCGCCACGGGCTGGGCCACTGGCTGGAGTATTTTCAGCGCGTGGCGACATTCCCGGTGGCCAAGCCCGGCGCCCATCAGGCAACACTGGACGAACAGATCGATGCGATGATTGCCCAGCACACCGTCATCGGCACCCCGGACGACCTGATCGCGCGGATCGACCGCTTGTGGGAACAGTCCAATGGCGGCTTCGGCGTCCTGCTAGACTGTGCACACAATTGGGCGGATTTTCCCGCCACCAAGCGCCATTACGAACTGATGGCCGAATATGTCATCCCGCATATCCAGCGCCGCAATCAGTCGCGGCGCGAAAGCTGGGATTGGGCGGAAGCCAACCACGCGGAAGGGCTGGCGGAACGCGACAAAGGCGTGGCCAAGGAATACCGGCTTTGGGAGCAGCAGCGTAAAGCAGGCCATAAGCAGACCTGACACGGCGCGCGCGGCCTATGTCATGCGCGGCGGCGCGCTCAACCGTTACGACTTGTCTTCCACGGTATAGACGGTGGACGGGGCAGCGAAAGGGTCCTTCGCTTGCGTGCCCTTGCGCCCGCGCTTGGGATCGGGCACCGGTACTGTGGTCAGGGCTTCCATGACTTCCGCCCAGATTTCCATCTTCTCCTTGCCCACCGCTTCGGCCACTTCATAGAACAGGCGGTGCTGGCAATCGTCGAGCACCGTTTCGAAGCGGCGCCCTGCCGGGGTGAGCTTGACCGATTTGGCCCGGCGATGCAGCGGATCGGTTTCCACTTGCACCAGCTTGGCCTTGAGCAGCCCCTGAATGGATTTGTGCAACGCCTGCTTGGACGTGCCGTTGCGGTTGGCCAGTTCGCTGAGACTGCGCGCCACGCCCCGGCTCAAGGTATCCAGCACGCGGTGGTGGTTGCGCCAAAGCCCACGCCGCACCAGCAGGGCATCGGACTCTTTCGTGACATTCATCAGCCCGAAAAAGAGCAGCAACACATAGCGTTCGATATCGTCCCTGGAAACGAGCGGATTGGTGAACAAAGTCTCTTCCTATTATGGGCGGAACAGATGCGATTATACGTCACATTTCACTATTGGCCAGCGATGGCCGCGAGGCCATCCACCGCCATGCAGCCGTGCACACCGGCAATAACCGGATTGAGTTCCAGTTCGGCGAGAAAGGGATGCCTTTCGAAGAATTCCGCCAGCGCAACGATCGTATCGATCAGGGCTTCGCGGTCGGCAGGCGGTTGCCCGCGATACCCCTCCAACAAGGGCGCGCACCGCAGTTCTCCCAGCATGCCGTCAACCATGGCCCTGTCCACCGGCAGAACGCGCAAGGCCACATCGCGAAACAGTTCGGTATAGACCCCGCCCAGCCCGACAGTGAGCACCGCCCCGAAAGTCGCATCCCGGGTCAGCCCGATCAGGAATTCCGGGCCACGCGCCATAGCCTGCACCACCATGCCTTCTATCGCGGCATCCGGGCATCGCTGCCGCACATTGCCCATGATGCGCGCCCACGCCGTGCGTAGCGCCCCGGCAGCGGCAATCCCCCGTTCGCCCCCGCCGATATCGCTTTTGCGCGGGATGTCGTTGCTCAGCAATTTGAGCGCGATGGGATAGCCAATCGCATCGG
>CAYXMY010000156.1:0-4391 GCA_964466155.1 uncultured Caenibius sp. | reverse complement strand
GAGACGAAGCGCGCGCCCATGCTGTGGCAATCGTCCGCAGATGCGCCGCGCTGCCAATATTCGATATAATCGGCTTCGACCCCATGTTCGATCAGCAGTTCGCCATCGGCTTCCAGCCGCCCGCGATCCCCCAGATCGCCCGGAGGCTGGAAATCAATGCTGCGCACCCATGTGGCGATGTCACCGGACAGTTCGAACGTTCCGGCGAAGCCCTGCTGACAGGCCAGCATGCGGGCATCTTCCATCCCCAGTTCAGCAAGGCAGGCCGCCTGCACTTTCCCGCGCAGCCAATGCGGTTGCCGCAAATCGACGAAATAACGCGGCCCCTGAATCCAGCTCACAGCGGTCAGCGTATCGACCGGCTGCCCCGGTAACGACAGGAGCAGGCGTTCCCAGGCACCTTCGTACATGTCGTTCCAGGTCGTCATCGCATTGGCCCTCCTTCGCGGATCGCCAGCGAGCTAAAAGGCGTCAGATCATACGGGTAGGTGCAAAAATCGAATGAAAGTCATAGTTTCATTCTATGTTCCCAGCGTACGGCAATACCGGAAGGATCATGGACGAGCGCGATTGCGGGGCGCGTCCACCCCGATCCTGCCATGTGCCCGCACCGCAAAGGTTTCGAAAACGATGGCGCGCAACATCGCCAGCAGGCCAAGCCCCTTCTGCCATATCCGGGTCTTTCCAATCCGTTGCATGCGCACTCCCTGCTCAAGTCGCGCAAGGATAAACCGCGTCTACCCGGCCCGGCAGGCGATCAAATCCTATTACCGGTCATAGGCCGATCATATGCCCCGCTCCGTTTGTTCGAAGGCAGGGCTGCGGGACCGGGCAGCGCCAGTGCATGCCCGGTCCGCCATTCCCATCAGGCGGGTGCGGTCTTCGCTTTCGCCTGACTCTGCACGATCCGCTTCCACGGATTCATGTCGGGCTCACCAACCTTGATCAGCGTGTTCCGGTCGCGATGGAGGAACGGTTCCTCCTGCCCTTTCACGATCAGGGTCGTGTCGCTGACGTAGCTCCACGATCCATCCGCATGGAATTCCACTTCCAGCCGGAAGGAATCGGTGCGGAACGCCTGTTCCAGAAACGTGGTGGAACAGATGCCGTATTCGGTCTGCCCGCGATGCGCTTCCAGCACCAGCCGGGTATCGCCCGGGGCGGCATGGCCCGCCGCCATCGCGGTCTGCCCGCGCGGGATGGTGAGCGTCTGGATAATCAGCCCGGTCGCCGCTTCCCACAGCCAGTAACCGACCTGATCGTGGAAGGTGATGTCTTCTTCGCGCGTGTTGATATGCGTGTGGTAACGTAGGCCGTAGAACAATTGCGGGCCGTTGGTCTGCGGATCGATCGGTTGCATCTCGATCCGTTCGTAATATTCGCGCCGTTCTGGGCCATCGGCCTTGGGGTTGAGATCGATGCCCTTCTGCCCTTCCCATATCCCGGCCAGACGGCGCAGCGGCCCAAGATTGGCCAATGCATCGGGATCGACGTCATCGGGCTCGGTGAAGATATCTTCGGGAAGCTCCATGGATTCGTATTCCCCTTGTGAGTGTTGTCTGCGGCTTTTGCCTTGCCGGGGCCGGGGCGTAAACGCACAAACTGCAAACGGCGGGCAGACAGGGAAAAGATTCTCAGCCGATGTCCATCAGCCGCGCGTTGCCGCCCGAGGCTGTCGTGTTGATCGAGATCGATAATTCCTCGACGAGCCCGTGCAAGGGGTAGGCGCCGGGCGAAAGCATACGGGCGGGCAGTGCCGCGTAGACGGGGATCACGGCGCCCGGCCGGGCCGCCATATCCCGCAGCGTGGCAAGAATGCTCTCTCCCTCCCCTTCCACCAACGCCGCCGAAAGGTCAGGCGCTTCCGCCCGGATACGCTGGCGCACGCCGCCGGGAAGATCCGTCTCGGTAGCCAGCAGAGCGGGGTCCGCCTCCACGCAGGCATCGTTGCCGGTGGCAAGTGCCGCCGCCAGTTGGTGGAACAAGCCCTGCCGGGTCATGGGCCGCAGCAGGATCGTACCGCGCGGGCGCAGCGCGTAAATATTGCTCTCCCCCACCGGGCCGGGCAGCTCGTACCGCATGCCGAGCGGAGAGGACGCACCGATTGCCCGCGCGACCTGCGCCATGGCGTGCTCGCTCCGCTCCTCCAGCCACATGGCAAGGTCGAGCAAAGCGGAATCGGGGGAGACGGGCCGTGCCGGAGTATCGGAGGCTGATTGCACCAGCCGCCGCAGATAAAGTGGTCCGCCCGCCTTCGGCCCGGTGCCCGAAAGCCCGTGCCCGCCGAATGGCTGAACCCCCACAACCGCGCCGATCACGTTGCGATTGACGTAGATATTGCCCGCCTTCACCCGCTGCGTCACATGCGCAACAGTTTCGTCGATGCGGGTGTGCAAGCCGAATGTGAGGCCATAACCGCTGGCGTTGATCGCCCGGATGATATCATCCAGCGCCTCCCGCCGATAACGCACGACGTGGAGGACCGGACCGAACACTTCGCGGTCCAGATCCGCGACGGTATCCAGTTCGATGACGGTCGGCGGCACGAACGTGCCCGCATCGGTTTCGGGCGGCAGTTCCGGTTGCGTCACCCGGAATCCCCGCGTGCGCATGGCGGCGATATGGGTTTCGATAGCGGCCTGCGCATCGGCACCGATCACCGGGCCGACATCGACCGCCAGCCTGTCCGGACGGCCCACGCGCAGTTCCTCCATCGCGCCCTTGAGCATGGCCAGCGTGCGTTCGGCGATTTCGTCTTGCAGACACAGGATGCGTAGAGCCGAACAACGCTGCCCGGCGCTGTCGAACGCCGACGCGAGCGCATCGGCCACCACCTGTTCCGCCAGTGCCGAACTGTCGACGATCATCGCATTCAGCCCGCCCGTTTCGGCGATCAGCGGGATCGGCTGGCCCAATGATGACAACCACCCGGCGAGTTGCCGCTGGATCGACCGGGCGACCTCAGTCGAGCCGGTGAACATCACGCCCGCCACTTCCTTGGCCGCGACCAGTGCCGCGCCGATTGCCCCATCGCCGCATAGCAATTGCAGGGCATCGGGCGGCACCCCCGCTTCGTACAGCAGCCGCACGCTTTCCGCTGCGATGAGCGGCGTCTCCTCCGCCGGCTTGGCCAGCACCGGATTGCCTGCCACCAGCGCCGCTGCAACCTGCCCGGTGAAGATCGACAGCGGGAAGTTCCACGGGCTGATGCATACCACCGGCCCCAGCGGCACGTCCGCCCCGGTCAGCGTCGCGCGGGCCTGAACCGCGTAATAGCGCAGGAAATCGATCGTCTCGCGCACTTCGCCAATCGCATCGGGCAGCGATTTGCCTGCTTCTCGCACGATCAGACCCAGCAGCACCGGCATGCGCGCCTGCATTGCATCGGCCGCACGCTCCAACATGGCGGCGCGGTCAGCCACCGGGACAGCACACCAGCCCGCCGTGGCCGCTGCCGCCATGTGGGCCGCATGCCGGGCATCGCCCGCTTCCGCGAAAGCCACGGTGCCGACACGGTCATTCCGGTCCGCCGGATTGCAGACGGCGCGTACGGGCCGTTCCACCGCGAGACCGGCGATTTGCGATTCCGCATGCCAGTCCTCCTTGGCGCTTTCGTTTAAGATATCCGCCAAACCGGCCAGAACGCTTTCGTCCGTCAGATCTAGCCCCGCCGAATTATGCCGGTCAGGAAAGAGGTTGGGCGGCAGCGCGATCCGCTCATGCCCGCTGCCCGGCACGGCCATGGTCCGCACTTGCGTGGCGGGATCGGCGATCAAGTGTTCCACCCGCACGTCCGGATCGCCAATGCGATGGACGAAGGAGGAATTGGCCCCGTTTTCGAGCAGCCGCCGCACGAGATAGGCCAGCAGGTTCTCATGCGTGCCCACGGGGGCGTAGATGCGGCATGGGCGGGCCAGTTTCGCCGGGCCAACCACTTCCTCGTACAGCGCTTCCCCCATGCCGTGCAGGCACTGGAATTCATAATCCCCGGTGGCGAAATCCGGCCCCGCCATGTGGTAGATGCTCGCCAGCGTCTGCGCATTATGGGTCGCGAATTGCGGGAACACCGCATCGCGTGCGGCCAGCAATTTCCGCGCGCAGGCGATGTAGGCGACATCGGTATGCGCCTTGCGGGTATAGACGGGAAAATCCGCCAACCCATCCACTTGCGCGCGCTTGATCTCCGTATCCCAATAGGCGCCCTTGACCAGCCGCACCATGATCCGCCGCCCGGCCCGGCGCGCCAGATCCACGATCCAGTCGATCACGAACGGGCAACGCTTGCCATATGCCTGCACCACGAAACCGAGCCCGTCCCACCCCGCAAGGCCGGGATCGCAAGCCAGGCTTTCGAACAGGTCGAGCGAAAGCTCCAGCCGATCCGCTTCTTC
>CAYXMY010000155.1:0-4575 GCA_964466155.1 uncultured Caenibius sp. | reverse complement strand
CCGGCTGGTCCATCGCGGCGGTGGGGAAGCATTCCTCGATCATCGCGTCATAGGGCGCGGCGGCGTAAGTCAGCGGGCGCACGATGGTGTTCTGGATATATTCGAACGTGCTCTGCGTATCGATGGCGACGCGGGTATGGCTTTCGTGCCAGATTTTCCGCCAGCCCTCGTACGTCAGGTGTGCCGGGCGCGTGAGGAAGACGAGTTCGGAAAAGCCTTCCGTCCGCTGGCCTGCTTGCGGTGGGCGCAGGGTGTTGACGATAGGCTGGGATTCGGTGACCAGCCATGCCGCCATGCGGGACGATGCGCTGGCGAGAATGGCATCGATACCCGCCCGGAATTCGTCATGCGCGCAGTCGAGCCAGACCTGCACCACCGCCTGCATCAGCGGCCTCGTGTTGGCCTGCACCAGCCCGGCGGCAGGGGCCACATGATCGTCGATCAGGTTGAGCCGCAGCCCGCGCACGCCTTCGGCGACAATCCGCTCTGCCACCGGGCCGCGCAGCGCGGCGTTGAACGCTTCGCGGCTCTGCGTGCCATCGTGCCACAGGGCATAGACTGCTTTTTCCATCCTCAATTCCCTCGTTCTATCGTCGCATCGGGCTTGCAGGGCTGGGGCAGGCCCAAGGCACGGTTCGCTTCACAGCACCGGATCGTGGTTGGGCAGGCCCATCATCGCTTCGCCCCATTTGCGCCCGACAGGGCGGTACTGGTTGGCGAAGTGGTTTCCCATCACCATCAGATCGTTGTAAAAACGGCCGAATGGCTGGCTGGCGAACACGCCGGTCCCCCCGCTCGCCGCGAACAGCCGCGATGCGAGATCGAGGCAGCGTTGCGGCACCGTGGCGGATTGGAATTTGAACAGCCGCCGCTCATGCTCGGAAAGCGGCTCGCCGCCCGCCACACCCTCGGCCATGCGCGCGAAATTGCGTTCCAGCGTGCCTTTCATCTCCGCGATTGCGGCCACCGCTTCGGCCAGGGCCAGTGCGGCATCGGGATCGGCGGCAGTGGGCACGCCCGAACTGCCCGTGCGGGCGGAGCCGTAGCGGATGAAGGCATCGACCATGCCCTGCAATCCGCCGATGGCGGCGGTAGAGACGGAGCGCAGGAATACCTGCCAATAAGGGTAGCGGTAGAGCGGATTGTCCGGCCCCAGCCCGGGATTGGTGCCCGCCGCCGCATCGGACATGCGATGCGTACGGTGTTCGGGAACGAAGGCGCCGTCGACCACGATATCGTGGCTGCCCGTGCCTTTCAGCCCGGTGGTGCGCCAGGTGCGGATGATTTCGAAATCGCCGCGCGGCAGCAGGAAGGTGCGGTAATCCGCCTCGTGGAAATTGGTGATCGGCACACCCCGGTCGATCACGCCGCCCAGAAATATCCAGTCGCTATGTTCGCATCCGCTGGAAAAGCGCCAATGCCCGGTCAGGCGGTATCCGTCGCCATCGGGCACGGCGGACCCGGGGGCATAGGGCGAGGCGACAAGCGCACGCTTGTTCGTACCCCACACGTCTGCCGCCGCGTGCGGATCGAACAGCGCGAGATGGAAGCTGTGGACCGACAGGATGCCATAGACCCACGCGGTCGAGACATCCCCTTCGGCCAGTGCCATCTGCACCGCATAGAAGGTTTCCGGCCCCAGCTCGTAGCCGCCCCATTGGCGCGGCTGAAGGATGCGGAACAGACCGGCATCGTGCAAATCCGCCATCGTCTCGTCGAGGATGCGGCAGGCTGCATCCTGCCGTTGGCCGCGTTCGGCCAACACCGGGATCAGCGCTCGCGCCCGGGCGACGAGTTCTGCGGGCGTAGGGATCGTGTCGGCTGCAAGGGATAAGGATTGGCTGCTCATGGCCTGCCTGCCCCCGGCACGGCCACGCGCGCCACATCGATACGGCCAGTGCGGTCTTTCACCGTCACCTGCGGATCGTGATCGCTGGCGCAGCAGATGTAGAGATCGCAGCCATCCGCGCCGCCCAGCATGCAGGCATAGGGCTTGGCTCCGTCAATCGTAACGCTATCCACGATTTCCCCGTCTTGGCTGACGCGGATCACCTGGCCCGCATAAGGAGAAGCGGCCCAGATCGCTCCTTCGGCATCGAGGCAGATACCATCGGGGATATGATCGCCAAGCTGGGCGAAAACGCGCCGGTTGGACAGTGTGCCGTCGCTGGCGATGGTAAACGCGGTCAGCCGGTTGCCCATCGATTCCGCGACGATCAACGTCTTGCCATCGGGCGTGATGACGGTGCCGTTGGGGCAATCGAGCGCATCGGCGGCGACCGTTACAGTGCCATCTGGGGCAATCGCGGCGATGCAGGTCGGGCGCGGCTCCTCTCCGCCGTTGAAGTCATAGCCGATATTGCCAGCATAGGCGCGGCCTGCGGCGTCCACCACCATGTCGTTGCTGTGGCCGGGATGGAGCGCGGCCAGTTCCGCCTGCACCGCAAGCTGGCCATTCCCATCGCGGCGATAGAGGCGCCGTTCGTGCATCGAAGTGACGAGCAGCGTCCCATCCGGCATCCAGCCCATGCCCGATGGACCGCCGGGCACGGCGAACCGTTCCGCCACGGTGCCATCGGGATCGAGCACAATCACCGCGCCATCGTGCTGGTCCGAAAACCACAGTTGCCCCTTGTGCCAGCGCGGCCCTTCGGGAAAGGCGAAGCCGCTTGCCAGCGTGCGCGGTGCATTCATGCCGGGACCCGTGCGCATTGGCGCAGGATGCCGCCCAGCGTTTCCAGCCCGCGCGCGATCACGTCCTCGCTCACATGGCTGTAGGCGAGACGGAGGAACTGCCGCCCGCCGGTGTCGTTCATGAACCGTTCGCCCGGGCGGAAGAAAATCCCTTCCTGTTCTGCCAGCTTGGCGGCCTTGTCCCAGTCGATCCGCTCGTCGATCTCCAACCAGAGGTAGAACGAGCCTTGCGGATCGGTGAAGCGGACGAAATCGCCGCACTGTTCGCGCAACGTGCGCGAAGCGGTTTCGGCCTTCGCCTTATAAACCTGATTGGCCTTGGCGATGTGCGGATCGAGCAGCCCTTCGGCGAGATATTCCGCCATCACCCGCGCCAGCCATTGCCCGACGCCGAGATCCTGCCGGACGGCGGCCAATGCCTCTATGGCCTTGGGCTGCCCGGCGATCCAGCCAAGGCGCAGCGCCGGGGCGACGATTTTCGAGAAGCTGCCGCACTGGATGACCAGCCCGGTATTGTCTAGGCTCAGCAAGCTCGGCAGGTCTTCCCCGGCAAAGCGCAGATCGCCATAGACGTTGTCTTCCATGATGAGGAAGCTGTGCTCCTTCGCCAGCGCCAGCAATTGCTTGCGGCGGGGGAGCGACATTTCGGTGGCGGTCGGCGTCTGGAACGTGGGGATGGTATAGACCATCTTCACCCGCCCGCCTTCAGCCCGCAGGATTTCGGCCAGCGCATCCACATCCATGCCGTTGGCGTCCACCGGCACGGTGCGAATGTCCGCGCCCGCCATTTCCATGAAGCGCAGCGCATAAGGGAAGGAGGCCGCTTCGACGACGACCACATCGCCCTTGTTGATGTATCCGGCGACGGCGAGCGAAATGCCCTGGACCGAACCCGATGTCAGGATCACGCCGCGCGGGCCGACATCGACGCCCTGCTTTTCCGCGATCCGCCGGGCGATCTGTTCGCGCAGCCCTTTGTAGCCGAAGACCAACTCTTCATAGCCGGTGTCAGGATCGAAATAGTCCAGCACATCGGCCCCATCGCGCTGCAACACCAGCTTGGCGAGGCGGGTGAGGTCTTCGCGGGGGAAGGTTTCGGGGGCGGCGAGGCCCTGATCGAAGTTGAAGATTGCGGGCACTTCCGGATCGGGGAAGAACAGCGGCGGGCCGCTACCGGCAAGGTTTGAGCGCAGGCTTTCAACGGGTGCAGTCATCGTATGCCATCCCTTCCGCGCGGCGGTTGCGCGCCGCTATAAACACGGATGCAAGGCATGCGCAGGGCTGGCGCTGGATTGGCCGGCTGCTCGGTTGCCTTGGCATCCTCTCCATATTGCGGGCTTTATGCCCGACTCGTTGTCAGGGAGAATGTTGTATCGCGCTGTCTATGGCAAGCGCGAATGCGCTATATGGACAAAATTTATATAATTCTGTCTGGAATGCGCATTTTTGGAGCGTGGTGTTAATGCGTATTTGCGAGACAGGTCGTGGGTGAGCAACGGCTTGTCCGGATTGCGTAGAACAGGGTGGAGTGAGATGATGAATCATGACTCCCCATCCGCTTTTCCCGTATCTATGCGTATGATGGATGGCATGCGGGGGAGAGGAGATGCGATGAGCGAGACGAAACTCACGCCGGTCGACGAACAGATCATCGCGCTCCTGCGGGCCGATGGGTTGATGTCGAATCTCGAACTGGCGCGCCGGATCGGCATTTCGGAGCGTAGCGTCGCCCGCCATCTGCGGCGGCTGGATGAGGAAAAGCTCGCCAAGGTCGTGCTCATGCTCGATCTCGCAGCGGACGGGTACGATTTCCTCGCCGCCGTCGGGATCAAGGTGAAAGGCCGCCCGCCCGAAGATGTGGCCGACGATATCGCGCTGATC
>CAYXMY010000154.1:0-4835 GCA_964466155.1 uncultured Caenibius sp. | reverse complement strand
GGGCCGCGCAACGTGCGCGTCAACGCGGTTGCTGCCGGATTGACCCAGAGCAAGATGACCGCGGGCACGTTCGCAGAAGAAGCCTGGACGGCGCCAACCCTGCAGCGCACCCCCCTCGGCCGTCTCGGCGCGCCGGAGGATATCGCCCAGCCGATCTTGTTCCTCACCAGCCCCGGCGCGGCGTGGGTGACGGGCCAGACGCTGCCGATCGACGGTGGCTACACGGTTTCCGGCTGATGGCCGCGCTGGTCGAACGGTACGGCCCATGGGCCCTGATCGCGGGCGGTTCCGAAGGCGTGGGTTCTGCCCTCGCCCGGCGACTGGCCGCGCAGGGGTTCAATCTCGTCCTCCTCGCCCGCAAGCCCGGCCCGCTGGAGGAACTGGCCGCTGAAATCCGGGCCATGGGCCGCGAGGTGCGCGCGCTTTCGCTCGACCTCGCCCGCCCCGATGCCGTGGACGAGGCGCGCAAGCTGACGGACGATATCGCCGTCGGCCTGCTCGTCTTCATGGCCGGGGCCGGGCACCGGATCGCCCCTTTCCACGATTATCCGCTGGCGGAATGGGCGACCACGCTGAACTGCAATGTCACCGGGCAGGCGAGCTTCGCCCATCACTATGGCGCGCTGATGCGCGAACGCGGCAAGGGCGGGATCGTGCTGGTTTCGTCGATGGCGGGGCTGGCCGGCTCTGGCAGCATGGCGATCTACACCGCCGCCAAGGCTTTCAGCATCACTTTTGCCGAAGCGCTGTGGTACGAATTGAAACCGGCGGGCGTCGATGCGCTTGCCCTGGTACTGGGGGCCACGCGGACCCCGGCCATGGCCCGCACTGGCCTCAAAATGGATCACCCCGATTTCCCCGCCGCCGATCCAGACGATGTGGCGGCGGAATGCCTTGCGCATCTGGGCGACGGGCCGGTGTGGTTTGCATCGGGCACCGGCCCTTCGGCCGACCACATCCGCGCCATGCCGATCCGCGATGCGGTGGTGCAGATGTCGCAGAGCACGGCCAGCATGGCGGGCAACGACTGATTGCCGGGGAAGCGGGCCCCCGCGTCCGCTTCCTTCACCCGCCTCCGCTTGAGCAGGGCTTTCCCCTCCTGTACAGGTGAGTGAGCGCTCAAAAGAGTCGCGCGAAGATCGCGAACGGGCGCCTGCCCGGCTTTGCCGGGCATGGGAAGGAGAGCGCTGCGATGAGCCTGGTGATCGATGTCGATGCCCATTTCGAACCCGGCCCCGAATGGCTGGACAAGTATCCCGATCTTGCGGCGCGTTTGCCGGCGCTCGATCCCGGCGCGCTGGCGGTCAGGACGATCTGCGGCGATCTGATCGCCTCCATGCCCGCCGAACGCCGCCCCTCGGTCGCCGAACTCAGCCCGCCAGGGCTGCTGACGCTGTTCGCGCAGGAAAAGACGGACGAAAAAAGCCGCCGCGCCGAATTCGAAGGCAAGAACCAGATGGAAGTCGCCAACACCAGGGCGCGGCTCAAATGGATGGATGAACAGGGCATCGATATCCAGAACGTGATCTGCCTTGCCGGGATCACTTATCAGACGTTCATCGACGATCTCGCGTTACGGCAGGAAGTCATCCGCGCCGCCAACGACTGGCTGGCCGACACATGCGACGAAGGCCATGGCCGCCTGCTGCCGGTGACGGCGCTGGATTACAGCGATCTCGATTGGGCCATCGCCGAACTGCGCCGGATGCGCGCACGGGGCAGCCGGATCGTGCTCGTGCCCGGCGCCCCGGTGAACGGCAAATCCACCGTCCATCCCGATTGGGACGCGTTCTGGCAGGCGGTAACGGACAACGGCATGCTGGCCATGATCCATACCGGCTTCGAACGGATGAGCTTCGATCCCGGCTGGTCCAACATGGAAGCCGACAACACGCTGCTGCGCCAGTTCGGCGGCGGGTTTCGCCATGTCACCGCGATGATGAACATCAACGCGATGGTCTTTTCCGGGCTGTTCGAACGGCACCCCACGCTGACGGTGATCTTCGCCGAACTGGGATCGGGCTGGCTGCCCTTCGTGATGAACGATGCGGACGAACGCGCCACGCCCACCGCCGAACTGTTCCTCGGTGACTGGAAGTTCCCGATGAGGCCAAGCGATTATATCAAACGCAATGTCCGCGTGACCCCGCTGGCCAGCGGGAGCGATTCCCCGCTCGACCTGATTATGGCGCAATTGCCGCCGGATATGATGCTGTTTTCATCCGACTTCCCCCATTTCGAGGGCTTCGTCAAACCGCGCGAACATTACGAAGCGTTCTTCGCGCAGCACCCCGAGCGGGGCTGCGATGCCTTCATGGGCGGGAACGCGCTGCGCATTTTCGAACGGATGGGCGATCCGCTGGATACGGGGCATCTCACCCCCGCATGACCGGCGGCGCCATTGCCCCCGGCCTGCGCCGGGAAAGCAATGGCAATACCGGTTCAGACCTGATCGGGCCGCATGACCAGATCGGTGCCGCCGTCGATGTAGATCAACTGGCCGACGAGGTAATGGTTGGTGTAGCCGAGCAGGAAGACCAGCAGTTCGGCAATTTCTTCCGGCTTGGCGTAGCCGTCCACCACCATCGGGTTCGACAGCTTGATCATTTCGATCATCTGCGGGTCTTTCAGCATCGGCGCGGTCATCGCCGTTTCGACGACACCCGGCCCAACGCCGTTCAGCAGGATGCCCGAACCGGCCCATTTCGGGCTGCCCGCCGTGCGGCGCAACCACTTGGCAATGGCACGCTTCGAATCCGGATAAACCGAACGCGGCGCAGCGGCGGCAAGGTCCAGCGCGGCGGCTTCATCGCCCGAAAGGCAGGTTTCCACCAGTTGATCGTTGCCTTGCAGAATGGCCGCCGTCGAACAGATCACCACGGCGCGCGGACGGGCAGATTTGGCAAGCAGCGGGCGCAGCCCCTCCAGCGTCGCCACCGCGCCGAAATAGTTCACCGCCACGGTTTCGCGCGGCATATCGGCGCGCGACAGGCCCGCACCCGCCAGCACCGCGTCGAGCCCTTCGGGGGCCAGCCGCTCCGCCTCGCGCACCAGCGCGGCGCGGCCTTCGGCCGTGGTCAGATCGGCCACGATATCGGCATCATGTATATCCACGGTAATCACCCGGTCGCCCGCCGCCCGGCAAGCGTCCGCGGTTGCCCGGCAAATGCCCGACGCCGCGCCGGTGATAAGAACTGTCCGCGCCATAGATCATCCTCGTTGCGATTGGTGCGCGGTTGGTAAGGCCGCCGCGGGGCAACCACAAGTGGCGACGTACCGTGCATCTAGCCCAATCGGCCAGAACGAACCGCAATCCACAGAAAATGTAAGAAATATTGAACTGCAGTAAAAAATCGTACCTGATTTGCTGGACCGGCGCCGGGGAACCCGCTCTATGCACGATAACGAACGATAAATTGGGAGACGTGTGTGGAGCGGCCGGATTCGCCAGACGAGACGGAAAGTCACTCGGCCCTCTATGCGGGCTATATCCTCATCCTGCTGGTGGCGATCAACACGCTCAGCTATGCCGACCGCTTCGTTTTCTCGATCCTGATCCCGGATATCAAGGCCGCTTTCGGAACCAGCGATTCCGTGCTCGGCCTGCTCGGCGGCCCGGCCTTCATGATCAGCTTCGTGCTCTTCACCCTGCCTCTCGCCCGGCTGGGCGACCGCTGGTCGCGGCGCGGGGTGGTGGCCATCGCCGCAACGGTGTGGAGCCTTGCCAGCGCCGCCTGCGGCCTGGTCGGCAATGTGGTGCAGATGGGCATCGCGCGCGTCATCGTGGGCGTGGGTGAAGCGGGCGCCACGCCATCGTCACAGGCCATGATCGCCGGGCTTTTCAGCGAACGGCGGCGTTCCACTGCGCTCGGCATCCTTGCCGCCGCCTCGCAATTGGGGGTCGTCACCGGTCTTGCCGGCGGGGCCGCCATCGCGGCGCATTGGGGCTGGCAGCACGCCTTCATCGCGCTGGCACTGCCCGGCGTCGCTCTCGGCATCCTGATCTGGCTCACCGGCCCGAAGCAGGCACCCACAGGCGAACGCGGCACAGCGGGCGAAGGGTCCTCGCTGATGCAGGCCGTCAGCCGCTATCTGGCGACGCCTTCGCTGCGCTACATCGCCCTCGGGGTGGGAGTGTACAACATCTTCGGTTATGCCGGGATCACCTGGCTGCCCACGTATTTCACACGCTCCCACGGTCTCAGCGTCCTGGAAACGGGCACATGGCTCGGTATCGGCTCGGCCATCGGCGGCGTGCTCGGCACCGTGACCAGCGGCATCCTGGTCGACCGGCTGCGCCACCGCGACGAAGGCTGGCAATTGCGCATTCCCGCCATCGGGCTGTTCGCCACCGTTCCGCTGCTGATCGTCACCTTCCTGCTGCCCGGTGGCATCCGGTTCGGGTTCGGCGGTGTCAGCGCGCCGGGCGTCGCTGTGCTCCTGCTCACGACCGCATTCCTCAGCGCCTTGTGGGCCGCCCCCGCCTATGGCGCCATCGCTCGCCTGATTCCGCCCGGCGAACGGGCGCAGGCGGTGGGCGTGTTCGTAATCATCATCAACCTGATCGGGAGCGTGCTCGGCCCCCCGCTGGCCGGGCTGGCGAGCGATTTCCTCACTCCCCTCTTCGCGCATGACGCCATGCGCTACAGCCTGCTTTCGCTGACTGTTCTGGTGTTTGCGGGCGCCGTGCTGGCCACGTTCGCCGCGCGCTCGTTCAAAAGCGATCTTGCGCGGGTTACCGCCTGATGCCCATGGCATCGCCCGCTTTCCCTCTGCCGCCCGCGTGCGCGGGCTTGCACACCAGGCGGGCGGGACTAAGACATCCACAGTACCCC
>CAYXMY010000153.1:0-4971 GCA_964466155.1 uncultured Caenibius sp. | reverse complement strand
CCGGCGGTGCGGATCAGAACTTGCCGATCAGGCTCACCCCGTATGTACGCGGGTCGCCGAATTCGGCCACCGTTTCCGCACCGTACGAAGCGAAGCTGCCCAGGGCGACCGTGCGGTAATCTTCGTTGAAGATGTTCTTGCCCCACAGCTTGACTTCGACGCTGCCATCGCCGCCCACATGCTTGCGGATGAGCGAGATGCTGGCATCCACCAGATTGCGCGCATCGAGCATCCGGTCGTCGGTAAAGTTGGTCGAAGTGTGCATTTTGCCCTGATAGGAATAACCGACATGGGCGGACAGGCCCCAATCGTCGGTAAATTCATGATCGTAGTCGGCGGACAGCGTGCCCGAGAACTTCGGTGCGTAGGAGAACGGCTTGATGAACTGTTCCGTCACAGTCTGGCCGGTATCGCGCAGCACATCCAGCGAAGTTTGCCCAAACTTCGTGTGCAGCAGGCCCATGCTGCCACTCAGGCGGAAGCCCTGCGTCACCGCCACGGTCAGGTCGGCTTCGATACCGTAGATCTTGCTGTTGTCGATCCCGACGAAGTCGCGATCGCCCGGGGTCGAGCCGGTCTGGATGCTCGCCTGGTAATTGTCGATCTTCAGGTAGAAAGCCGCCATGTTGAAGCGGACACGGCGATCGAAGAAATCGCCCTTGATGCCCGCTTCGTAAGACATTTCCTTTTCAGGCTTGAAACCATTGGAGAAGTTTACCGGGTTGGCCGAACGCTGCGACGTGCCGCCGCTCTTATAACCGGTCGCCACCTTGGCATAGACCCGCACGTCCGGGTTGATGTCATAGGCCAGCGTCAGCGCAGGGCTGAAGTTGTGGAACTTCTTCTTGTAAGTTGCCCCTTGCACCACACCGGTGGGGGAACAGGTCTGATGCAACTGCGCGAAAGTACTGGCAAGTGCTTGACAATTGGCCGCAGTGAAACCGCCCAGCGCCGCGAAGGAGTAAGAATTCTCATTCACACGCTCGGCTTCCCGCTTGTCGCTCGAATAACGTGCGCCCAGCGTAATGTGGAACGGCCCATCCTTGCCGCCCGGCGTATAGGTCAGCTCGGTAAAGGCCGCGAGCGACTGGTTGTTAACCTCTGCCCATGCTTCTGCGCGCGGGCCGCCAATGGATTCGCCCGGTGCATCTTGGCGGCCATGATCGTCATAAAAATAGACGCCGGCCACATAGTTCAGATTGCCGCCCATGACATCCGCATCGCCGAGCACCTGCAGTTCCTGCGAGAAATTGCGATACTTCGTGTGCGCATTGGTCGCGCTCAGCCACCACGGCCCCTGGTAAGGCACTACGGTGCCGACCGGGAGGTAGGGGTTGGTCGAACTGTTGACCACCAGATTGATCGCCCCCGTCTGCGTCGGCAGGCTGGTGGTGAAGGACTGGCTGTCAACCTTACGATAGCCGGTGATCGAACGCACCGTTACCCGATCCGAAGCCTGCCATTCCGCAGTGAAAGTGTGGCCCCAGACGTTGGATTTCGAAGGCAGGTAATCTTCCAGCGATTTCGCGCTCTTGGGCCGCTTGGAACTGAAGGGGAAGGGATCGGAATAATTGAACATCAGCGTCGGAACAGCGGTCACGCCCGATGCAATGGTCGTCGCACCGGCTACCGGAATTCGCACATTCGATCCTGCCCCGGAAATGGGAACCGAAAGACCGCCGGTATCCCGCACCTGTGAATAATCGAAGGCATAATCGAACGTCAGATTGGAACTGGGCTGCACGCGCAGGGCCGCACGCACCGCTTTGCGGTCCTGAGCCGCCCAATCCTCGCCGAGGCCGGTGTTCTTGTAGAACCCGTCACGCTTGGTAATCAGGCCCGAAACGCGAAGCGCAGCCACATCCTTGGCAATCGGCACATTGATCGACGCCTTGGCATTGCGATAATCGTAATTGCCATAGCTCAGTTCGACCTTGCCGCCGAAATCCTGGGTGTTGGGCTTGATCGTGATCAGGTTGATCGCGCCGCCCGTGGCGTTGCGCCCGTAAAGCGTGCCCTGCGGCCCGCGCAGCACTTCGATCCGTTCCAGATCGACCGCATCGAAACCGGCGCCGAAGGAAGAACCGACATACACGCCGTCAATATAAAGCGCGACCGAGGGATCCTGCGTCACCGAAACGTCGTTCTGGCCGATGCCGCGAATGAACAGGCGCACCGTATCCGCGGTGCCGTTAAAATTGTTGATGAACAGGTTGGGCACGCTGGTCGCCAGATCTTCGATCTTGGCGATCCCCATCTTAGCCAGTTTTTCTTCCCCGAAACTCGCAATCGAAATCGGAACGTCTTTCAATGACTGTTCACGCTTTTGTGCGGTCACGATGATTTCTTCAAGTCGCGGCCCTTGTCCCGCCCCTGCCTGCGCCGCGTCCTGCGCAAAGACCGGTTCGGCCAGCGCGGTCGCTGCCACAACCGAAGTCATCAGAACTGTCCGTAGTTTCATTACCTTCCCCCTGTTTTTACCATTATCGGACACACCGCTTAGCCGCGCACCCTTTCACGAGGATTGTAATAGTGATGAAAAACTTCCCCCCGTGTGCCGTGGGATATTTCAAATATGAGACGCACTGTAAAGATTGAGCGCGCCGTTATTCCCGAATTGGGCCAAAGCGTTGACATTCCGCCACACTCCCATGGCCTTTTTTCAGAAAAATCTTCGAACACCCCGATTTCAATTGCAATTTATCTCTATACTTCAGTCCAATTATTCCCAAAGCCGCCTATCCCGCTTATTTAAGGCAATGCCAACATGGGCATTCCTGCCCGGCTATTTGGCTGGGCAGGCGCGCGCTTCTTGTCGACCGCAGGATCGAAGCCAGCCGCGATTCTTTGCTTTGCCTCGTCTCGCTCGGTGCGCACATCAGCGAGACCAACCTTCGATCTGAAGGGCCTTCTGCTCATCGAGATAGCGATAGTTCACGCGCCACAGCTTTGCGCCGTTGGTCTTGACCTAGAGATACAAACCTTGGGAGTCGCGCACCAGGTAAGGCTTGGCCGCAGGTTTCGGGGTGTTGATCTGAATGCCAGGCCAGCAAGTCGTTTCTTCCCAGCAAAGCCGGGGCGATCCGAGACCAATAAAAGCGCCAACAGAATGGTGCGCTATTGTCGGTCTTGACCGGATGCCACCGGAAACTTAGCCAGCGATCATCCGTCGATTTATGCTGTAAAACCGGTCACTTGCTAGACGCGCTTAGCGCTAGCTAAGAGTGGTGCCCAGAAGAGGACTCGAACCTCCACGCCCTTGCGAGCGCCGCCACCTGAAGACGGTGCGTCTACCAATTCCGCCATCTGGGCACGGATGCCGCACAATCGCCAGTTGCGCTGTGCAGCGGGTAGGGCCGCGCCACTAGCCAACCCCCATGGGGCTGTCAACGCCTCTCTTGCAGGAAAGTGAAACAAAGCGATCACTCCCTTGCGATATGGTGCGCCTTGCGGCATGGCGGGCCGCGAAGCGCAACCCTTTAGACAAGCTGGACCCGCACATTTTATGGCGAATACCGATCCGCTGAATGGCAAACTGGTAGTGCTGCTGGGCGGCAGCGGCATGCTGGGCACTCACGTGGCGCAGGAATTGCTCGCACGTGGCGCGCGGCTGCGCATCGCTTCGCGCAATCCCCGGCACGGTTTCTTCCTCAAGGCGCTGGCGAATCTCGGCCAGATCCAGCTCGTCGCCTGCGACGTGACCAAGCCGCACACCGTTGCGCCGGTGCTGGCGGGTGCGGACGCCGCCGTCTATATGGTCGGCGCGTTCACGGGCGATCTTGACGCGCTTCATGTGAGCGGTGCGGAAGCGGCCGCCAAGGCCGCGCGCGACGCCGGGGCGCAGGCCTTCGTCCACATTTCCGCAATCGGCGCCGATGCCCACTCACCCTTGGCTTATGCCCGTACGAAAGCGGCGGGCGAAGCCGCAGTGCGTACGGCCTTTCCGGGGGCAACCATCCTGCGCCCGTCCGTGCTGGCCAGCGAAGACAGCCATTTCATCAGCGCATTCGCCAGCACCATCGCCCGTCTGCCCATCGTGCCGGTTTTCGCGCCCGAAGCGAAGGTCCAGCCGGTGCAGATCGACGATGCGGCACAGGCAGTGGCCGCGGCGCTCGCCGATCCTGCCACGCATGGCAGCCGGGTGTATGAGATCGCGGGGCCGGAAGCCATGACCATGGCCGCGTTCAACCGCCGGATCGCCGCCGCTCAGGGGCGGGAACGCACCTTTGCCGAATTGCCTGACGGTGTGGCAGGCGCCATCGCCACACTGACGGGATGGCTGCCCTTCGCCCCGATCAACCGCCGCCAGTGGAAGCTGCTACAAGCGGGCAATGTGCCTTCCGGCCAGGAGCCGGGTATCGAAGCGCTGGGCATCACACCGCGTCCGCTGTCCCTGTTCCTCGACCGCTGGATGGTCCGCTATCGCAAGAACGGCCGCTTTGGCGAAGGCGTGAAAATGGCCTGAACCTTCAGGCCGCCCCTTCCCCCTTCAGCCCTTCCGCCGGTTCCACCAGCAGCACGACCCCATCGCTTCCCGTGATACGCACGCGCGTGCCCGGCGCGATGTCCGGTCCGCGCGCCAGCCATTCGCTGTCGCCATGGTGGACGCGCCCGCTGCCGCCGACAATCGCCTGCGTGACCACCGCCGTTTCCCCCACCAGCCGCGCGCCGCGCCGGTTCATATTGGGGTCGGCTTCCGCCACCGGATTGGCGCGCAGATAGTTGCGGGCGACGAACACCGCCACCACCGCCAGCACCGCGAAGATCACGATCTGCACCGGCACCCCCACGGGCAAGGCCCATGCAAGAACGCCGGTGATCAGCGCTGCCCCCGCCAGCCAGATGAGAAACAGGCCCGGCAGCGCCATTTCGGCGCTCGCCAGGATCAGGCCGATCGCCAGCCAGATCCAGTGCGGTTCGACTTGCGCCAGCCCTTCCATCATTGGCCGCCCGTCGACGGCGGCACGCTGG
>CAYXMY010000152.1:0-5113 GCA_964466155.1 uncultured Caenibius sp. | reverse complement strand
GATCGTACACCGAAATGGTGCGTTGCGGTCGACCGCCCTGCCGCTTATGCATCGCTATGCCATTACGCACGGCAGAAACGCCAATGAACTATCGGATAAGGAAAGAGGATCGATGAGCGGAAAATTTGAGGGTAAAGTTGCCATCGTTACCGGCGGCGCGCGCGGCATGGGCGAAGCGACCGCCCGCCTGTTTGCCAAGGAAGGCGCGAAAGTCATCATCGGCGATGTCCTCGAAAAGGAAGGGCAGGCCCTTTCCGAAGCGACCGGCGGCGCGCTGGAATTCATCAAGCTCGACGTGTCGAACGAAGCCGATTGGGCCGCATTGGTCGAAGAAGTCATGGCGAAACACGGCCGCATCGATGCGCTAGTCAACAATGCCGCCGTCACGCATTTCGCGCCGCTGGAAGAATTGCAGGCCGCCGATATCGACCGGGTTCTGAGCATCAACGTGAAGGGGGCAATGCTCGGCCTCAAGCATGTCGGCAAAGTCATGCTCGACGCGGGGCGCGGGGCAATTGTGAACATCTCCTCGGTCGACGGGTTCCGCGGCGCCAATACACTGGCGCTCTACAGCAGTTCCAAATGGGCGGTGCGCGGGCTTACGAAGACTGCGGCGCTGGAATTCGGCCCGCGCGGCGTGCGCGTCAATTCCGTCCACCCCGGCGGGGTCGATACGGCCATGGGCAATCCGCAAGGCCAGGCGGGCCAGGAACGCAATTGGGCCTATGGCCGCGTTCCGCTGCAACGTATTGGCGAACCGGAAGAAATCGCCGCTGCCAGCGTGTTCCTCTGCTCCGACGATGCCAGCTACATCGCGGGCGCGGAACTCGCCGTAGATGGCGGCTGGGCTGCGGGATATTACCATTCCTACCTGCCCGGCGCCCCGGCTTCGATTGCGGGCAGCAACTGAGCCGCAACGCCACTGCAAGCAGAACGAAAAATCCCGGCCGTGCTTATCGCGGCCGGGATTGTTCATTGCCTTAATCGCCGCCTGTGTTCGCTATCGTTGCGAACCCTTAGAGATACGGCGCTCCGCTCAGGGCAAAATCCCCGTTTGCCGGACCGGCCCATCGGCCTGCGTTCCCCGCACCGCAGTCAAGGCCAGGCCGTTTAACAGCGCGTTGCGCAAATCGCGCGGATCGATCACATCGTCATATTTCATCCCATCGGCCAGATGGTAGGCGCTGCCTGCCTGTTCCGCTTCCAACCGGGCGCGCGTGGCATCGTCCAGTTTGGCGGCATCGGCTGCCCCGCCGACCGGCATCGCGCCCAGCGTGATCGAAGGGAAGGCATAGATTGCCGTCTGCCGGTCGAACGGATTCATCGCCATGATCGAAGAGCCGAAGCCGAACGCCTTGCGCAAGGTAACGTGAATCTTGGGCGAGCGCAGGCGATGCTGCGCCATGAACATGCGCGCTGCGTGGCGCAGGATACCGCTCTTTTCCGCAGCGGTCCCCGCCATCACGCCGGGGTTGTCGGTCAGGAAAATCGCCGGGATGCGGAAGGCGCCGATCACATCCAGGAAATGCGCCGCCTTGTCCGCCGCCGCAGCATCGATTGCCCCTGCCCTGACGCTGGGATCGTTGGCGACGATCGCCACGCTGCGTCCGCCAAGCCGCGCCAGCCCGGTAACGAGAGACGCCCCGAATTGCGGCTGGATTTCGAGGAAGCTGTCCTTGTCCACCGTCAGCCGCACAAGCTGGCGCATGCTGAACGGCATGCGCGGATCGGGGCTGACGAGATCGAGCAGTTCCTCAATCCGGCGCGGGCCGCAATCGTCGCTTTCCCGCATTGGCGGCGCTTCCCAGGCGTTGGACGGGAAATAGGAAAGATAGATCCGCGCCAGGACAATGGCGGCGGCATCGTCTTCCACCAGATTGTGGACCAGGCCCGATTGCATCACGTGCACATCCGGGCCGCCCAGTTCTTCCTTGGTCACCACTTCGCCTATGGCTGCCTTCACCAGCGGCGGCCCGGCGGCGAAGATCGACGCGTGCCGGGTCATCGCCACGAAATCGCACAGCGGCGCGGTGAGCGCGCCATGCCCCGCCGATGCCCCCATAACCAGGCTGACCAGCGGCACCATGCCCGACAAGGCGGCAAGACCCTGCAGGTCGTTCGGCGCACGCCCATCGTGGCTGTTGGTCGGCCGATGCCCCGCCCCTTCCAGCATGAAGACCAGCGGCAGGCGTTCCTGCGCGGCGATCTCCGTCAAGCGATAACGTTTGTCGGCGGCGGGCATGCCGATGGAACCGCCCTGCACCGTAAAATCTTCCGCACCTGCCAGCACGGGCCGCCCATCCACTTTGCCGAACCCGGCAACGAAGGCATCGCATGGCGCGGATGCATCGCTGCCTTCGGACAGAACCCCGGTGAATCCGCCGATTTCAACGAAAGCCCCGCCATCGAACAGCGCATCGAGCCGCTGGCGCGCATTGAGCTTGCCGCTGGCGGCGTGCCTGGCCAGCCGTTCCTCGCCGCCCATTGCACGGCCGAACGCGCGCCGCCGTTCCAACTCGTCCAGAATTGCGCCCCACTTTGCTGCCGTTTCGCTCACCGCACCCTCTTTCTCCTGCCTTTCTGGCAGGTAACGGCGATGGCGATAGCACAGACCAGCCCCCAGGCCAGCGGCAGCACGCCCAGAAAATCGCCAAATCCGTACAACGAGGGTATGCTTTACCGCGCCGAGCAGGCAAAGCGCGCCCGACTCATATCCGCCCCGGCCTTTGCCCAGCGGGCGCCGGTTCGACATGGACGATAGCAACGTGACTTCCACTCCAACGCCGCCCAGTTCATCCCCCCTTTGTGTGGCGGCGCTTTACCAGTTCACCCGGTTCGAAGACCGCGAGGCGATCCGCGCACCGCTGCTCGCGCTGTGCCATGAACATGGGATCAAAGGCACATTGCTGGTCGCGCATGAAGGGCTCAACGGCACGGTCGCCGGAGCGCCAGCAGCTATCGATGCCCTGCTGGCCCATATCCGCGCCCTGCCCGGCTGCGGCGGGATCGAAGTGAAGTTCTCCACCGCCGAAACGATACCGTTCCATCGCATGAAAGTGCGGCTGAAGCGCGAAATCGTGACGATGGGCGTCGACACCGTCGATCCGCTGGCCATCGTCGGAACTTATGTTCCAGCCGAAGAATGGAATGCCCTGATTTCCGATCCCGAAACCATCGTGATAGACACCCGCAACGACTATGAAGTGGCCGCGGGTACCTTTGCCGGGGCAATCGATCCCCACACCCGAACTTTCCGCGATTTTCCTGCCTGGTTCCGCGCCGAGCGCGGCAAGCTGCTGGGCGAAGGCAAGGCGCCGAAAGTCGCCATGTTCTGCACCGGCGGCATCCGCTGCGAAAAATCGACCGCATTCCTCAAGTCCGAAGGGGTTGAAAACGTCTTCCACCTGGAAGGCGGCATTCTCAAATATCTCGAAACGGTGCCGGAGGAAGAGAGCCTGTGGCGCGGTGAATGCTTCGTCTTCGATCAGCGCGTCGCCGTGGGGCATGGCCTGACGCAAGGCACCTATGCGCTGTGCCATGCCTGCCGCCGCCCGGTCAGCGTGGCGGACCGAGCTTCCCCGCTTTACGAGCCCGGCGTCAGTTGCGCCGCCTGCCATGACGAGCGGACCGAGGAACAACGCGCCCGCTACCGCGAACGTCACCGGCAGGAATGCCTCGCCAGCGAACGGGGCGAAACGCATATCGGCGCAGCGCTGCCTGGCGGGCCAGGCGCGGATAACGGGGATGGCACCGGTGGAAGCATCTGATCCGCCGCTGCCGATCCTCTACAGTTTCCGGCGGTGCCCCTATGCTATGCGGGCGCGCCTCGCCTTGTTCATTAGCCAGACGGACTGCGAGCTGCGCGAAGTCAAGCTGGCCGCAAAACCGCAGGCCATGCTTATCGCATCGCCCAAGGGCAGCGTTCCGGTACTTGTCCTTCCGGATGGCCGCGTGATCGACGAAAGCCTCGACATCATGCGATGGAGCTTGTCCCGGCACGATCCGGAAGGCTGGCTGGAACGGGACGATCCCGCCATGATCGCCGCCAATGACGGCGCATTCAAGCATCACCTCGACCGGTACAAATACCCTGAGCGTCATGGCAGCGATGCAGCCGAACACCGGGCAGCGGGGCTGAGCCTGCTGCGCCAGTGGGACGAACGTTTGCAGGGGCAGCCTTACCTGATCGGCCATCGGCGCGGGCTTGCCGATATGGCGATTATGCCTTTCGTCCGGCAATTTGCCGAAACCGACCGGGCCTGGTTCGATGCCCAGCCGCTCCCCCGCTTGCAGGCATGGCTGCAAGGCCATCTCGCTTCGCCGCTGTTTGCCGCTGCAATGGCGCGGCACAAGCCATGGCGGGAAGGCGATCCGATAATCAGATTGTTATCCCGAAGCACATCGTGAAGCGCGAAACACCAAGCCTTCATCGCTTGTAACGCAGCCGTCCGCTTTTTCAGATCAGGGCAATCGTTTCGCGCAATGTGCCGGGCAGGTTCTCCCCATCCCCTGACCCGGCACCCGCGCTTGATCGGTCCCACGAAGCGCTGTGACAATCGCCTTCGCCCCGGCGTTTGCCAAACATTATGCGATCACATGACCGATCCCGCGACTGGCTCCCACAACGAGAGCAATCTTTTCCGCCAGCGAAGGGGGTTAACCCGTCATCTGCCCTCTCCCACGCTGCCCCTATCGTTTCCGGCCCGATACCGCAGTATCGACCGGCCACCTGAGACATGCGCTGGCTGTCTTATCCGTTCATTGCCACGGGCTGTCAATATGTAAGCCCATAAAGTTTGCACCGCCGCGCCGAGTGTGACAATGCGCCGTGCAAGCGCTGATCGCATCGCCGGATCGTGAGGAGTGACAAGCATGAAGGGGAGACCTCCCGGCACGCTCACAGAACTGCAATCGCAGCAGAAGCAGGAAAGCCGACAGAAGATCGTCGCGGCGGCCGATACCCTGTTCGCGCAGCGTTCCTATATCGGCACTTCGATTGAGGATATCGCGCGCGAGGCGGGAATCAGCAGCGTCACGTTCTACAAGCATTTCAAGAGCAAGCTGGATGTGGCGGTCGGGATAAAGCAGTCTACTGCCCACCACCGCCGCTTTC
>CAYXMY010000151.1:0-5125 GCA_964466155.1 uncultured Caenibius sp. | reverse complement strand
TTCGGCCCGCTGCCCGACCAGTCGATGCACGAAAAGACCAGCGTTCCCGCGCTGATCGCGGAACTCTACACCTTCCTGCGCCAGGCCGACGCCCGCGAGCTGGGCATGCTGTTCCGCGCGCTGGACGCTGCCCGCGAAGCCGGGGACGAAGTCAAGGCCCACCAGATCCAGGCCGAGATCGACCATCACCAGACGCATATCGTCCCGATCATCGCGGATATCGATGCGGGCTTCGGCAACGCGGAAGCCACCTATCTGCTCGCCAAGAAGATGATCGAAGCGGGCGCCTGCTGCATCCAGATCGAAAATCAGGTTTCGGATGAAAAGCAGTGCGGCCATCAGGACGGCAAGGTCACAGTTCCGCACGAGGACTTCATCGCGAAGATCCGCGCGGTCCGCTATGCCTTCATGGAGCTTGGCGTCGATGACGGCGTGATCGTCGCGCGCACGGACTCGCTCGGCGCCGGTCTGACCAAGCAGATCGCCTTCACCCGCGAAGCTGGCGATATTGGCGACCGGTACAACGCCTTCCTCGACTGCGAGGAAGTCACAACTGTCGGCCACGGCGAGGTCCTCATCACTCGCGACGGCAAGCTGATGCGTCCGAAGCGCCTGCCTTCCAACCTCTTCCAGTTTCGCTCGGGCACCGGCGAGGACCGCTGCGTTCTCGACTGCATCACCTCGCTGCAGAATGGCGCCGACCTGCTCTGGATCGAAACCGAGAAGCCGCACATCGAACAGATCGCCGGTATGGTCGATCGCATCCGCGAAGTCGTGCCCAACGCCAAGCTGGTCTATAACAATTCGCCCAGCTTCAACTGGACGCTGAACTTTCGCCAGCAGGCCCATGACCGCTGGCAGGCGGAAGGGCGGGATGTGTCAGCTTACGACCGCGCCCGGCTGATGAGCGTGGATTACGATGGGACCGAACTGGCCAAGGAAGCGGATGAACGCATCCGTACGTTCCAACGCGATGCTGCGGCCCGCGCGGGCATCTTCCATCACCTGATCACGCTGCCGACCTATCACACGGCCGCGCTCAGCACCGATAATCTCGCTCGCGAATACTTCGGCGATCAGGGCATGCTGGGCTACGTCCGCAATGTCCAGCGCGCGGAAATCCGCCAGGGGATCGCCTGCGTGAAGCACCAGAACATGGCCGGTTCCGACATCGGCGACGATCACAAGGAATACTTTGCCGGTGATGCCGCGCTGAAGGCCGGCGGCAAGGACAACACGATGAACCAGTTCGCGGCCTAAGACCGTGATCGCAACCCCTGCCTTCGTTGAAAGGAAGTATGCAATGAACGAACCGCATCGCGCCCGCGCCGTTCTCTCGACCGCCGATTTCGATCTGCTGCGCGAGGCAGTGCTCCACTACCTCAAAGTGATCGAAAACGACCCCAAATCGACAAAGTACGCCCAGCTCTATCACCGGCTGGGCAGCGCAGTGCACAAATAAACCCCGAAGCCGGAGCGGCTATACCATTCAGCCGCTCCGGCCATGCCCCCGAACCTGTAGCGCTTAGAAATCGTATCGCGCGGAAACGCCGAACGTGCGCGGCGCGCCGATGGTCTTGACGGTATAACCGAGGCCAGCCCCCGCAACGCTCACCCCGCTGGTGTAATACTTTTCCTTGCCGATATTGCGCACCCAGCCGGCCAGGCTGAGGCGAGTGCCCATGACATCGTTCCATTCCAGCCGGGCGTTGAATACGGTGTAGCCGGGATTGATCCCTTCGGGCTGGATATTGTCATCCGAAATCTGGACCTTGGATTGCGAATAGATATCGCCGGATAGCGCCAGTTCGCCGCCATTGCCCGCCAGTGGATAACGGAAAGTCGCGCTGGCGCCGCCGCTGTTCTTCGGCACGTTGGCGAAGGGATAGTTCGAACGATCCTGCACCCCGCCGCCGACAATCGGCACATCCCAGCTTTTATACTTGGCGTCGGCGAGGCTGTAATAGCCGCGCAGGGTGATGGCCGGGATCGGGTTCCAGGTCGCGTCGATTTCCACCCCTTTGACCTTGGCCTTCGCCGCGTTGACGACATTGGTTATCAGGATCGTGTTGGGGGCAACGCCCACAGTCTGCGTCTGTGTGCGCTGGATATCCTTATAATCCTGAATGAAGCCCGCGATATTGGTGCGCAGCTTGCCCACCGCCCCCAAATCCCAGTCCGCTTTCAGTCCGAGTTCGTAATCGGTCACGATTTCGGGTTGATAGGGGATATATTGCGAAGGCAGGTTGGCCCGCTGGTTGATCCCACCCGAACGATAGCCCTTGCGCGTGACGAAGTAGATCAGGCGCGAAGGATCGATCTGCCAGTCGACTCCCAGCGTATAGGTCGGTTCCTTGTGGCGATAGTTCCCGGTCCGTTCGCACGGGCTGATCGGCACGCCGCCGAGATCGGCCGACAGAAGCGCACAATTGCCGTTGTTATAGGCGATCCGGCTCATTTCGCGCTGATCCCAAGTGTAGCGCACACCCGCCGTGATCGAGAGGCCTTCCACCCCCGGCACGTGGAACGTCCCCTGTGCGAAGAGCGACTGGCTCTTGTTCTTCACATGGGCGATCCCTTGCGCATCCTGCAGGAAGACCGGGCGGTAATCGAGCAGGGTATCCTGAACTTCCTGCCCGCTTTCCTTGAACACATAGGCACCGCCGATAAAGTCCAGCGCCCCGTCGAAGAACTTGCCGATCAGTTGCAGTTCGTCGCTATATTGCCGCCCGCGCAGAGCCACGCGGCCTTCGTACATCTTCTGCTCCGTACCGTCGAAATCGAATGGAACGTCGGATTTCACGAACCGGTAGCCGAAGATGTTCTTGATCGAGATATCGTCGTTCACTTCGAACACGGTGGTGTTCTCGACGCCGAAAGTCTTCACCCGCGCGGTGCCGCGACCGAATGCCGTGCGCACCGTATGGAAACCCTCGTTCTGGCTGGCGGCGAATTCGGCCAGCGCGGGCACGCCCAGCGTGTAACCGGCGAGACCGGGGCGGGCATTGAACAATTTCAGAGCGGTGCCGTTTTCCGTCGCCTTGAAAGTGTTGACGAACAAGGTGTTGGTGATCCTGTCCCCCAGCTTGGCCTTGACCCCGAGACGCAGGGACCAATTGTCGGCATCGTCGAACCCGATCCCGCTGTTCGCTTCCCTGGTGTAACCGTTGTGGGTATAGCGGCGGCCGGACACGCGAATTTGCAGATCGTCCGAAACCGGCACGTTGAGCGCGCCTTCGAACGACCACAGGCCGTAATTGCCCGCTTCGACCGTACCATAACCTTCGAACTGGTCGGTTGGCGCCTTGGGGACGATCAGCACCGCACCGCCGGTCGAATTGCGCCCGAACAGCGTGCCCTGCGGCCCTTTCAACACCTGGACGGAGGCCAGATCGTACATCGCCCCGTTCACGCCGTGCGCGCGCGCCTGCACCACATCGGCGAAATAGACCGCCACGGAGGGGTCTTGCGCGAAGAGCGGTTCGAACTGCGACTGCGCACGCACCACGAAACGCGGGATATTGGCGCCGAACGCGGTCGGCATGATCTGGATCGCAGGCACCTTGGTCGTGAGGTCGGACAGGGTGACAATCGATTGCCGGGCCAGATCGTCGCCCGAGATCGCCGTCACGGCGACGGGAACCTGCTGCAACCGTTCTTCACGCCGGCGCGCGGTCACGATGATATCGTCGTTCGATGTCATGCTGCCGCGCTGCGCCTCGGCCGGCGCAAGTGCGGCATCCTGGGCGAATGCGGGCTCCGCCAAAGCCAGCGCTAGAATACTTCCCCCCGCAGCAAGAACCAGCCGCCGCGGCGCAATCGTCATCATTGTCATGTGGCCCTCTCCTTGTTTTCGTGTTTTACTTGTGTTTTCAATGCCTCATCAGTGCGCTGGCGGCACGCCCGGCCCACGCCGCCCTTTCAGAAAATCGAAGTCCGCACCCTTGTCCGCCTGTTCGACATGGGCGGTGTAGAGATCGGCGTATCCCCCCGCATAAACGGGCGCCCACGTCCTGGTGGTGGCCCTGCGCCATTCCAGTTCGGCATCGGATATGTCGAGATGAAGCCGCCGTGCGGGCACGTCGAGCTCGATCATGTCGCCATCTTCGATCAAGCCGATCGGGCCGCCCGCCGCCGCTTCCGGCGCGGCATGGAGAATGACGGAGCCCCCCGATGTTCCGCTCATCCGGGCGTCGGACAGGCGCACCATGTCCTTCACCCCCTGTTCCAGCAATTTACGCGGGATCGGCAGGCTGCCCGCTTCGGGCATCCCCGGATAACCGCACGGCCCGGCACCTCGCAGGACAAGAATGCTGTCCGCCGTTACCGCCAGATCGGGATCGTCGATCCGCGCCTTGAGATCGGCCACGCCATCGAACACCACCGCCGGGCCGCGATGGCGCTGCAGCGCCGGATCGATCGTCGCCAGTTTGATCACCGCGCCATCGGGTGCGATATTGCCGCGCAGCACCGCCACGCCGCCCTGCGGTTTCAGCGGCCGGGCAAACGGGCGAATGACATCTTCGTTCCAGTTGCGTGCGCCTGCCACGCTATCGGCCAGCGTGCCCGCAATGGTCGCCGCGCTGCCATCGATGTGCGGCCCCAATTCGCGCAGCACGGCGGGCACGCCGCCCGCATAGTAGAATTCTTCCATCAAATAAGCGCCACCCGGCATGACGTTCGCCAGCAGGGGGATATCGCGATTGAGCCGGTCGATATCGTCCAGCGTCAAAGGGATTTCCAGACGCCCGGCAATTGCCAGCAGATGGATGACGACATTGGTGGAACCGCCGAGCGCCGCATTCACGCGCAGCGCGTTCTCCAGGCTCGCCTTGGTCACGATGGCGGACAATGGCCTGTCCCGCTCCACCAGCCCGACAATGGCACGCCCGGTTTCCCGCGCCAGCATCTGCCTGCGCGAATCCACGGCGGGGACGGCACCATTTTCGGGCAGCGCCAGCCCCATAACTTCCATCGCCGCCGCCATGGAGGACGCCGTCCCCATGGTCATGCAAGTGCCCGCAGAACGGGAAAGGCCCGCTTCGGCCGACGGCATCTCGGTCAATGCCAGGCGGCCCGCCCGGACATCGTCCGCCATTGTCCACAGGCTGGTGCCCGAGCCGAT
>CAYXMY010000150.1:0-5159 GCA_964466155.1 uncultured Caenibius sp. | reverse complement strand
GGATAACGTCGCCCCGCAGAAGGTGGAAGGGATGCTGACCCTGCAGCCCGAAATCCTGCAGGCGATGGTGGCGGGGGATCGGCGGCCCTATATCGTCGGCCTGATCGTGCCCGATCCCGAATGGGCGCTGGACTGGGCGCAGGCGAACGGCGAGCGTTACGACATGGCCAGGCTGCAACAGCTCCCCGCTTTCCGCAACGCCGTGCGCGATGCGGTGGACCGGGTGAACAAGGATCTGTCGGTGATCGAAAAGGTCCGCCAGTTCGCCTTTGCCGATGAAGCCTTCTCCATCGCCAACGAAGAATTGACCCCCAGCATGAAAATCCGCCGCCACAAGATCCGCGAACGTTATGGCGCGCGGCTGGACGCGCTTTACAAAGGATAAGGCACGCTGGCGCGCGCGGTTTACCCGCCCGCGCTCAGGGGACCAGGGTGGTGAACAGGTAGGTGGCGAAAATCACCAGATGGACCACGCCCTGCACCACGGTGGTGCGCCCGTTGCCCAGCGTCAGCGAAGCGACCAGCAAAGTCAGCGCCAGCATCACCGTGCCGTGCATCGACAGGCCCAGTTCCAGCTTGAGATCCATGACCAGCGCCGTCACCGCCACGGCCGGGATGGTGAGGCCGATCGTCGCCAGCGCGGAACCGATCGCGAGGTTGAGACTGGTCTGCACCCGGTTCGCACGCGCCGCGCGATAGGCGGCGAACCCTTCCGGGGCGAGCACCAGCGCGGCGATGATGATCCCGACCATCGCCTTGGGCGCACCCACCGCGGCCACGCCCGCCTCGATGGAGGGGGACAGGGCCTTCGCCAGCAGCACCACACCGACCAGAGCCACGATCAGCATCCCGGCCGCCGCCAGCGCCTTGGTGCCGGATACGGGGGCCTCGTGCGCGTGATCGTCCTCTTCCGGATAGAGAAAATGATCGCGATGGCGGATCGTCTGCGCGACGACGAAAGTGCCATAGACGACCAGCGAAACCACCGCCACGAACGCAAGCTGCGTGGAGGAATAGAATGGCCCGCCCGCGCTGGTGGTGTAATTGGGCAAGACCAGCGTCAGCACCGCCAGCGTCGCCAGCATGGCCAGCCCCGCGCTGACGCCCGATTGGGTATAGCTCTGTTCATGATGGCGCCGCCCGCCCGCCAGCAGGCACAGGCCGACGATGCCGTTGATCGTAATCATGATCGCGGCAATCAGCGTATCGCGCGCCAGCGTTTGCGAACCGGTGCCCCCGGCAGTTCCTTCCCCGAACATGATCGACACGATCAGCGAGGTTTCGATAACCGTCACCGCCAGGGCGAGGACCAGCGTCCCGTATGGCTCCCCCAGATAATGCGCCAGAATTTCAGCATGATAGACGGCTGCAATCACTGCCCCGGCCAGCACTGCCCCGAGAATGACCGTCACCGCCACGCCCGATGGCTTGCCCAGCGCCAGAGCCAACACCCCCAGAACCGGCACGACAATGGCCCACGGGGCAAGCCCGAACGTGGGAAAACGTGCGGGCGGCGGGGCTGCGATGTCTGTCATGGGGACAATATACTCACGATTATCCCAATGAACATCACAGACTTACACGCAAGATGCCACAAAACGCACCGTACAAGACACGGAGGGCAAGGCGCGGGGGCAGGAGGGAAACGGCAGACCCTGCCAGCAAGGCAGGGCCGGAAATCAGATCATGCCCGCCAGGGGACTGGACGGATCGGCATACTTGCGGGTGGCCATGCGTCCGGCGCGATAGGCATCGCGGCCGGCTTCCACCGCCAGCTTCATCGCCCGCGCCATGCGGAGGGGATCTTTCGCTTCGGCAATCGCGGTGTTCATCAGCACGCCGGTGCAGCCCAATTCCATGGCGATGGCCGCATCGCTCGCCGTGCCGACCCCGGCATCGACCAGCACCGGCAGAGCGGTGCCTTCCACGATCAGGCGGATCGTCACCTTGTTCTGGATGCCGAGACCCGAACCGATCGGCGCGCCCAGCGGCATGATCGCCACCGCGCCCGCATCTTCCAACTGCTTCGCCGCAATCGGATCGTCGACGCAATAGACCATCGGCAGAAAGCCTTCCTTGGCCAGCGTCTCCGTCGCCCGCAGGGTTTCGCGCATATCGGGATAGAGGGTGCGCGCTTCGCCCAGCACTTCGAGCTTGACCAGATCCCAGCCGCCCGCCTCGCGCGCCAGGCGCAGGGTGCGGATCGCATCTTCCGCCGTAAAGCATCCCGCCGTGTTGGGCAGATAGGTATAACGCTTGGGATCGATGAAATCGGTCAGCATCGGCGCCTTGGGGTCCGAGAGGTTGACCCGGCGCACGGCAACGGTGACGATTTCCGCCCCGCTCGCTTCCACGGCGGCGGCGTTTTCGGCGAAATCCTTGTATTTGCCCGTGCCCACGATCAGGCGCGAACGGAACGTCCGCCCGGCCACTGTCCAACTGTCATCATCGGCCACGGCGGCGCCACCTCCTACAAAATGCACGATTTCCAGAACGTCGCCCTCCGCCAGCGCCACATCTTCCAGAGTGGAGCGGGGCACGATTTCACCGTTGCGCTCAACCGCTACCTTGGCCGGATCGAGCTCCAGTTGGCGGACCAGATCCGCGAGGCTGCCGGGCGCGGCCTGGCGCGGTTCGCCATTGACGGTGAGGGAGAGGGCAATCGTCATGCCCTCCAGATAGCGTTCAATGCGTGTGACGCAAGTTGAGGATATGCCCGGAGGCGAGCAAAATCACCCCGCCGATCGTGAACGCCGCTTCTTTCACACCATGATCCACCAGCAGCCCGACCGCCATCAGCGAAAGACCGGCAATGCCCAGCACCAGCGGCCCCATGCGGCCATGGCGCGCGACGCCAAGCCCGATAGTGACGACACCGATCCCGATAGCGAACGCAAGGCCGACCCGGTGAATCTCCGGATTGAGCAGCCATTCGCCGCCGATGCCCAGCACCGTCACCAGCATCAGGCCGAGCACGCAATGGACGAGGCAAAGGCCCGAAAGCGTAATACCGACACGGTCCAGCCGGTCGCGAATCGAAAGCAAGGCGGTGCGCATGCAGGCCCAATATGATATGTTGTATCATATAGCAACCGGGTAATGCCGCACCCCTGTGCCGGTCTCCCGGGCAAGGGAGCGCACGCCTGCCCTGCGGCAAGCTGTCCACTTGCGCTTTGCGCCCGGCTTGCCCACAAGCCCGGCGACAATCCGCGACGCAATCCGTCGATCAGGCAGGGAAGAGGCAGACGATGGCACCAGTGCAACCCGATACGGCGCGGCCTTTGCTGCTGGCCCGCTGGCTGTTCGTCGTCGCGGCGCTGGTGGTGGCCATCGTGGCCGTAGGCGGGATTACCCGGCTTACCGAATCCGGCCTTTCGATCACCGAATGGAAACCGGTGACCGGCGTTCTCCCGCCGCTCACCGAAGCGCAATGGCAGGCGGAATTCGCCGCTTACAAGCAGATCCCGCAATATATCGATGTCAACGGCCCGGCGGGTATGACGCTGGCCGATTACAAGTTCATCTATTTCTGGGAATGGGTGCATCGCCTGCTCGCGCGGCTGATCGGCGTTGCTTTCGCCCTGCCGCTGGCATGGTTCTGGATCAGGCGGCAGATTCCGCAAGGCTACAAGCCGCGCCTGCTGGTGCTGCTGGCGCTGGGCGGGCTGCAGGGTGTGGTCGGCTGGTGGATGGTTTCTTCCGGCCTTCATGCCGATTCCGCCGACCGGGTGAGCCATTTCCGCCTCGCCGCGCATCTACTGGTCGCGCTTGTCACATTGGCCGGGCTCGTCTGGACAGCGCTCGACATGCGGGCGCTGGCACGGGGGGAAGAACCTTCGCGCCTCACCCGGTTTACCGTGTTCACTCTGGCCGCGCTCACGCTGCAATTGCTGTTCGGCGCTTTCGTGGCGGGGGAACGGGCAGGCTATGTCGCGAATGACTGGCCATTGATGCAGGGCCGCTTCTTCCCCGAGGGGGTGGACTGGTCGCAAGGCGCGCTGCATGCGCTGCTGTACGATCCGTTCCTGATCCACTTCATCCACCGCTGGTGGGCCTGGGTGGTGGTCGCGCTGCTGGTCGTTCTGGCGCGCAAGGTGAAAGCGGGCGGCGACCGGCGCGCCTCGATCGCGGTCCATTCGGCTTTCGGCACGCAGATCATGCTCGGCATCGCCACGGTGATGACCGGCGTTGCGCTGTGGCTTGCGGTGCTGCACCAACTCGTCGGCGCCCTGCTTGTCGCGGCGACGGCCTGGGCCACCCATTCCGCAGGCCGCCCGCGATGATTTCGGCAGGGGCCGCGCTGATCTGGGCGCCGTTCGCCGATCAGGCATCGGCGGAAGCGGCCGCGGCGGTGCTGCTGGACGAGAGGCTGATCGCCTGCGCCAACCTGCTGCCCGCCGTGCGCTCCCTCTATGTCTGGCAGGGGGAGCGCGGTGAAGGGGCGGAATGCGGCGCCTTGTTCAAGACCGATGCCGCCCTGCTCGACGCCGCGATTGCCCGGCTGGCGCAGCTTCATCCTTACGAAACCCCCGCGATCACCGGCTGGCGCTGCGATGCCGCGGCCCCCGCCACTCTGGCCTGGCTCGGCGCGCTGGTGCCGCCGGACAAGGGCTGAAACATTGCCGCACAAGCGATGGAGGTATTATTATACCGCTTCGCGAAAGCGCAGAATCGCTTGACTTGAAGGCGATTTGCGAACATTGGCGCGCCTTCGCAGGTGTGTGGGTGGTGACACTCCTCCATCGGCAAAGTTTTCAGCTTACGAGGATTTGACAGCCCATGAAGGCGCTCAGCAAGACCACGCGGTCGATCAAGCCGGCCGAGGTCGAAAAGAACTGGCATCTCATCGATGCCGACGGTCTGGTGGTCGGCCGCCTCGCGGTGATCATCGCCAACATTCTGCGCGGCAAGCACAAGCCGAGCTTCACCCCGCATGTCGATTGCGGCGATCATGTCGTCGTCATCAACGCCGATAAGGTCCGCCTGACCGGCAACAAACTCAAGAACAAGACCTATTACAAGCACACCGGCTATATCGGTGGCATCAAGGCGATCACCGCTGCCAAGGTGCTGGAAAGCCGCTTCCCCGAGCGCGTGCTGGAAAAGGCTGTTGAACGCATGATTCCGCGCGGCCCCCTCGGCCGGGCGCAGATGAAGGC
>CAYXMY010000149.1:0-5339 GCA_964466155.1 uncultured Caenibius sp. | reverse complement strand
GCCAACTACTTCAGTTCATGCGGATATGATCCAGACTGATCGAAAATCGCTCTAGGCCCCATTCATTCAGGAAAGCGAGATATGCCCGCGATGATCCAACCCGGCGCGACGTTCAAGGATACCCTCCAGCAATTGCCGCCCATCGACGGCGTGCAACGCATCGACCTGATCGACGCCGCAGGCACCGTGACGGACAGCATCGCAAACCAGCCGGGCAAGCAAGGCTCACTGGCCGTCTATCACTATCTGAAGCAGGCCTTCGGCCCCCTGAATGCGCAGGCCGCCGAACACGGGCTGGCCCTGTTCGCCGAACACACGGCAGACGCCCGCAACCGCCCCGGCGCGCATCCCAACATCGACCGCCTGCTCGCCATCGCCGCCGGCAGCGCCCCGCTCACTATCGAAGTCATTCCCACTGACGATTGACTTGCCGCTGCGTGACTATGATCGGCGCTCCGCAATGCTGGGAATCCGGCGCAGCACTGTAGGGGGCGCTGGCGAGAAAAAGCCTTTCCGGACACGCTAATATTATGGACTTTGTGAGGAACCCTCCGAAAGCCTGGGCAAGCATGCAATTCAGCTTGGCGTTTTCCATGGGCCCGAACTCTAATCAAGCTTGGATCAAAATCAGAAAGTCAGGCCAACGCCGACAATCCCGGGGCGGTTCAGCGTCATTCCTGCTCAGTCTGCGGAGGCAAACTCGCATATCCAAGTGCTATCATTAGGCGATGCTCTGAGATGGTCAGTTCATCTGCGATTGCGCTGTACCCACTGAGTAGCATTGAGATAGCATTGTCAGAAGGTGCGAGATCCTCTTTTGTGAGCGCATCAGCATTGATGCCAAGGGCAGTAATGCGCTCACTCAACGTTGGGTGAGTGTCGTTTGGCCCCGACTGCATCAGCGACCTCATTGACGAGTTGTATCAGCCCGCTGCCATTCTCGCTGCTAATTAGAATGCCTGATTGCGAGAGTGTCGCATCTTTCATGATCCGAAACGCAATCGAGATCAGATTGAACCCGCCTAAGAGAGCAACGAGACCTGCGCCTGCCAACGCAACAAAGTGGACTCGATGTACGAAGACGGCTTCAGCTATGTAGATTCCATAGACGAACAGCGCGCCTTGAATCACGATTGAGACAGAGAGACCTATCAGTGTCAGCCTCGTTAAGGGTGACAGAACAAAAGCCAGCCTCGACCTGTTGCTGCCACCATATATCCTGCCTAGAAACAGCACGATAAACAGAATGATGCCCACTGCAATTGACAGTTTTGCGCCTTGCTCGAACGTCTGAAGCTCACTCGCAGGTTCGCAGATTTCTGCGAATGCAGGGTCATTCCTGCTACAGATCACTCTGTAGTTTTCTACCTTACTAGGGTCGATTTCTTGATTATTTTTCTGGGCGTACAGCTGAAGGGCTTGCTGGAACTGGCTGTCATACTTCGCAGACACAGCGTACGAGATACCTAAAGCGACAAAGGGGATGACGAACACTAGCGCCATCGCCTTGAGAATGTTCAGAAATCGCCCCCTCATTGCCTTCCCCCTCGAAGCCGAACTCGATATATGGGCTATCTCAGAGGTGGCTCAAAGGCAAATCACTCATCATGTCATCGCGCAAACTTTAGACACCGAGCGCAATCTAATGCCATGCTTGATTGAGCCAGTTAGGCTTCGACCGCCTTCCCCAACTACCTCCTCATTCAATCGAGGCTCCATCCCATCCGTAAGCAGACGTCGGCGGAGAGCACACGATCCCCGGCAGGCGCGATGCAGTTTTCAGAACTTGGCCCTCTATATCACCCTGATCGCTTTTCCCGCCGCAACAATTCCCGCTTGATCGCGGTGCCATAGGCATAGCCGCCGATGCTGCCGTCCGAGCGGATTACGCGGTGGCAGGGTACCAGCACCGCGACGGAATTCGCGCCGTTCGCGCTGCCCGCCGCGCGCACCGCCGTGGGCCGGCCCGCAGCGGCGGCCAGTTCGGTGTAACTGCGCGTCTCGCCCGCGGGAATGGCGCACAGGGCCTGCCACACCTGTTGCTGGAATTCCGTCCCCCGCAGATCGAGCGGAATATCGCCCGCCTTGTGCGGGTCCTCTATCGCCGCCAGCACACGGTCGAGCAGCGGCTGCAGGGCTTCCCCCTGTTCCACCAGAATCGCGCCGGGGAAATAGCGGGCGAGTTCCTCTTCCCCCTCCCCGAAGGCAAGGCGGCACACGCCCTTGCCCGTGGCGGCAATCGTCACCGGCCCCAGAGTGGTGGCGCGCGCCGCCCATGCAATCGTTTCCCCTGCATATTTCCTGCCCACTTGCGACGGTTTCACGGCTCCATCCTTCCTTCGCTCTCACCCCGCCGGTCTCTCCGGCGATGCCCCCGGATAGCCCCCTGCCATGGGAAAGGCGTTCCGATTCTTGCGCTCGATACAGATAATGGCATGTAGGCGCGCATGATCGTTCGTCTGACCCATCCTATCGCCGTCGCTCTGGCTCTGCTGCTGGGGCTGGTGGCGTTGCCCGCTCCGGCCGGGGCCGACCCTTCGGATATCGCGGCGGCGGCGCGCGGGGTGGTGCGTGTCGTGGTGCTGGGCCATGACGGGGAACAACTGTTTCCCGTCTCCCACGGGACGGGCTTCGTCGTCCAGGGAGACAAGATCCTCACCAACGCGCACGTGGTGGAGGAAGTCCGCCAATTGCCCGGCCTGACGCTGGGCATCGTGCCGCCGCAGGGGGGTGAAGCGGTGCCGGGGCATATCCTGGCCTTTTCCCAGAAGAACGATCTCGCGCTGGTCGAAGCGGACAAGCCGATGCACTTGCCCTCGCTCGCCATCGCCAGCGCCCTGCCGCAGGACAGCACGCTGGTTTCCGCCGTGGGCTATCCCATGAACGTCGACAAGGCACAGGGCCTCTCCGTCGCCGATGTCCTGCGCCCGCAGCCGCCCGTCAAAAGCCAGGGGTATGTTTCGGGCGAACGGCCGACACGCGATTTCGACACGATCCTCCACACCGCCCCCATCGCCCGTGGCAATTCGGGCGGGCCGCTGCTCGACAATTGCGGGCGCGTGGTCGGGGCGAACAGTTTCGGCACCGATTCCCAGGGCGCGGATGCCGAATTCTTCTTCGCCGTTTCCACCCGGGAAATCCTGCCGTTCCTGCGCGCCAGCGGGGTGGAGCCGGTCATCAACGGGCTGCCCTGCCGCAGCCTTGCCGAACTCGATGCCCAGGAACAGGCGCGGACCGAACGCGATGCGCAGGCCGCCATCGAAATGGCTCGCAAGCAGGAGATCGAAACCGCGCTGAAACGCGAAAAGGCGCGGCGCACCGCCGAATTCGCGATCATCGAACAGCGCGACAACGGCATGGCCGCCGCTGGCCTGCTGCTCTCCGCCGCAATGCTCGCGGGATTTTACGCATGGCAGATGCATGAGGCGGGGGATCGGCGCCGCTTCAGAATCGCCGGTGGGGCCGCCGGGGTTGCGCTGGCCGGTACGCTGGGCTTCTGGTTCCTGCGCCCCGGCATGAACGAGAAGGAAGTCGAGCAACGTGCCGTCGCCTCCCTCGCCCAGCCCGCCGCCGCAACGCAGACGCAAAAGACCGCACCGCCCCTCCGCAAGCCTGCGGGCAGCGGGCTGGTCTGCACCATCGATCTTGCCCGCAGCCGCGTGACCACTGCCGAAACCGACGATGTTGCCCTCACCTGGTCGGATGAAGGCTGCGTCAACGGGCGCAGCCAGTATGGCTTCTCCAGTGGCAAGTGGTCGCGCATTCTGGTGCCGCAGGATGAAGAGGCGGTGTCCGTGGCCAGCTATGCGCCGGACAAGCACGAGTACCGGGTGGATCGCTATCTCCTCGGCCACGATGCGATGCAGGCGGTGCGTACCGAACGCGCACGCTACGAACCCCCGGCATGCGGTGGCGGGCAGATGGCCGCGCGCGATCTGGGAGACCGGCAGGCGGCGGTGACGGCCCTGCTTCCAACCCAACCGAACGAGCGGCTGGTCTATACCTGCAAGCCCGCCGATTAATCGCCGATACAGAGTCTCAACAAGATAGTCGCCCGGTCCCGGTCGACTCGGGTTGCATACCTTTCCACGCGGTGTTAGGGGCCGCCCAACCTTGCCGGAGGGTACCCTTTCGGGTGCCTTTCTGCGTGGGGATAAACTTTCCGTTCTTTCGGACCCAAGAGGACCTTCGCGCGTGGAGATTTCCGCCGGTATTCAGGCTAGCCTAGCAGGGCGTTATGCCGTCGCCCTATTCGATCTCGCATCGGAAGCAGGCAATGTCAGCTCGGTCGAAGCCGACCTTGAAAAGCTCGGTTCCGCCCTTGGCGAATCGGCCGATCTCGCGGCGCTGATCAAGAACCCCGAAGTCAGCCGTGCCGATCTCGGCAAGGCGATGGGCGCGCTTGCCGGGCTGCTCGGTCTCGACAAGCTGACCGGCAATTTCCTCGGCGTGCTCGCGCAGAACCGCCGTCTGGCGGAACTGCCCGCAGTGATTCGCGCATTCGCCGCCATCGCCGCCGCCCAGCGCGGCGAAGTGACGGCCGAAGTCGCCAGCGCTCACCCGCTTTCCGAAGATCAGGTCGCCAGCCTGCAGGAAAAGCTCAAGGCCCGCGAAGGCCGCAACGTGAAGATCCGCACCAGCGTCGATCCCGACCTTCTCGGCGGACTCGTCGTGACCATCGGTTCCAAACGGATCGACAGTTCGATCCGCACCCGTCTCAATAGTCTCGCCCACGCGATGAAGGGCTGATGCCAAAAGGCTCGATGAAAGGCTGAACATGGAAATCCGCGCCGCAGAAATCTCCAAGGTCATCAAGGACCAGATTGCCAGCTTCGGCACCGAAGCACAGGTCAGCGAAGTCGGCAGCGTGCTGTCGGTCGGTGACGGTATCGCCCGCATTCACGGCCTCGACAGCGTTCAGGCCGGTGAAATGGTCGAATTCGCCAACGGCGTTCAGGGCATGGCGCTGAACCTCGAAGCCGACAACGTCGGCGTCGTGATCTTCGGGTCCGACTCCAACATCAAGGAAGGCGACAGCGTCAAGCGCACCGGCACCATCGTGGACGTTCCGGTGGGCAAGGGCCTGCTCGGCCGCGTGGTCGACGCGCTCGGCAATCCGATCGACGGCAAAGGCCCGATCCAGGCCGACAAGCGCATGCGCGTGGAAACCAAGGCGCCGGGCATCATCCCGCGTAAATCGGTGCACGAACCCGTGCAGACCGGCCTCAAGGCGATTGACGCGCTCGTGCCCGTCGGCCGCGGTCAGCGCGAACTGATCATCGGTGACCGCCAGACCGGCAAGACCGCCGTCGCGATCGACACCTTCATCAACCAGAAGG
>CAYXMY010000148.1:0-5402 GCA_964466155.1 uncultured Caenibius sp. | reverse complement strand
ATCTCCGGCCCTGTGAATGATTGGTTGGCCTGATATCAGGCGTTGGTTCCGACCGGCGGCGCCTCCCGGCCGACCATGGCCAGGTTCGCTGCGGTGTAGCGGTCGCCTTCCACCTCGATCTGCTCAGCCGCCTGCTGGATTTCGTTCAGATCGGCCTCGCTCAGCTGGATATTGGCCGCACCCAGATTCTCGTCGAGCCGGTGCAACTTGGTGGTGCCGGGAATGGGGGCGATATACGGTCGCTGGGCCAGCAGCCAGGCAAGCGCGATTTGAGCCGGGGTTGCCTCCTTCTCGGCCGCGACGCGCTTCAGCAGATCCACCAGCACCTGGTTCTTCGCCATCGCCTCGGGCGCGAAGCGCGGGATGCTGTGGCGGAAGTCGTTCGCCTCAAGCTTCGTATCCTTCGACATCGCACCCGTCAGGAAACCCTTGCCGAGCGGACTATAGGGAACGAAGCCGATGCCGAGCTCATCGCAGGCATCAAGGATGCCATTGGTCTCGACCGCCCGCCACCAGAGCGAATATTCATTTTGGAGCGCTGCGACCGGCTGGACCGCATGGGCGCGGCGGAGCGTCTGGACGCCCGGCTCCGACATGCCGAAGTGGCGCGCCTTGCCTTCGGTGATCAGCTCCCTCACGGTCCCGGCGACATCCTCGATTGGCACATGGGGATCGACGCGATGCTGGTAGAGCAGGTCGATCGTCTCGACGCCCAGCCGCTTGAGCGAACCCTCGACCGCTTTACGGATATGTTCGGGGCGACTGCTGACACCGCGATTCTCCCCGGTTGTCGGATCGATGTCGAAGCCGAATTTCGTGGCGATCACGACCTGATCGCGAACCGGCCGGAGGGCCTCGCCCACCACTTCCTCATTCTCGAACGGGCCATAGACCTCGGCCGTGTCGAAGAAAGTCACGCCGCGCTCCTGTGCCGCACGGATGAGGGCAACGCCCTCCTCTCTGGAAAGCTTCGTCGCATAGCTGAAGCTGATGCCCATGCAGCCAAGGCCGAGGGCGGAGACTTGAAGGCCGTTACGGCCCAGTTCGCGGGTTTTCATGGCAAAATCCTTTCGATGTTTGAGAGTTCAGCCGTTTCGACCGTCGGCGGCGTCTGCCTGCTCGAAAACCTTGCGGATGATCGCGAGAGCCGAACTGGCGGTCGGCCAGCCGGAATAGAAGGCGAGGTGGGTCACCATCTCGATGATCTCCTCACGGGTAACGCCATTTTCGAGCGCCTTGCCGAGGTGAAAGGGCAGTTCGTTGACGCGATAGAGCGAGATGAGGCTCGCGATTGTGATGAGGCTGCGGTCGCGCGGGTTCAATCCGGGCCGCCGCCAGACATCGTCGAACAGCACTGTATCGCTGATCTCGGTGAGGCGGGGCGCGATATCGCCCCATGGTGCGCGCATCGGGGGATGTGTGTCGGACATGATCGCCAGCTCCTTGTGCGCTCTGATCTAGGCGTATGTGTCCAACCGGATTAGACTGAATAATCTGGAAGCGGCTTTGAACTGAATTCAACAATGGCACGGAACAACTTCAACGATCTCCTCGCATTCCGTATCGTCGCCACGGAACGCAGCTTCACGCGGGCAGCGGCGCAGATGGGGGTCTCGACCTCCGCGGTGAGTCACGCGGTGCGGGGCCTTGAGGAGCGGCTCGGCATCCGTCTGCTCCACCGCACCACCCGCAACGTCGTGCCGACGCAGGCCGGTGAGCGGCTGCTGCAGGGTGTGGGCACGTTGTTCGACGGTCTCGAGGCGGAACTGGCGAGCCTGAGCGAGTTACGGGACAGGCCTTCGGGCATGATCCGCATCACCACGAGCGCGCATGCCGCCCGGACCCTGCTTGAGCCCGCGCTGATCCCGCTCCTGACCAGCTACCCCGATCTCAAGGTTGAGTTGAGCGCGGATTCCGGCTTCGTGGACATTGTCGCGGAGCGGTTCGACGCCGGGGTCAGGCTGGGCGAGACCGTGGCGCAGGACATGATCGCTGTGCGCATCGGGCCGGATATGCGCATGGCCGCAGCAGCGTCACCGGCCTATCTTGCCCGGCATGGCGCACCATCGACGCCGCATGATCTCAGTCACCATAACTGCATCAACCTGCGCTTCCCCACCTACGGCGGCCTTTACGCCTGGGAATTCGAGAAGGACGGCCGCGCGCTGAATGTGCGCGTCGAGGGGCAGATGACAGTGAACGATACGTCTCTCGCGCTTCAGGCCGCCATGGATGGACTTGGCATCGCCTACATCACCGACGATCAGGTGCTGCCGCTCATCGCCGATGGCCGTCTCGTCCGCGTCCTCGAGGACTGGTGCCCGCCATTTCCTGGCTATCACCTCTACTATCCCAGTCGCAGGCAGCACTCTTCAGGTTTTGCCGTCCTGATTGAGGCGCTCCGCTATCGCGATTAGCTTGATTGCGGACGGTCTGTTGCTGGGAAAGCAAATATGCCTGCTGAGCGGCCGATAAGGGTCGTTCATCTTGCGCCGTTCACCACCGACGGCACTGTCAAAGCAAACGCACCGATTTGTTGAAATGAGGGGGAATGCGTAAGGCGGGGCGATGCCTCGACCTCGCAAACCAGTCTCGCCATTTCGCTATTTCAACTCGTCTCCCGAAGTGATCTGCCTCGTGGTGATGATGTACGTGCGGTTTCCGTTGTCGCTGCGCAATGTCGAAGACCTGCTGTTCGAACGCGGTATCGATATCTGTCATGAAACCGTACACCTGTGGTGGAATCGTTTCGGGCCGTTGTTTGCTGCGGATATTCGGCGTCAGCGCGTACAACGAATGCGTGGGTTCCGGCACTGGCGATGGCACCTCGACGAGATGTATGCGAAACTCAATGGGGAGATGGTTTATTTGTGGCGGGCCGTTGATCACGAAGGCGAAGTTCTCGAAAGCTGCGTGACCAAGAAACGGGACAAATCTGCGGCTTTGCGTTTCATGAAGAAGGCACTGAAGCGCCATGGGCTAGCCAAGAGGATCGTCACAGACGGACTGCGTTCTTATCCTGCTGCGATGAAGGATCTGGGCAATATCGAGCGCCGCGAGATGGGCCGCTATCTCAACAACCGCGCTGAAAATTCCCATCTACCCTTCCGGCGACGAGAACGTGCGATGCAACGATTCAGGCAGATGAAGTCGCTTCAGAAATTCGCCTCAGTACACGCTTCTTTCACCAATCATTTCAACTCGGAACGCCACCTCGTCGACAGACAGACATTCAAGCTTCGCCGCTCGGTCGTGATGGCCGAGTGGCAGTCACTTGCTGGCTGAAGCTTGCGTGATTTTGGGGCGGACTCTGCCAATCGGAGACAAGTTGCGGTTGGACTGACAGCACCCTGATGGCACCACCACCGCAGCATCCAGCTGGTATCGTCCAGACCCCAAGGTCGACAATTGGTCAAATGCGCCTGCGTTTGCAGCGGTGCAAGATGTGATTGACGTCTGACCTAACGGGGAAGGCTAGGGGAGCACGCCTCTGGCCCTTCGTTGCCAGCCTAACGTTCGCGGTATGTTGGGTGATCAATGAGCCACAGTGTTCGGCTGCAGGCCATTGTTTGGCATCCGATGAGCATTAGGGTACAATGATACAACGGTTTTTGGGATGCTTAGGAAGGTTTGGGGGAGTGTCGCGTCAGACTGTCGGTATCTATCATGGCAAGTCCTTCCATGATGAAGACGGAGCGAGCGAGCAGGCTTTATTGCTGCTGGAATTGAAGCGCGTGCTCAAGGATCGGCAGATACGCTATCGCGATATCGCGGCACATCTGGGGGTTAGCGAAACCACGGTAAAACGCAATCTGGCAGGGCGCGGGGTAACTCTGGCCACGCTCGAGGCGGTATGTGCCTTTGCTGATATTCGCCTGTTCGAACTGGCCGAAATGGCGGCGCAGCGCCGCAGCACCCGCGCTCGGGCGCTGACCCCGGAACAGGAACAGGCGCTGGCAGACGACCTGTTTACGGCGTTTATCTTTCTGCTGCTGCGCTACGACTGGTCGCCGGTGGAAATTCAAAACGAATTCCAGCTGGACGAGCCCGAATTCGTGCTGCGTCTGCGCAAACTGGAGCGGTTGCGGCTGCTCGATCTCTATCCCGGAAACCGGGTGAAGCTTTTGACGGTGCGTTATCCCGAATGGCAGTTCGGCGGGCCCTTGCGGCGGGTGATCGACCTGTCGATCCGGCCCCATTTCGAGAACATGGATTTTCATGATCCGCGCGCGGCATGGGAGCTCGAAACGGTAAAGCTTTCGATGGGCTCTATATCGCAGCTGCGCACGATGATCGCCGGACTGTCGCAGCGGATGCGCGAACTTGCTGCCGACGATCATTCGTTGCCGCCTGACCAGCTCGAATGGTTCAGCTTGCTCTGCGCCGCTCGCCCGGCTGACCCGAGACTGTTTTGGGGGCAGTGCGCACCCAAAGACCCTGAACACGGCGAATAGCACATCGAGTGGCCTGCCTGACGGCCATCAGATGATACTTTGCAATCAATTCAGTCCCATCCTTGCCGTCCGGCCGGGGGTTGTGATGTTCATGCGGAACACAACCACAACGCATGGTAGAGGACGAATGACACAATTGTTTCCCAAGGGTGCTGCCCTTGTTATTGGTGGTACGGGCGGCATTGGCCAAGGGGTTGCGCTGGAATTTGCGCGCGCGGGTTCGGCGGTGGCGTTGGGCTATCGCAGCAAACCCGACGTGGCAGAAGGGGTGGCCGGACAAATTCGTACGGAGGGGGCCGACGCTTCGTGTCATCAGCTCGATGTGACCGAGTCGGCGCAGGTTGAGGCTGCGATTGCTGCTGCTGTGGCCGAGCATGGCCGGGTCCACACGCTGGTCTGGGCGGCGGGGCCGTTTGTAAACCAGCTGCACATTGCAGAGATGGGCCACGCGGACTGGCGCCGGGCGATCGAGGTCGAGGTGATCGGTTTCTTCAACGCGGTTCAGGCCGCCATTCCGCATTTCCGCAGCGCCGGGGGTGGTTCGTTCGTTACGCTGGGTTCGGCCGGACATCTGCGCTGGCCCGATCGCGATGGGCTGTCGGTGGCGCCCAAGGCGACCAATGAATCGCTTGTCCGGGGGGTTGCGCGCGAAGAAGGCCGCCATGGTATCCGCGCCAACTCAATTCTGGTCGGCGTAATCGAGGCCGGGATGTTCCCGCAGCTTCTTGCCGAAGGACAGTTCGATCAGAAATGGATCGATGAAACGATGCAGATCCTGGCGCTCAAGCGCTGGGGCAAGCCCGAGGAAATCGGCAAGGCGGCCGTGTTCCTGGCATCGAATGATGCAGCCTATATCACCGGGCAGCAACTCAACGTCTCCGGCGGCTTTGGACTCTAGAGCGATTTTCGATCAGTCTGGATCATATCCGCATGAACTGAAGTAGTTGG
>CAYXMY010000147.1:0-5497 GCA_964466155.1 uncultured Caenibius sp. | reverse complement strand
CGCCAGACGAACGGTCGCATGAAGGCGATCGAAGCCGTCAATTTCCAGCATGACGGCGGCGCCGCTGGGGAAGGAGGGGGTGCCCATGTTGCTGATGCGGCATCCCCGCATCGAAAGTTCGATCAACAGGCCTTCTGCATTCAATCCGGAATTATGCGCGATATGCACTTTTTGCCGCACCGCGAAACGGCGATGCGGACGAAAGGTTGAAGAAGCCATTACCCCTCCCGACTCGTGACACTTTGGAATGTAAGAATATCCGACAGGCCTTAACCAATTCCTCCACTGCTGGCCCCGGAAATACGACGACATGGTGGAGTCGTTCGTTCGGTGGATGGCGGAAGCAGGACCGGCGAAGCCGCGGGGCCGGATCGGGCATGAATCGGCTACCTTTGGGCGCAATTCGCCGGAGGCTGTGGATGTCCCGCTTGTGGCACCCGGCTAAAGGCCATAAACGGCCGTAACTTGGACAGGGGGGCCAAAACTGCATGGTTGCTGATTTCGTTGTTGTCGGTTCGGGCGCGGGCGGTCTGGTAGGGGCGATTGCAGCCAGGCTGTGCGGCCTTTCCCCGGTGGTTATCGAAAAGGCCGCGCTGTGGGGCGGGACGAGCGCGCTTTCGGGCGGCGGGGTCTGGATTCCGAACAACCCTCTCATGCAGCGTGACAAAGTGGCTGACTCGCAGGAAGAAGCCCTGGCTTATCTTGAGGCGACAGTGGGCGATGTCGGGCCGTCCAGCACTCTGGCCCGCAAGCTGGCTTATCTCGCGGCTGGCCCGGAAATGGTGTTGGGGCTGGAAAAGCTCGGGTTCGAATGGATCCGCGCGCCCAAGTATCCCGATTATTATCAGAAGTGCCCCGGCGCAAAAGTCGGGCGGACGCTGGAAGCGGCCAATTTCGATGCTAATCGTCTAGGCCCGTGGCTGAAGACCATGCGCCGTTCGGCCATGCGGCCGCTGGCGGTCACCACGGATGCGGCGCCGAAAATTCCCACTTCGTTTCGCTCGCTCAGGTCATTTGCCGGGGTGCTGCAAGTGATCGGCCGCACCATGCTGTTCAGCCTAAAAGGGCAAGTGCCCCTGTCGATGGGGCAAACGCTGATGGCGCAGCTCATGGCCGTGGCGCAGGGGCTGGATATCCCGGTGCGCCTCGGTACTTCGCTCATCGGGCTGGTGCAGGATGAAGCCGGGCGGGTCGTCGGGGTGAAAGTCCGGACCGAAACGGGTGAGGAAGAAATCGCCGCGCCGCGCGGGGTGCTGATGGCGGCGGGCGGCTTCGCCAAGGATGCGGCCTATCGCATGCCGCTGCAGGGCGTCACCGGGGAATGGAGCCCGGCGAGCCCGGATGACACGGGCGACGGACACAAGATCGGCGCGGCGGTGGGCGCGGAACTGGCGCTGATGGATTCCGCCACATGGTATCCCGTCTCGATCACGCCCGATGGGGCGATCAATGTCGGCATCTGGGAACGGACCTTGCCTGGATCGATCATCGTCGATCAGTCGGGCCAGCGCTATACCAACGAAGCGGCGTCCTATGTCGATGCGGGCAAGGCGATGCTGGATCGCGATAAGACCGTGCCGGCGGTGCCAAGCTGGCTCATCTTCGATACGCGGTATCGCAATCGCTATTTCTTCGGGCAAATTCCCCCGCGGATGACGCAGAAGGCGGTGGAAAGCGGGTTCTTCATCAAGGGGGACACGCTGGAAGAGCTCGCGGGCAAATGCGGGATCGATGCGGCCGGGCTGACGCAGACGGTGGCGCGGGTCAACACCATGGCGAAAACCGGCGTCGACCAGGATTTCGACCGCGGCGACAATGTCTATGACGAATATTATGGCGATCCCACACATCGCCCTAACCGTTCGTTCGGCCCCCTGGACAAGCCGCCTTATTATGCGGTGCGGTATTGGCCGGGCGATCTCAGCACCAAGGGCGGCTTGATGGCGGACGAACACGCCCGCGTGTTGCGCCCGGATGGCAGCGTGATCGACGGCCTCTATGTCACCGGCAACAATGCCGCGCCGGTCATGGGGCGAACCTATCCCGGCGCGGGGGCCACGATCGGCCCGTCGATGGTGTTCGGCTGGATTGCTGGGCATCATGCAGCGGAAAAGCCGCTGGGCTGACGCCCGGTCGCGTTATCGGGTCAACAGATCCGGTTTCGCGACCTGCCGGTCTGCGGGCAATTGCACCAGACCGGTGTGAACCGGGCGTTGCCGCGTTTCCGGCGCGTTCGCATGGGTGGCCAGTCTGCGCGCATGCTGGCGCAGAATGCGGGTGAGCAGCGCTTCGCCCAGCGGCCATTCCTCGTCATGCGGATGGCCGGTTTCCTGTTCGCTGTCGTCCGCGTCGATGAAATTCGCGCCCCAATCCCGCGCCACGCCATACGCCGTGCGATAGTTGCACAGCGGTTCATCTGTGCAGGGCACGAGGAAGGCGGGGAAGGGCAATTCCCGGCGGGGCACGGCGCCGAACCGCGCGATGCGGGCGTCGATACCCGGCCGGTCGATATCGGGCGGCGCCACCAGCAGCGCGCCCACCACCGTTTGAACTGCCATCTCCCGCTCATACTCCGCCCACCAGGCCACCGTCAGACAGCCAAGGCCGTATGCCACCAGCACCACCGGGCGCTCTGTTCGGCTGATTGCGAGATTGAGCTTGTTGACCCAGGTGTTCCTGTGCGGATTGTCCCACAGGCCAAGATCGAGCCGTTCGCAATCGGGGAGCTCGCGCGTCCATGCGCGTTGCCAGTGCTGCGCGGGATCGGCGTCGTGGCCGGGAACAATCAGAATGCGGGGCTCGTTCGCGGTGTCCGGGAATGCCGAGCCCAATGCCGTCTTACGGTGAACCATCGTCTTTCTCCTGAAGCTGACATGATGGCCGGTCGACTGGGAATACGTTCCGACGCCGCTATTGTATCCCTACTTAACAGATAGGCAATTGGCACGCGGCTGATGGATGGAAAAATGCGCCGCGATGTGTGGCGGGAGGGCGGAGCAGGGCCGCCTCAGGATTCCGGTTCTGCGTGCAAGGCGCGCGCAATCGTGCGGATGCGTTCCAATGCAATGGCCATCAGCGGCGAAGGCGCGCGGCCGCGACGGCTTACCGCTACGATATTGACGCCGGTCGCGATCTCATCCTCGGCAAGGTCGAGCGCGGCGAGTCCGGGATGCGCGGGCAGGAGCGCGCGGGAGGAAAGGCAAATCGCATCGCATCGCGGCAGAGCGGCAAGCGCGATCGTATAGTCGTCAAACCCAAGCGTCACCGGCACGTCGAGCAGGATATCGGGCGTGCCATCCTGCATCGGGTTGAAATCGGAACGGACGCAGGCCAGCGGATAGGCGGCGAGATCGGCAGCAGTGAGCGCACTCTTGTGGGCGAGGGGGTGATCGGCGCGCGCCAGCCACGCCAGCTTCGCCTGAAACAGCGGGGTCGTCCGGATCATGGTGTCGCGCACCAGGCGGACTTCGGCGCAGAGGAAGAATTCGATATGATCGTGCAGCAATTGCTGCATCAACGATGTCAGCGATCCGCTGACCGCGGACAGGGTGACACCGGTATGTTCGCGAAGCATGTCGCCCAGCAATTGCGGGAGAACCAGCGCATGGGGCAGGGGGGCCGCGCCAAAGCGCAAATGGCCCAGTTCGCCCTTCGCATAGCTGTGCATGGTGTGTTGCAGGGCGGATGCCTGCCGCAGGATTGCAGCGGCATCGCGCAGCAGCAGTTCGCCCGCCGGGGTGGGCGTGCACCCCTTGCGATGCCGTTCGATCAGTTTGACGCCCATTTCCTGCTCCAGCGCGGCGATACTGCGGCTGAGCGCGGGCTGGGTGAGATGCAGCGCTTCCGCGGCGGACACAAAGCTGCCTTCCTGCGCGAGCGTGACGAAATGGCGGAGTGAGCGCAAATCCATATGTATAATATTAAATTATGTATATGGTATTATCAATGCATTTTACGGCATTAAGGGAAGGCGGTATTGCGCGGACCTCGGAAGATAGGGAGAGCGCCACATGAACCAGCTCATGCAATATGCCGCCGTTCTGTTCGGCCTTTTCCTCGTGGCCGAATTGCTGGCGGGCCGCCATCGCGGCGGCTATTCCGCGCATGACTGGAAGGTAAACGCCCTGGCCTATATCCTCGGGGGCGCGGTGGTGCGCCCTGTCGTCGGGATCGCGGCGGCGCTGCTGCTTTCGGCGCTTTTCCCGATGTGGAAGAATGCGCTGGTCGATGTGCCGTTCTGGGCAGCTTTCCTCGGCATTTCGCTGGTGGCGGAATTCTTCTTTTACTGGATGCACCGCCTGTCGCACGAAGGGGCTGGCAAGCATCCGCGCCTTTCGGGCCTGTGGAAGTTCCATCGTACCCACCATTCCGGCAAATACATGAACGTGCTGACGACATTCCGCCAGAATCTGGGATGGCTCGTGATCCAGCCCGAAGTGTGGATTTTCGGGCTGTCGATCCACCTCGGCATGGGGGCAGCCGCCGGTGCGGCCGCTGGCGTGCGCCTGATCTGGAATCTGGTGACACACTGGAATTTCCGCTGGGACGATGCGATCCGCGCGCATCCCGTATGCGGCCCGGCGATGCGCGGGCTGGAGCATGTGTTCATCACCCCCGGCCTGCATCACACGCACCATGGCTTCGGCCGCGACGGGGCGAGCTATCGCAACTACGGCACCGTGTTCTCGATCTTCGATACGATGTTCGGCACCTTGCACATCCCTGCCGGACGCCCGGCGAAATATGGGCTGCCGGGGCCGCAGGCGCATTGGGCGGAAGAAATCTTTTATCCGCTCTATCGCCGTCGCGGGAATTGACGGATGGCGGTCTCCGCCCAGGCAGCGGGGGCCATTGACCGAAAGGGCGCTTTCTCCTAAGGGCGCGCGATCCGGAACGCGGGTTTCCTGCCTTCCGGGGAGATAGAGCTGAACATTGCCGGTTTTGTCCCGGGGCTTGGGTTTTGAAACCCAAGGCTTTTTCTATTGGGTTCGCTGCGTTTTTCCGAACGGGCGGGCAGCGGGGCAGCCGTCAAAGTAACCCGGTGATCGAGCCGGGTGGAGCGATTCGGCTTGTGCGCCTGCTGCTGTTTTTAGGCAGTATGGCAATGTTTCCGGTTTGCGCCCTCCGGGCGGCAGGCCGGTGGCGGTGCACAAGGCCAGATCCTTCATCCGCGGTATCGCCTAAACCAGGTGAAGGTATTCAATGCCGACAATCAACCAGCTGGTCCGCAAGGGCCGCGTTCCGCAGAAGGCCAAGAGCAAGGTCCCTGCAATGGATCAGAACCCGCAGAAGCGCGGTGTCTGCACCCGCGTTTATACGACGACTCCGAAGAAGCCGAACTCGGCTCTGCGCAAAGTGGCCAAGGTACGCCTGACCAACCAGCGCGAAGTCATTTCCTACATCCCCGGCGAAGGCCACAACCTGCAGGAACACTCGGTCGTGCTGATCCGTGGCGGCCGTGTGCGCGACCTTCCCGGCGTGCGCTACCACGTGCTGC
>CAYXMY010000146.1:0-5631 GCA_964466155.1 uncultured Caenibius sp. | reverse complement strand
TGATCGAACATGGGGTCGAAGCCGATTATATCGAATATTGGCAGCGCGGCGCATTCGTGGGCGGTTGCCACAGTATGGGCGCGCGCTTCGTTTCGGCGGGGGACGGCTGTCTGGTGATCGTCGTGCGTTATGGTTCCCGCTTTGGCTATGCCCGCGCGCGGACGCTGCCGGTCGAACGCAATGCCGATCTGGCGGCGATGATCGAAAACACCGATCTGGCGGCGGCCCGGGCCTTGCTCGATTGCGAGATCGCTCTCGGGCGGGTGACGCCCGAAGGATGGCGGATCGACCGTTCGAGCCTGCCATGGCGCGAAGGCGCACTGGTGATGGGCGCCGATGCCAATCTGGAAAACGATTGCCTGTCCGTGGCGGACATTGATGCCGAAGGACGGACGTTCACACGCGTTCTGCAACCGGCCGATCTGTGCGGCACTTGGAATGCCGGATATCGCGGGCCTCCTCCGGCAGTGGCGGTGCAGGCTGCCCGGCCTACTGAGAACGAACCGTTCCGCGAAGTGCCGGTGGTGGATATCGCCGCGCTCGGTGGAGCTGATCCTGTGGCCGAACGGGCCGTGATCGAACGATTGCGGCAGGCGGCGGCCGATGTCGGCTTCTTCCATGTCACCGGGCACGGCATCGCACCCGCGGTGATCGAACGGGTTCAGCGCGCGGCCAGGCAGTTTTTCGATGAGCCGGTGGAAACCAAGTTGCAAAGCTACATCGGTAATTCGCGCAATCATCGCGGTTACGTGCCGGAAGGCGAGGAAGTGCTGGGCGCGAACATGCGCGACCGCAAGGAGGCATTCGATCTCGCGCTCGATCTGTCTGCCGCGCAATTCCCCGAAGGTCATCCCATGCTGGGGCCGAACCAGTGGCCTGCGCTTGCGGGCTTCCGCGAAGACGTGATGGGATACTATGCGGCGGCCTTCGCCGTGGGGCAGCGGCTCCTGCACGGTTTCGCGCTGGCCTTGGGGCAACCGGCGGACAGCCTCGACGCGATGGTGCAGGAACCGCCGAGCCAACTCCGGCTGCTGCATTATCCGTTCCAGCCCGGGATAGAGGACGCGCCCGGCATTGGGGCGCATACCGATTATGAATGCTTTACGCTGCTGCTGGCAACCGGGCCGGGGCTGGAAGTGATGAATCAGGCGGGGGAATGGATAGATGCCCCGCCGGTTCCCGGCGCGCTGGTGGTGAATATCGGCGACATGCTGGAATTCTGGTCGAACGGGGCGTTCGTCGCCACGTCGCATCGCGTGCGCAAGGTGCCGGAGGAGCGGTACAGCTTCCCCCTCTTCTTCGCGCTCGATTACGATGTCGCGTTGCAGCCGCTGGGAGCCTCCGCCGATGCGGAAGCGATCCGCAGCGGCGAGCATCTCTATGCCCAGACGATCCAGACATTCCGCTACTTGCAGGAACGCGCTGCCCGCGGGGATATCGCGCTGCCTGAAAACGCGCGGAAACTTTCCACATTCGGGCAGGCGGCCCGGCACAGGGAGGCCGCCGAATAAGGCGGCTCTTTCCCGCAACGATCACGTTTTCGGCAAATACATATGGAAAAGGCTGATTCGCCGTCCGCTCCGGTCTACAATGCAGCCTCCTCTCCTCAGGCTGCCGGAATGACGACGACCAACGACCCCGCCAAAAAACATGTCCGCATCGATCGCAATTTCGCGGCACGGGTGGACTGGAACCTGCTGCGGCTGTTCGTCGAAATCGTTCAGGCGGGCGGAATCGGCGCGGCGGCGCGGCGGTTGAACCGGCAGCAACCCAGCATCAGCGCGGCGCTGAAGCGGCTGGAAGACCATATCGGCACGCAATTGCTGCATCGCACTGCGGCGGGGGTGGAAACGACGACCGCGGGGCGGGCGTTGCTGCTGATCTGCGAAGACATGTTCGAATCGGCCCGTCTGGTGCCGCATCAGATTTCGCAAGCGATCAAGCAGGTGGAAGGGCTGGTCAGGATTCAGCTCATTTCATCGGTGATCTCGCCCGAATTCGACGAGGCGATTGCCAGCTTCCATCGCCGCCACCCGGCGATCCAGATCGAATTGCGCGTGTCCCCCTGGCGTGAAGTGCTGGATGTGCTCGAACGCGGGGAGGCGGAACTTGGTGTGGGCTATGACAGCGGGGTGAGCAGCGCGCTGACTTACGAGCCGATGTTCGTGGAATCGCAGCAGCTTTATTGCGCGCGAATGCATCCCCTGTTCGGCCGCCGGATCACGCGGCTGGGCGAATTGCGCGGGGAAGGGTTCATCCTTACCGGGGCGGACGAACTGGAAACGATCACACGACTGCGCCAGCGCTATCGTCTGGGAACGGTGATCAACGGGCGGGCGGAAGACATCAAAGAAGCGATTCGGCTGGTGACGCTGGGTGTGGGGATCGGTTTCCTGCCCGTCAAAGCAGCGCAGGAAGCGGTCGATCAGGGCAAGCTGTGGCCATTGCTGCCCCAGGATGCCGAACCCTCCTACGATATCTATCTCATCGCGCGCGATGCCCCCTTGCGCGACACGGCGACGCAACTGTTCATGGATGAAGTGCTGCGGCGTTTGCGCGCCATGCCCAGGGCATAGACAAAATCTATGCCTTCTATAAAAAATCAATGTCTCCCTGAATGACCTTCGCTCCCGCATCACGAATGCATCACGGCGAAGGGAACGCTCAAGATGACATTTCATGTTTCGGTCGATGGCACAGGCGGCAAGGGTGGCAGGACCCGGCGTAATCTTCTGGGCGGCGGGCTGGCGCTGGTCGCGCTTGCCATGCTGGGGGGCTGCGGTTCTTCGCAGCCTGCGGGCGATGCGGCGCACGCGCCGACGGAAGCCGCCAAGAAGGAATTCAACATCGGCTGGTCGATCTACGCCGGGTGGATGCCGTGGGCCTATGCGGAAAAGAGCGGCATCCTCAAGAAATGGGCCGATAAGTACGGGATCAAGATCAACCTGATCCAGGTGAACGATTACGTTGAATCGCTCAATCAATATACGGCGGGCAAGCTCGATGGGGTCGGTTCCACCAACATGGACGCGCTGACCATCCCGGCGGCGGGCGGCAAGGATACCACGGTCCTCATTCTTGGCGATTATTCCAACGGGAATGACGGCATCGTGCTGAAGAACGGCGCGTCGATGGCCGATATCAAGGGGCGGACAGTCAATCTGGTCGAGCTTTCGGTGTCGCACTACCTGCTGGCGCGGGCGCTGGAACTCAACGGCATGAAGCTGTCCGATGTGAAGACGGTCAACACGTCCGATGCGGATATCGTCAGCGCGTTCGCTTCGCCCAATGTCACGGCGGTGGCGGCCTGGAACCCGCAGCTTTCGCAAATCAAGGCCACGCCGGGCGCGACCATGGTGTTCGACAGTTCGAAGATTCCGAACGAGATTCAGGATCTGATGACGGTTTCCACCGCCACGCTCAAGGCCAATCCCGATCTGGGCAAGGCGCTGGTGGGCGCCTGGTACGAAGTCATGGGGATCATGGCGAAGGGCGACGCCAAGGCGAACGAGGCGATTGACGACATGGCGCGGATGGCCGGTACTACGCCGGAGAATTTCCGCGCCCAGCTCAAGACCACCTACATCTACTACAAGCCCGCGGATGCGGTGGCTTATGCCGCCGGCCCCGACATCATCAAGCATGAGGATGGGGTGCGCCAGTTCTCCTATTCCAAGGGATTGTTCGGCCCGGCGGCGACTTCGGTCGACGCGATCGGGATCGGCTTCGCCAACGGCAAGACGCTGGGCGACAAGGCCAATGTCAAGCTGCGGTTCGACCCCAGCTTCATGCAGATGGCCGCCGACGGAAAATTGTAACCCGCGCCGAAAGCGAAGCGCGGACGATCAGCCCCAAGGCTGACGCCGGGAGAGTTGTGTCTGTGAGGTGACGCATGCGCTTTGCAAGCGCGTTTTCAGGATTGTGCAAGGGGGTTGTATTATGAAGCGAACATTCTTTCTTCTGCCGCTGTTGGCCATCGGCCTGACACCTGTTGCCGCTTATGCGGAAGACGGTGCGGCTCCGGCCAGCGATATCACGGTCAGCGGCTCGGTCGGCCTGACCAGCCAGTACCGCCTGCGCGGGGTCTCGATGACCGATGAGGATATCGCCGTTCAGGGCGGCATCACGATTGCGCACAGTTCGGGCTTCTATGTCAGCACATGGGCTTCGAACCTGAGCGGTTTCGGCAGCTTCGGCGGTTCCAACATGGAACTCGATGCCATCGTCGGTTATTCCAAGACCATCGACAAGACCACGCTCGACGGCGGCCTGGTCTGGTATTTCTTCCCGGGTACGAGCGGGCATCAATATCCCGAAATCTATGCTTCGGTCTCGCATCCGATCGGCCCGGTAAAGGCCAAGCTCGGCGCCTATTACGCGCCCAAGCGCAAGTCCATCGGCGATGCCGACAACATCTATGTCTATGGCGATCTCGCTATGCCGATCAAGGATACGCCGGTCACGCTGAAGGCGCACCTCGGTTACACCAATGGCGATAGCGCGCTGGCCGGGCCGGACGGCCATTATCTCGACTACAGCGTCGGCGCCGATGTCGCGTGGAAGAACCTCACTTTCAACGTTTCCTATGTCGATACCGACATGGGCGGGGCGGCCGCCGATGCTTTCTATTCGGTGCCCGGCGGCAAGCGCGGCAGCAGCATTGTCGACGGTGCGGCGGTGGTTTCGCTGACGGCGTCATTCTGACGGGCGCTTCCGCTTAGTTGACTTTGGTAGCGAAGAAGGGGCCGCGCAGTGCGCCTGATAAATATCAAACCGGGCCGTGGCGGGCGTCTGATCGTCGGTCTGGTGCCGATTTTGATCCTTGTCCTGATCTACATGATCGCGTCGGAAGCGCGCCATGCCCTGAACCCTTCCGACAAGGTGCTGCCCACCTTTGCCGCAATGGGGGACGCGATCCTGCGTTTCGCTACTCAACGCGATCCGATGACGGGCAATATCACGCTCGTGGCGGACACAATGGCCAGCCTCTACCGCCTGGGTATCGGGCTGGCCATAGCCACCGTGGGATCGCTCGTCCTTGGCCTGCTGCTTGGCGTGATCCCGATGGTTCGGGCTACGCTGGGGCCGATTGTCATGGTGATTGCGGTAATCCCGCCGATTGCCGTGCTGCCGATCCTGTTCATCGTCATGGGGCTGGGCGAAGCGTCGAAGATCGCTTTGATTGCCATCGGCATCGCCCCGTACATGACCCGCGATCTCGCCGCCTATGTGGCGGGCCTGCCGAACGAACAGTTCCTCAAGGCGCAGACGCTCGGGGCGAATAGCTGGCTGGTCGCCACCCGCGTCGCCCTGCCGCAGCTCATGCCCAAGCTGATCGAAAGCCTGCGGTTCTCGATGGGTCCGGCGTGGGTGTTCCTGATTGCGGCCGAAGCGGTCGCTTCCGATATCGGGCTTGGCTACCGCATCTTCCTCGTCCGGCGTTATCTCGCGATGGATATCATCCTGCCTTACGTGGCATGGATTTCGCTTCTCGCCATCGCTGCCGATTTCCTTCTCCACACCATCAGCCGCAAGGGCTTTCCCTGGGCACATGGAGGTGCGCGATGAGCACGATGCGCTCCCTCAGGAACGTCTGGGTCGAATATGGCGACAAGATCGTGCTCGAACGCG
>CAYXMY010000145.1:0-5669 GCA_964466155.1 uncultured Caenibius sp. | reverse complement strand
CAACGAAGCGTGGCTGATCCTCGCCGCCGTGTTGATCGTCTATATCGTGCTCGGCGTCCTGTATGAGAGCTTCATCCACCCGCTGACGATCCTGTCCACTTTGCCGGCGGCGGGGATCGGCGCCTTGCTGGCGTTGATCGTCACGAATAGCGGGCTGGGGGTGATCGGGATCATCGGCATCGTTCTCCTGATCGGGATCGTGAAGAAGAACGCGATCATGATGATCGATTTCGCCCTGACCGCGCAACGGGAGGAAGGGCTGGGCGCCGATGCGGCGATCCGGCAGGCGGCGCGGCTGCGTTTCCGCCCGATCATGATGACGACCTTTGCCGCCCTGTTTGCCGCGCTGCCGCTGATCTTCGGCACGGGCATGGGTTCCGAACTGCGGCATCCGCTGGGGCTCGCTATCGCAGGCGGGCTGATCGTCAGCCAGATTCTGACGCTGTTCACCACGCCCGTGCTGTTCCTGGAGTTCGAGCGACTGAGCGATCGCATGCGCGAGCGCCGCCAACAGCGGGCCGTGGCATGAACATTTCGGTCCCTTTCATCAGGCGACCGATCGGCACCATCCTGCTGACTCTCGGTATTGCGCTGGCTGGTATAGCGTCCTTCCTGCTGATCCCGGTTGCGCCGCTGCCGAATATCGACATGCCGACGATTGTCGTCTCGGCCAACCTTTCCGGGGCAAGCCCTTCCACCATGGCGTCCAGCGTCGCTTCACCGCTGGAACGGCGGCTGGGGACGATTGCGGGCGTTACCCAGATGGTCTCGCAATCGGGCGTGGGATCGAGCAAAATCACGCTCCAGTTCGATTTCAGCCGCGATGTCGATGGCGCGGCGCGCGATGTGCAGGCCGCGATCAATGCGGCGCGCGCCGATCTTCCCGCCACGCTGAAAAACAACCCCACATATCGCAAGGTCAATCCGGCCGATGCGCCGATCATGATCATGACGCTGACATCGGCGACGAAGACGCCCGCGCAGATCTACGATGCGGTATCCACGGTGGTGCAGCAGCGCCTGCTCCAGGTCGAAGGGGTGGGCGATGTCGAACTGGGCGGTGCGGCGCTGCCTTCGGTGCGCGTCGCGCTCAATCCGCTGGCGCTGGCGCGGTACGGAATTGCACTGGAAGATGTGCGGGCCGCGCTCAGTTCCGCAAGTGCCAACAGGCCGCGCGGCCTGATCGAGAAGAATGGCATGGCGTGGCAGATCTATGCCGATACCCCGGGCCTTCATGCCTCCGAATATGCCGGGTTGCCGGTTGCTTGGCGCAACGGATCGATGGTGCGCCTGTCGGATATCGCGGCGGTGACCGATGGCCCTGAAGATGTGCGCACCATGGGCCTTTTCAATGGCCGGAATGCCGTCTCGGTGGTCGTCACGCGGCAGCCCGGCGCAAACATTGTGCGCACGGTCGATGCAGTTCGCGCGGCTCTGCCTTCGTTGTCGGCCGCCATCCCCGGCGATGTGAAGCTGAATGTCGCGATGGATCGGACAAACACGATCCGCGCTTCGCTGCGCGAGGTGGAAGTGACACTGGTGATCGCCACGCTGCTGGTGGTCGCGGTGGTCAGCCTGTTCCTGCGCTCGGCGCGGGCGGCGGCGGTTCCGGCGATTGCGGTGGTCGTCTCGCTGCTGGGCACGGTGGCGGCGATGTACCTGCTGGGCTTTTCGCTCAACAACCTGGCGTTGATGGCGTTGACGGTGGCCACCGGCTTCGTGGTCGACGATGCGATTGTGGTGCTGGAAAACATCAGCCGCCACATGGAAGAAGGGATGGGGCCGCTGGAAGCCTCGCTACAGGGGGCGAAGCAGGTCAATTTCACGGTCCTTTCGATCTCGCTCAGCCTTATCGCGGTGTTCATCCCGTTGCTGTTCATGAGTGGGATCGTCGGCCGGTTCTTCCGCGAATTCGCCGTGACCATGTCGGTCGCGGTGATGATCAGTCTGGTGATTTCGCTCACCACCACGCCGATGCTGGCGGCGCTGCTCCTGCGCGGAGAAAGCAAGCCCATTCGCATTGCCGAAATGGCGGAGCGGGGCTTTATCAAAGTGCAGGAACATTATGCCCGAGGGCTGGATTGGGCGCTGCGCTGGCGAAAGCTGGTCCTGTTTCTGCTGCTGGGCGTGGTGGCGCTCAATATCGTGCTGCTGGCCGCTGTGCCCAAGGGATTCTTTCCCGAGCAGGATACCGGGGCGCTGATGGGCGGTATCCGCGCCGATCAAAGCACCTCTTTCACTCTGATGCAGCAGAAGCTGAGGAACATCGTCGATATCATCCGGCACGATCCCGATGTCGCCGGTGTCGTCGCTTTCACCGGCGGTTCGCGGGCAGGCGGGGCTTTCCTGTTCGTCAACCTCAAGCCCGAAGGCAAACGGGCGTCGAGCCGGGACATCATCAACCGGTTGCGCCCCAAACTGGCGCGGCTCACGGGCATGTCGGTGTTTCTCAATCCGGTGCAGGATTTGCAGGTGGGCGGGCGTTCTTCCAACAGCGCGTACCAGTACACCTTGCAGGCGGATAATCAGGCCACCTTGCGTGTGGCTTCGCTCAAGCTGTTCGAAATGCTGAAGCGCGATCCGATGCTGACCGATCTCGACGCGGACCAGCAGAACGGCGGGCCGGAAACCTATATTACGGTCGATCGCGATACGGCGGCGCGGCTGGGCATTTCCAATCAGGCGATTGATGCCGCGCTCTACGATGCCTTCGGGCAGCGGCAAGTGGCGACGATCTATGCCGGGCTCAACCAGTATCACATTGTCATGGGTGTGGCGGACATCTTCAACGGATCGCCCAATGCGCTGGAAAACATCTATCTGCCGGCGACCGGCGGCGTTGCGGCCAGCGCGGCGGTGGGATCGGTCCCCACGGCGGTGGGCGGGGCATCGCGCGATGCCTCCACCGGCAGCGCGGTCAGCACCGCGCCCACGCAAATGATCCCGCTATCCGCCATCGCGCATTGGGAATCGGGCTCGACCGCCGCGATGATCAATCACCAAAATGGCGAACCGTCGACCACGATCTCGTTCAACTTGCCCAACGGTGTCTCGCTGGGCCAGGCCTCTGACGAGATTGCACAGGTGCAGGCTTCCGCCGCGCTGCCGGTTTCCGTCCATGGCGGCTTTGCGGGGACGGCACAGGTCATGAAGCAATCGACCGGTTCAATCCCCATGCTGATCCTGGTCGCGCTGGGTACGATCTATCTGGTGCTGGGCGTTCTGTATGAAAGCGCGCTGCACCCGTTGACGATCCTTTCGACCATTCCCGCAGCCGGAGTGGGGGCGGTGGTGTCCCTGATGATTATGGGCATGCAATTCGATCTGATCGGGATGATTGCGATCATTCTGTTGATCGGGATCGTGAAGAAGAACGCCATTCTGATTATCGATTTTGCGCTGGAGGCCGAACGCAAGCAGGGTTTGAGCCCGCTTGATGCGATCCGGCAGGCATCGATCAAGCGCTTTCGCCCGATACTCATGACGACACTGGCCGCCGCGCTGGGCGCCTTGCCGCTCGCCATCGGTTTCGGGGCCGGGGCGGAACTGCGGCAACCGCTGGGCGTAGCGATCGTGGGCGGCCTGATCGCGGCGCAGTTCGTGACGCTGTTCACCACGCCCGTCGTTTTCCTCAGCCTCGACCGGTATCGCCATCGCAAGCCGAAGAAGAGCAATCCCGACCCCGGACCGGATGCATTGGAGCCCGCATGACACTTCGCTTCCCGTCTATCGCTTGCACGGTGCTTGCAACCGGGTTGCTGGCCGCATGCAGTCTCGCCCCGGCGTACCATACGCCCACGGTCGCCACGATTCCGCCGTCCTTCAAGGAACTGCCGGACTGGAAGGTGGCAGTGCCTTCCGATGTGGTGGCCAAGGGCGCATGGTGGACGATCTTCAACGATCCGGTGCTCGATACGCTCGAACGTAGGGTTATCGTCTCCAACCAGAACATCGCAGCGGCCAAGGCTGCATACGATCAGGCGCAGGCAATGGTGCGCGAACAGCGCGCCGCGATGCTGCCGTCGATCAGTCTTGGCGCAAAAGCGCAGGATGCGGGGCATTTCAAGGCGTCTACCAGTTCCAGCTCGGGTTCGTCCTCGTCGGGCGGTTCGGGGACCACGGTCACGCCGAGCGGTTCGGTCCAGTCGAATTCGTCGGCCTTTTCGCTGGGCCTTACCGCCACGTGGGAGCCGCAACTGTGGATGCTGCTCGATAATACCGCGAAACAGGCCAAGATGCAGGCGCAGGCGAGCCTGGGCGATCTGCAGAACGCCACGCTCGCCGCGCAGGGCGAACTGGCGCTGGACTATGTGCAATTGCGCGGAATCGATGCCCAGAAAACGGCGATGGATGAAACGGTTGCCGCATACGAACGGGCGCTGACCATCACCACCAATATGTACAACGCGGGCATATCCGCTCGGTCCGATGTGTTGCAGGCGGAAACCTCGCTGCGCAATGCGCGGGCGCAGGCGCAGGACCTCGTTCGCCAGCGGGCCATTTTCGAACACGCCATCGCGGTACTGGTGGGGGAAAATCCCTCTGTCTTCTCCATCGCGCCCGTCGCGTGGAATCGTGCGGTGCCGGAAGTGCCTTCAGCCCTGCCGTCCGAACTGTTGCAGCGCCGCCCGGATGTGGCTGCCGCAGAACGGCAGGTGGCCGCGGCCAACGTCAATATCGGGATACAGAAGGGCGCATTCTTTCCCAGCTTCAGCCTGACGGGGGAAGCGGGGCAATCCGCCAATGGGCTGGGTTCGCTGTTTTCCATTGCCAACAGCGCATGGTCGCTGGGCCTCTCCGGCGTTCTTACCCTGCTCGATTTTGGACAGCGCAGCGCGAAGGTTGCCGAAGCGCGTGCCGCATACGAACAGACGGTGGCGAATTACCGGCAGACGGCGTTGACCGCCTTTCAGCAGACGGAAGATCAGTTGGCTGCCGTGCGTGTGCTGGGCGGCGTGGCCGAAGACCGGCAGGCCGCGGCAGCTGCTGCCAATCGCGCCGAAGAGATCGCGCGCAATCAGTACAAGGCGGGGCTGATCGGCTATTCCGATGTGATCGTGGCGCAGAATTCCGCCCTTTCCGCGCGCACGGCGGAAATCACGTCCATCGTCAACCGGCAGGTGGCGGCTGTATCCCTGATTCAGGCCATTGGCGGCCGGTGGGATGCCTTGCCCACGGCGCCGTGCCTCGCCGGACAGGAACCGGGCAAGGATTGTCCCTGAAAGACGCCCATCGCGTTTCTCGCTGCGGTGGGAGCGGCCATTCCGCTTCTATGCCGGATCGCGCGCGCTCGCGATGAAGTCGCGGAAATGGCCCGCGACAACGTTCACGGCCATGTCTTCGTTCACCGGCCATTCGCTGATGACCAGTTCATAGCACAGGTCTTCCAGTTCGATCAGCAGCAGATGAGCGCGCACATGCGCTTCTTCGTCCGTGCCGCTGGCTGCAAGCGCGAAGGCCGGAATCCTTTCGCCCAGCCTGGCGATGGTATGGGTGTAGGTCTGCGTGCGCCGGGCGCCGATCTGCGGGTCCTGACGCACGAGGCTGGCCAGCGTGTCCATGCTGTTCTTCTGGCTGCGCCATAGCGCGAGGATATGCTTGATCCAGATCGCGATCTGGGTGGTATCGGGATCGACGATCCGGCCTAGCGATCCGTAATCGTCGATCAT
>CAYXMY010000144.1:0-5708 GCA_964466155.1 uncultured Caenibius sp. | reverse complement strand
TAGCGTTCGATGGTATAGCTCGCCGTCACCTCGACGCCGCCGCGCGCGGCGACGCGGCCGACATCGTTGCGGCCGAGATCGAGCAGCATGAGATGTTCCGCCCGTTCCTTCGGATCGGCCAGCAGGCTCGTCTCGTTGGCGCGGTCTTCCTCTGCCGTCTTGCCGCGCGGACGCGTGCCTGCAATCGGGCGGATGGTCACTTCGCCATCGCGCACCCGGACGAGAATCTCGGGGCTGGAGCCGATCACGGCAAAGCCCGGCAGATCGAGGAAATACAGGAATGGCGAGGGGTTCACCCGGCGCAGCGCGCGGTAGAGTTCGCCCGGCGGCAAGGGGAACGGGCAAGTGAACCGCTGGGCGAGCACCACCTGAAAGATATCGCCCGCCTCGATATAGTCCTTCGCGTGCTGGACCATTTCGCTATACTGGCCGGGGGCCAGCACTGGGGTAAGCGCCATTGCCGGCAAATCCTGCGCACGCACGCGGGGCGGGGCGGCCTGGGCCAGTTGGCTGAGCGCCGCATCGATCCGTTCGCCCGCATCGGCGATGGCCCTGTCCGGATCGCCGGCACTGCCATCTTCGGCCCAGAGGGGAGCGATGCAGAACAGTTCGCTGCGCAGCCCGTCGAACACCAGAATGAGCGTCGGCCGCACGAACAGCATGTCCGGCAATTCGAGCGGGCTTTGCGGCGCGCGCGGCAGTTTTTCAACGAGGCCGATGGTTTCGTAACCGAAGTAGCCCACCAGACAGGCAAGCGCGGGGGGCAGTTCGCCCGGCACGTCCCCGATGCGGCAGGATGCGACGAGCCTGCGCAACTCGCTCAGGCTATCGCTGGGCAGCGGCGCGAAGGCATTGCGGTCGTGCTTCCACTGCCGGTTGATCGCGCATTGCGCGCCGGTGGCCCGGAATACCAGATCGGGCGCGAGGCCGAGCAGGCTGTAGCGGCCGCGCGTTTCGCCGCCTTCCACCGATTCGAGCAGGAAGTCGCCCCGGCCGGGCTCCATCAGCTTGAGCGCGGCGCCCACGGGGGTTTCCGTGTCGGCAACCCACTTGCGCCATACGAGCGCGGATTTCCCGGCGGCAAGCGAGGCACGGGCGGCGGCGTGGTTTTCGGGCAGGGAGAAGGTCATCGCGCGGTCAGTTGGCCGTTTCATCGCTATCGCCGCTCAATTGCTTGCGGACGCCTGCGATGGCGGCATTGTTGCGCTTGACGCCCACTTCGTTGCGGACTGCGCGGCGGAACTGATCTTCGTATTCCCGGCCGTTGAGCTGGCTCAATTCCTGCGTCGCGCTGGCCAGCAGCGGATCGCCCTTGGTCACCTGGCCGGGCACGATCTTGCCCAGTTGGACGATGAACCAGCCACGCTGCTGCGGCGCTTCGAGCCGCTTGGTCGTGCCTTCCGCCATGCTGAACAGCAGGGCGAGCGGGCCGGGCACGCGGTTGCCCATCTGGGCCAGTTGCTGCCGGTTCATGGCGATGGTGTCGGGCGTGGGGAACGCTTTCTTTTCGGCGGCGAGAGCGGCGGCCAGCGGTGTGCCCTTGCGCATGGCGGCGAGAACACGGTCGGCGGCGGCCTTGGCGCTTGCCAGCCCCTGATCGCGCTTCCACGCCACGATCAGATCGGGCTTGATCTCGTTCATCGGCGCCGGGGCCGAAGGCGTGATGGCCTTGACGTCGTAGATGATGAACGTCTTGCCCGGCTCGATTTCAGCGAGCTGGGGTTCGCCTTCTTCCATGGAAAAGGCCGTGGCCAGCGCCTTGCCGAGCACTGCGGGCGCGGTTTCGGCGGGCTTGCCATAGACGCGCCCGTCGGCGGTCAGCGGCTGCGTTTCCACCACCTGCCCGTTCACCATCTTGGCGGCGTCGGTCAGGCTGCTGCCGTTGTCGAACGCATCCTGCAACCGCGAGGCCAGATCCGTCACCGCATTGCGGTGGAGTTCGGTGGACAGTTCGGCGGCAATCTCGCCACGGACCTGTTCGAGCGTTTTCGCCGGTGTGCCTTCAACCGCGTCCACGCGAATGATGTGCCAGCCCAGGCCGCTGCGAACCGGCGCCGTGGTCGAGCCCTTGGCCGCTGCGAATGCGGCGTTCGCCACATCCTGCGAGGATTGCGCGGACAGCGCATTCTTGTCGACCGGGCCGATTGCGGTGGTGGCAAGGCCCTTGCTCGATGCCGCGGCGGCAAGCGAGGTGCCCTTGGCCGTTTCGGCGGCAATCGCCTTGGCGGCGGCTTCGGTCGGTACGATCAACTGGGTCAGGCGGCGCTTTTCGCTGGCCGCGTATTTGGCCGCATCGCGCTTGTACCGCGCGGCGATTTCCGCATCGGTCGGCGCACGCACCGCCCCCAGCGCTTGCGCGCCGAAAACGGCATAGCGGACCACGCGGCGTTCCGGCCGAATGAAACTGTTCTTATGCGCCGTATAGTAGGTCGAAAGCTGCGCATCGGTGGGATTGGCTGCCGGTGCGTAAGCGTCGCTCGGGATCACGGCGATGGTGCCGTGGCGCGTTTCCTTGAGCAGCGCAGCATAGCGCAGGACGAGATCGCCCGGCATCGTTGCGCCGTAAGCCACCGGCGCCATGACCTGCTGGGCGAGCAGCCCCTGCATCAGATCGTTGCGCACCATCTGGTCGGATAGCCCCTGCTGACGGATCATCTGGAGATAGATTTGCTGATCGAACTTGCCGTCCGGCCCGATGAAAACGGGCATCTTGGCGATCTGGCTGTCCACCAGCCGATCCCCCGCCCGCAGGCCGAGCATCTGGGCGAAGCCCGAAATGGCGGACCGGTCGATCAGATCGTCCAGCACCTGACTGAGGCCGTTTTCCGCAAGAAAGGCCTGCATCGTAATGGTCGGCTGCTGCTGGCGCGCCTGATTGACGGCCTGCGTGGCGGAGCGGCTGAGTTCGCTGGTGGAAATCGTTGTCTTGCCCACCGTGGCCGCTGTGCCGCTGCCCCCGCTGCCGCCGAAGACGTTCATGTTCCGGATGTCGCCGCCGGAAAAGGACAGCGCCATCAGGACGAGGAAAAACAGCGCGGCGATAACTCCGATCTTCGAATCAAGAAATTTGCGGATGAACTGGATCATTCGGAATGGCCGTTTCGCTGCTTGAGGGCTTGGTCGCCGTGGTGTTTGGCGCTGGCGCCGGGATTTCTGATTGCGAGCGCTTTATCTCCGGCAGCCGGGAGCCGCAACCGTTAGGCTGCATGTCTGCCCCGGCCGTTCGGTGTTTTACGGCAGGCCCGCCGTTTCGGCCGCTGACCGTGCGATGGTGTGTGGACAACCGTTTTGACAAGCGGGGCCGGTGGGTCTAGCGGGCCTGTCCCGGAAGCCCCGCATTTGCGGGCGACCGGTCGTCGCAATACTCGGGTAACGGAATGTCGCAACAGCGCCCTTATGTCGTAGGCAATTGGAAAATGCATGGCATCCGCGCCATGCTGGCGGAAGCGCGCGCGATCGATCGCGCGGGCCAACGCTATCCCAAAGTCGAAGTGGCGATTGCGCCGCCTTTCACGCTGATCCACGCCGCCCGCAAGGAAGCGGAGCAGATCGGCATCGGGGCGCAGGATTGCCACCCGGTCGATGGCGGTGCGCATACTGGCGATATTTCTGCCGCCATGCTGGCGGATGCGGGCGCCGGGTTCGTGATCGTGGGCCACAGCGAACGGCGCAGCGATCATGGCGAAAGCAACGAACTGGTTCGGGCCAAGGCGGAATCGGCGCGTAATGTCGGCCTCGGTGTGATCCTGTGCGTGGGCGAAAGCGAAGCCGAACGCGATGCCGGACGCGCGGAAGAGGTGGTGTGCGGTCAGCTCGAAGCTTCCGCACCGATGACGGCAGGGGCGGTGGAAAAGCTGTCCATCGCTTATGAGCCGGTCTGGGCCATCGGCACGGGCCGCGTGCCGTCGAACGCCGATATCGAAGCGATGCATCGCGCCATCCGGGCGAAGCTGCAGGCGATCTACGGCGCGGACGGCAACGATCTGCGCATTCTTTATGGCGGCTCGGTCAAGGCCGAAAACGCGTTGGAAATTCTCGGCGTGCCCGAAGTGGGCGGCGCGCTGGTCGGCGGCGCCAGCCTGACGGCGGAAAGCTTCTTCGGCATCATCCGCGCGGCGGCGGGCGAAAGCGTCGACTGATTTTCGGCAGCGGGCGCGCATGCGATGCGCCGTTCGCTCGCCGGCCTCTTGCTTAGTGGGGCATGCGCGCCTAGATGGCGGCACGGCCCATTGCCCGTTGCGTAAGGTTTGGTTGATGTCCCTTTTCCTGTTTATCACGGTCGTGCAGGCGATTGTCGCCGCTGTCCTGGTGGGTGTAATTCTGATGCAGCGCTCCGAAGGGGGCGGGCTCGGCGTTGGCGGCAGCCCTTCGGGCCTCATGTCCGCGCGCGGGGCAGCGGACTTCCTTACGCGCGCCACGGCGGTTCTTGCCACGCTGTTCGTGGTGTTGAGCATTGTGCTCGCTGCTCTGGCTGTGGGCACGACGACGGATCGCAAGATCGATACGTCGCTGGATCGTTCCACGCCGCCGCCGGTCACTTCGAACGACCCGCTCGGGGCAGGGGCGACCGGGGCGCAGGCTCCGGCCGCGCCCGCCGCACCGGCGCAGCAGCCCGCACCGGCTCCCGCCCATAACGATCCGCTTTCGGGCGCGGCGCAGTAAGCTGCAGGCACTGCCGCTTCGGAAGCACCGCAAGCGGCAATTTCGGTATTTTTGATGAAACGGGCCGGAGATTGCCTCTGGCCTGTGGGAATTCGCCGTTTCGTGCTTGCCACGAATCACGGCTAGCGACTAAGGCCCGAATCCCATGGCGCGGTACATATTTATCACCGGCGGCGTGGTTTCCTCGCTCGGCAAAGGTCTCATGGCGGCGAGCCTCGCGGCTCTCCTCCAGGCACGCGGTTTCCGCGTCCGGATCAGGAAATTCGACCCCTATCTCAATGTCGATCCGGGCACGATGAGCCCTTACCAGCACGGTGAGGTCTATGTGACGGATGACGGCGCGGAAACCGATCTCGATCTGGGGCACTACGAACGCTTCACCGGGGTTTCCGCGCGCCAGGCGGACAACATCACCTCAGGCCGCATCTACCGCGACATCATCGCGAAGGAACGCCGGGGCGATTATCTCGGCGCCACTGTGCAGGTGATCCCGCACGTGACCGACGCGATCAAGGAATTCGCGCAGGCGGAAACCGAAGATCTCGATTTCGTGCTGTGCGAAATTGGCGGCACGGTGGGCGATATCGAAGGGCTGCCGTTCATCGAAGCGCTGCGCCAGTTGCATAACGAACTGGACCGCGATCAGAGCTGTTTCGTCCATGTGACGCTGGTGCCCTATATCGCGGCGGCGGGCGAATTGAAGACCAAGCCCACGCAACACTCCGTACGTGAACTCACTGGCCTTGGCATCCAGCCGGACATTCTGCTGTGCCGCTGCGAAAAACCGCTGCCCGAAAGCGAGCGGGCCAAGATCGCCCAGTTCTGCAACGTGCGCAAGGAAGCGGTCATTCCCGCGCTCGACGCATCGAGCATCTATGCCGTGCCGTTGCAGTATCATGCCGAAGGGCTGGACAGCGAAGTCCTGCGCCATTTCGGCCTGACCGCACCGCAACCCGATCTGGCGCGCTGGGACGATATCGTGGACCGGTATCAGAACCCCGAAGGCGAAGTGACCATTGGCGTGGTCGGCAAGTATGTCGGCCTGC
>CAYXMY010000143.1:0-5736 GCA_964466155.1 uncultured Caenibius sp. | reverse complement strand
ACCGCGCTGCTGCTGAAAGGCGTGGGCGATCTTCTGCCCCACCTGATGGCGCTGCCCCTGCTAATCGGGGGCGTATGCATCGTCACATCGATCATCGGCACCTATTTCGTCCGCCTTGGCGGCTCGAACAATGTCATGGGCGCGATGTACAAGGGCTTCCTCGTATCCGCCGTGCTCGCAGTGCCGGCGATCTGGTTCGCCACCTCCTATGCCCTGGGCGGCGACATGCACACCGTGATCGGCGGCACCGCCGTGAACGCGGGCGAAGCGGCAGGCGCGGGTGACGCCAGCATGATCGGCGGATTCACCGGCGTGCAACTGTTCCTCTGCGCGATGCTGGGCCTAGTCATCACCGGGCTGATTATCTGGATCACCGAATACTACACCGGCACCAACTATCGCCCGGTGCGCTCCATCGCCAAGGCCAGCGAAACCGGCCACGGCACCAACGTGATCCAGGGTCTCGCCATCAGCCTCGAAGCGACGGCGCTGCCCACCATCGTCATCGTGGCAGGGATCATCATCGCCTATCAGCTCGCCGGGCTGATCGGGATCGCCTATGCCGCCACCGCCATGCTGGCGCTGGCCGGGATGGTCGTCGCGCTGGACGCTTACGGGCCGGTTACGGACAATGCCGGCGGCATTGCCGAAATGGCCGGGCTGGACGACAGCGTGCGCGAAAAGACCGACCTGCTGGATGCCGTGGGCAACACCACCAAGGCCGTAACCAAGGGCTACGCCATCGGTTCGGCAGGCCTTGCCGCGCTGGTGCTGTTCGCCGCGTACACCACCGATCTGGGCGAATTCTTCCCCGATCTCTCGGTCGATTTCAGCCTTGAAAATCCCTACGTCATCGTCGGCCTGCTGCTGGGCGCGCTGCTGCCCTATCTGTTCGGCGCGATGGGGATGACGGCGGTGGGCCGCGCGGCTGGCGACGTGGTGAAGGATGTGCGCGACCAGTTCCGGAACGATCCGGGCATCATGGCGGGCACCTCCAAGCCCAACTATGCGCGCACGGTCGATCTCGTCACCAAGGCGGCGATCAAGGAAATGATCGTGCCTTCGCTGCTGCCGGTGCTGACACCGATCGCGGTCTATTTCATCATCACGCTGGTGGCGGGGCAGCAGAACGGCTTTGCCGCGCTGGGTGCGCTGCTCCTGGGCGTGATCGTCGGCGGGCTGTTCGTCGCGCTCTCGATGACCTCGGGCGGCGGCGCGTGGGACAACGCCAAAAAATACATCGAGGACGGCAATCACGGCGGCAAGGGCAGCGAAGCCCACAAGGCCGCCGTCACCGGCGATACCGTGGGCGATCCCTACAAGGACACCGCCGGCCCGGCGGTGAACCCGATGATCAAGATCACCAATATCGTGGCGCTGCTGCTGCTGGCGACACTCGCCGCCCACTGATCCGGCAGCCCTGTTCGGAGAGCCCCCGTCCCGCATCGCGCGGGCGGGGGTTTTCCATGTCCGGCGAACCCGCAAGCAAATTTCACCGCTGGTTCAGCAACGCGTTGACGAGGGATGCGGCGAGGCGCATGAAGATAGCATGTTGCTTGAAGAGACGCCTGAACGGCTTGTCGCGAACCTGGTTCTCCTTCTCGACATGGAACCGCGCGGCGCCAATCGTTTTGAAGGCCGGTGCTGGAAACTGACTCCCGGCCGCCTGTTCGGCGGACAAGTGATCGCCCAGGCGCTGGCCGCCGCCGAACGGACCGTGGACGACGACCGTTCCGCCCATTCCCTGCATACCTATTTCCTGCGCACCGGGTCGAGCGAACTGCCGATCAGCTACATGGTCACCAACGATTTCGACGGGCGCAGCTTTTCCAACCGCCGCGTCGTCGCCAGCCAGCAGGGCGAAGTGATCCTCAACCTCACCGCCTCGTTCCATGTGGGCGAAGTGGGGGTGGAACATCAGCGCCTGCCCATGCCCATGGTGACCCCGCCCGAAGAACTGGAACCCATGTCGCGCCAGCTTGCCCGGCTGGCCCAGGAATGGGGGCCGGGGATGGAAATCCCGATCAAGCGGCCGCTGGCATTCGATGTCCGCACGGTGGAGGAACCCTGCTGGCTGACCGGGGAACGCAGCGAAGCCGTGGCCCACACCTGGGTCCGCGCCGTCGCGCCCCTGCCGGACGATCCGCGCGTGCATCGCGCCGTGCTCGCCTATGCCAGCGATATGCAACTGCTGATGACAGCGCTGCGCCCGCACGGCAAATCGATGGTGCGCGGCGATGCGCGCGGGGCCAGTCTCGACCATGCGATCTGGTTCCACGAACCCTTCCGCGCGGACGAATGGCTGCTCTACGTCACCGAAAGCCCATGGGCGGGCAACGGACGCGGCTTCACCCGTGGGCAGATTTTCGCGCGCGATGGGCGGCTGGTCGCCAGCACCGCGCAGGAAGGCGTACTCCGCACCTGCCGGACGGGTTAACCCCAGAGCCGGGCAAGCCGCTCCCTCCACCCATCCCCCTCATCCGCCGGGGTGGTAGAAATCGTACACCGTCTGCGCCACCGCTGCGCTCACGCCGGGTGCGCGTTGCAAATCCTCCAGCGAAGCCGCGCGGACTTTGCCCGCCGTGCCGAAATGCAGCAGCAGCGCCCGCTTGCGCGCCGGGCCGATACCGGGAATCTCATCCAGCGGGCTGGCGGTGATCGCCCGGCTGCGCTTGTCGCGGTGGACGCCGATGGCATAGCGGTGCACTTCGTCCCGCAGGCGCTGGAGATAGAACAGCACCGGCGAATTGACCGGCAACATCTTTTCCCGCCCATCGGGAAAATGGAACACTTCGCGCCCCTCGCGGCCATGGTGCGGCCCCTTGGCAATGGCGATCAGCGGGACATCCTCGATCCCTAGCTCCTCCAGCGTATCGCGCACTGCGCTCATCTGCCCCTTGCCGCCGTCGATCAGCACGAGATCGGGCCACACCCCCACCCCGTTGACTTCCTTGGCCCGGTCCGGGTCTTCTTCCAGCGCGCGGGAAAAGCGCCGTTCCATCACTTCGCGCATCATGCCGAAATCGTCGTTCGTCTGTGCGCTGCGGATGTTGAACTTGCGATACTGGTTCTTGATGAACCCTTCCGGCCCGGCCACCACCATGCCACCCACCGCCTTGGCGCCCTGGATATGGCTGTTGTCGTAGATTTCGATCCGCCGCGGCACCTCGGGCAGTTCGAGGAATTCGGCCATTTCGCGCAGGATCTTCGTTTGCGTGCCGCGTTCGGCCAGCCGCCGGTCGAGCGCTTCCACCGCGTTGCGGCTGGCCTGTTCCACCAGCTTGCGCCGCTCCCCCCGCTGCGGCACGGCAATTTCCACCTTGTGCCCCGCCGCCTCGCGCAGCGCTTCGGCCAGCAGGTCGGCATCGGGCAGATCGCGGTCCACCAGAATCATGCGCGGCGGCGGCACTTCTTCGTAGAACTGCGCCAGCACGCCCGAAAGCACCGCCGCATCCTCCACCCCCTCGGTATGCGCGGGGAAGAACGCGCGGTGGCCCCAGTTCTGCCCCCCCCGGATGAAGAACGCCTGGATCGCGACATGCCCGCCTTTCACCGCCATGGCGAAGATATCGGCATCGCCCAGCCCCTGCGCATTGATCGCCTGGCTGCCCTGAATGAAGGTCGCCGCGCGCAGCCGGTCGCGCAGCATTGCCGCGCTTTCGAAATCGAGCGCTTCGGCAGCCTGCTGCATCTGCCGTTCGATTTCCTGCTGCACCGCGTTCGACCGCCCGCCGAGGAAATCCTTCGCCTGCCGCACCAGTTCGGCATAGCCCTGCCCGTCGATCCGCCCGACGCAGGGGGCCGAACAGCGCTTGATCTGGTAGAGCAGGCATGGCCGGTCGCGGCGCGCAAAGAAGCTGTCGGTGCAACTGCGCAGGAGGAACAGCTTTTGCAACGCGTTGATCGTGGTGTTGACGCTGCCCGCGCTGGCAAACGGGCCGTAATAATTGCCTTTCGCCTTGCGCGCGCCGCGATGCTTCATGATCCGCGGGAAATCATGATCGGCCCGCAGCAGGATGAACGGGAAGCTTTTATCGTCGCGCAGCAGCACGTTGTAGGGCGGGCGGAACCGCTTGATAAGCTGCGCTTCGAGCAGCAGCGCCTCCGCTTCCGAATTGGTGGTGACGATTTCCATGCTGCGCGTCTGCGACACCATGCGTTGCAGGCGCAGCGGCAGGCGTTCGACCTGCGTGTAATTCGCCACCCGGTTCTTCAGCGCGCGCGCCTTGCCGACATAGAGCACATCGCCGCGTGCATCGCACATGCGATAGACGCCGGGCTTCGGCTTCAGCGTCGCCAGCGTTTCGCGGATCGCGGCCACCCCAGCCGCAAGATCGGGGCGCGAGGAACGCATGGTATCGGTCGCGCGGTCTTCGTTGAAACGGTCCGCGCCTTGCGGATGCGGCGGGGTTCCGGCCGGAGTCTTAACCATGCCGGATGCCCTGATTCGCGACGGGCAAGTTGACACAGTTGACACGGTTCAAGGATGCAACCTTCCCACCCCGGAAACGCGCGAAAACAGGGCAAAAAACAAGGTCCGGAGAAAGGCGGTCGGCATGGCGCATGGCCCCCCTATGCCAAATCGCAGCCCTGTAGGAAAATCGCATTTGCTTTATGCCGTCCCTCGCTATCCTGCGCCGGTTGCAAGGAGCCCCGCCGATCCATGGATATCGATCCCGCTCAGTTCGCCGCCCATTGGGTCGAAGCCTGGAATACCCACGATGTAGAGGCGGTGCTGGCCCATTTCCATGAGGAGGCGGTGTTTACGTCGCCCTTCGCCGCGCTGGTCATGCCCGAAACCGGCGGCGTGCTACGCGGCAAGGCCGCCATCCGCGCCTATTGGGCGGCGGGGCTGGCGCGCATTCCCGATCTGCATTTCACGGTCGAGGGAGTGTTCGCCGGGATCGATTGCCTGGTCATCGCCTACACCAACCAGAAAGGCACGCGGGTGAGCGAAGTGCTGCGCTTTGCATGCGGCAAGGTGATCGAAGGCCACGGCACGTATCCGGCGGATGCGGCCAATCCCACCGGCGCACAGGGCGGCGGCTGACGCGCCCCGCACCACCCCCACGCGGGGGGATGGCGCGGGAAACCCGGATCAGAACATCTTGCGGATATCGATTCCGATCACGCGGCCTTTGGGATCGCGGTAATCGGCCTGATAGCTGAGCGGCACATCGCCGTTGTTGTCCGTCACTTTCTGCCGTGAATCGAACAGGTTATCGATCTTGAACGACACCCGCATACCCTTGAAGAACGGCGAGGCATTAACAAGACGCTGCTGCTGGCCAAGATCGGCGAACAGCCGCAGATTGAGCGTGAACGTGCTGCCGAACCGCAAGTCTGAACTGCCCGGCATTTCGCTGCCCTTGACGTGGACGGGCGCCGTGTAAGTGCCCTTGAGGCGCAGACCGATGCCGCGATAGAACGTGCCGCCTTCCATTTCGATGGCATGGCGCGCGACGCCGCCATCGGTCAGCGCATCGCCGTTCAAGAGATCGAGCACAGGCCCGCCACGGGCAATCGTCACCGTCTGATCGAACCGGATCGTGTGATAGATCGACAGGTTCCAGCGCCCACGCCCGCCGTTGCCGCCGCCCATCGGGCCGCCACCGGGGCCGCCCGGACCACCGGGGCCACCGGGGCCGCCGGGGCCGCCGGGGCCACCCGGTCCGCCGAAGCCGCCGCGCGCACTGCCCGCCCCGCCCTGATCGGATCGGCTTGCCCCCGCATCCG
>CAYXMY010000142.1:0-5817 GCA_964466155.1 uncultured Caenibius sp. | reverse complement strand
CGATGGGACCGGCGCCTATGACATTTCCACCGGGATCGGGTTCCTCGATCATATGGTGGAACAGTTTTCGCGCCATTCGCTGATCGATGTGACGATGAAGGTCACGGGCGATCTCCATGTGGATCAGCACCACACCACCGAAGACAGCGCCATCGCGCTGGGCCAGGCGATTGCGCAGGCATTGGGCGACAAGGCGGGCATCGGCCGGTACGGCGCGGTCTATTCGCCGATGGACGAAGCGCTCTCGCGTGTTGCACTGGACATTTCCGGCCGCCCCTATCTGGTGTGGAAGGCCGGTTTCAGCCAGTCCCGCCTCGGCGAAATGGATACCGAACTGTTCGAACACTGGTTCCATTCGATCGCCCATGCGCTGGGCATCACGCTGCATATCGAACTGCTCTATGGGCAGAACAACCACCATATCGTCGAAGGCATCTACAAGGGCTTTGCCCGGGCGATGCGCCAGGCGGTTGAACGCGATCCGCGCAAGGGCGAGGCCGTGCCGTCCACCAAGGGGCAACTCGGTGGCTGAGGTGATCGCTCTCGTCGATTACGGCGCGGGCAACCTCCATTCGGTGCACAATGCGCTGAAGGCGGCTGGCGCCACAGGTGTCAAAGTCACGGCCGATCCCGCCGTGGTGCGGGCGGCGGACCGGATCGTCCTGCCCGGTGTCGGCGCGTTCGGGGCCTGCGCGGCGGGCCTGCGCGCGATTCCCGGCCTGGTCGACGCAATGGCGGAGCGGGTGCGCGGCGGCGGTGTGCCGTTTCTCGGCATCTGCGTGGGCATGCAATTGCTGGCAACGCGCGGGCTCGAATACGGGGTGACCGAAGGGCTGGGCTGGGTGCCGGGCGAAGTGCGCCTGATCGAACGGACCGATCCGGCGATCAAGGTGCCGCATATGGGGTGGAATGATGTCGTGCCCACCCGCCATCGTGACGGCGCCGAACTGATCGCGGCGGGCGAAGCCTATTTCCTCCACTCCTACCACTTCCAGCCCGATAACGGCGCGCATGTCGCGGCGATGACCGACCATGGCGGCGGGCTGGTGGCGGCTGTGGCGCATGACAATCTGCTGGGCGTCCAGTTCCACCCGGAAAAGAGCCAAGGCTACGGGCTGGAACTGCTGGCGCGCTTCCTCGACTGGAATCCCTGACCATGATCGTATTTCCTGCCATCGACCTGAAACAGGGCCAGGTGGTCCGCCTTGCCGAAGGCGATATGGCGCGCGCCACCGTCTATGGCGATAATCCCGCCGCGCAGGCCCTGCTGTTCGCCGAAGCGGGATCGCAATATCTCCATGTGGTCGATCTCGACGGTTCGTTTGCCGGGCGGGCGGAAAACCGCGAGGCAGTGGAAGCGATCCTGGACGTGTTCCCCGGCCATGTGCAATTGGGCGGCGGTATCCGCACGCGCGAAGCGGTGGAAGGCTGGTTCGATCTGGGCGTCAGCCGGATCGTGATGGGCACGGCGGCGCTCAAGGACCCGCAATTCGTCAAGGATATGGCGGGCGCGTTTCCGGGCGGGATCGTGGTCGCGGTCGATGCGCGCGACGGGATGGTGGCGACGGAAGGTTGGGCCGAAGTCTCCGACGTATCCATCGTCGATATGGCCCGCCGGTTTGAGGATGCAGGCGTTGCCAGCCTGCTGTTCACCGATATCGGCCGCGATGGCTTGCTCAAGGGCTGCAACATCGATGCCACTGTCGAACTCGCGCGGCAGACCGACCTGCCGGTGATCGCCAGCGGCGGGGTCAAGGGGCTGGACGATATCCGCCTGCTCACGCTCCATGCCAAGGATGGCATCGAAGGGGTGATTACGGGCCGCGCGCTCTACGACGGGCGGCTCGATCTCGCCGCCGCGATTGCGATGGCGCAGAAGGACTGACGGCGATGACTGTCCGCATCCGCGTCATCCCCTGTCTCGACGTTGCCGATGGCCGGGTGGTGAAAGGGGTCAACTTCGTCGATCTCAAGGATGCGGGCGATCCGGTGGAACAGGCCCGCGCCTACGATGCGGCGGGCGCGGATGAATTGTGTTTCCTCGATATTTCGGCCAGCCACGAAGGGCGCGGCACGTTGCTCGATATCGTCCGGCGCACGGCGGAAGTGTGCTTCATGCCGCTGACCGTGGGCGGGGGCGTGCGCAGCGCCGAAGATGCCCGTGCGCTGTTGCTGGCCGGGGCGGACAAGGTGGCGGTCAATTCCGCCGCAGTGTCGCGGCCCGAAGTGGTGTCCGACATCGCCGACAAGTTCGGCAGCCAGTGCATCGTCGCTTCGGTCGATGCCCGCCGGGTGAGCGGTGCGGGCGAAACGCCGCGCTGGGAAGTCTTCACCCATGGCGGGCGCAAGGCGACCGGGATCGATGCCGTGGCCCATGCCCGGCGTCTGGCCGATCTGGGTGCGGGCGAACTGCTCGTCACTTCGATGGACGGGGATGGCACCAAGGCGGGCTACGACCTTGAACTGACCCGTGCGATTGCCGATGCCGTCAGCGTGCCGGTGATTGCCAGCGGCGGTGTGGGCACGCTTGGGCATCTCGTCGAAGGTGTGACGGAAGGCCATGCGAGCGCGGTTCTGGCCGCTTCGATCTTCCATTTCGGCACTTATACGATTGCCGAAGCGCATGCCGCGCTGCGGGCGGCGGGCTTGCCCGCACGGGGATAACGGTGGCGCGGGGCGGGCCACCCGGCCCGTTTCTGCCGCTGTTGATGCCCGGCCCCGCTTGACCCGCGGCCTTGTGCGATCCATGGATCGCGCATGACCCAGTCGCACGATACGCTGGCCCGTCTGGAACGGACCATCGCCGACCGCAGCACCGCCGCGCCCGAACACAGCTATGTCGCGCTGCTTAATGCGCGCGGGGTGCCGGTGATTGCCCGCAAGCTGGGCGAGGAAGCGGTGGAAACCGTGGTCGCCGCGCTTTCGGGCAGCCATGAGGAACTGGTCGGCGAAGCGGCCGACGTGATTTTCCACCTGATGGTTCTGCTCGGTGCCAAGGGGGTGCCGCTGGCCGATGTGCTGGCCGAACTGGATCGCCGCGAAGGCGTATCGGGCATTGCCGAAAAAGCTTCGAGGAACGCATGACCCCGGTCGATCCCACCCAACCTTACGACGATCAGAACATCTTCGCGAAGATCCTGCGCGGCGAACTGCCCTGCACCAAGGTCTATGAAGACGAATGGGCTTTCGCCTTCTACGATATCCATCCGCAGGCGCCCGAACATATCCTCGTGCTGCCCAAGGGTGCCTATGTGAGCTGGGACGATTTCAGCACGCAGGCGAGCGCGGAGGAAATTGCCGGTTTCGTGCGCGCAATCGGCAAGATCGCGCGGGACAAGGGGCTGGTCGAGCCGGGCTATCGTGCGATTGCCAATGTCGGGCCGGATTCCGGGCAACTGGTGCCACATCTGCATGTGCATATCTGCGGTGGCCGCCCGCTGGGGGCGCTGGTTCCCTAATTCAGCCCGTTTCATGCGTCTGGCCGCAGTGTTTTTGCGGCGCGTCGTATCGCCCGGCTTGCTCCGCGACTCGCAGTAAGGCTAGAGTCAGACTTCATCCGGCACATGACCGGGCGGCGTCCATCCGGATGCCGGGCTGACGGAAGAGGGCGAAGGATCGTGATGCAACCCGGTGACAGTTCGATGCTTCCCTATGCCAGCTTGCGGGGGATCGCGCGGCGATGAAGGCTGCCAATGCGCCGCTGCTTGCGGGCAGTCTGCCCGATCCCGCCGAAGGCTGGTTTGCCGGTCCCATCCATCACGCCGCGCTGCGCGCCTATTTCGACGATACCGATGCGGGCGGGGTGGTCTATCACGCCAATTACCTGCGCTGGTTCGAACGCAGCCGTTCGGCCATGCTGCGTGCGCTGGGTGTCGATCAACCCGCTGCGCTGGTGCAGGGGTGGGGCGCTTATGCCGTCACCGAAATCGGTATCCGCTATCTCCGCCCGGTGCGGCTGGGCGATGCGGTGACTGTCACCACGCAGGTCACCGAATTGCGCGCCGCGAGCTGGCGCGTGGAACAGAAGGCGCTGTCCGGCGATGCGATCTTTGCCGAAGCGCAGATCCGCGTCGGTTTCGTCGCGCCCGATGGCCGCCCTGCCCGCCATCCCGCCGGCTGGTACGAAAAACTGCAGACAGTTCTTGCCCCCGAAGGAGCAGCATGACTCACCTCGCTATCCTGTCCGCCGCGGTTGCCGCGGCTGCCCCCACCCGGCTCAATCCGGTAAAACTGTTCCTCGATGCCGATATCGTCGTCCAGGCGGTGATGGCCGGGCTTTTGCTGGCCAGCATCTGGGTGTGGATGATTATCATCTCGTTCTCGCTGCGGATGGCGGCCGCCAGACGCCGTTCGAAGATGTATGAGGCCACTTTGTGGAACAAGTCCGGCGAGGGTACGGTCGAGGATGAAAAAGGCCAGAACGCCAGCCCTGCTGGGCGTGTGGTCGCGGCCGGGCTGGAGGAATTGCGCCTGTCGAGCAAATCCAAGGCCTTCGACGCCGAAGGCACGCGCGAACGGATCGCCACCGCGATGGAAAGCCAGGTCGCGGCCGAGGCGGATTCCCTGTCGGAGCGGCTGAACTTTCTCGCCACGGTCGGTTCGGTGGCCCCCTTCGTCGGCTTGTTCGGCACCGTATGGGGGATCATGAACAGCTTCTTCCAGATCGGCAATCAGCAGAACAGCTCGCTCGCGGTGGTTGCGCCGGGTATTTCCGAAGCGCTTTTCGCTACGGCTATCGGCCTGTTCGCGGCCATTCCGGCGGTGATCGCCTACAACCGCTTCTCGCGGCAGGTGAATGTGCTCGAAGGCCGGTTGCAGCGCCTGGCGGATAAGGTCCATGCCCAGCTCAGCCGCCAGATGGGGGACGGCTGATGGCGATGGGCGTGGCCGGAGGAGGCGCGCGCAGGCGGCGCGGGCGCGGTTCGCGCCGCACGCCGATGGCGGAAATCAACGTCACGCCGCTGGTGGACGTGATGCTGGTGCTGCTGATTATCTTCATGGTCACGGCCCCGCTGCTGACCGCTGCCGTGCCGATTGACCTGCCCGACAGCCGCGCCGATGCGATGGACCAGAAGCCCGATCAGATCACGATTGCGATCGATGCGGATGGCGCGATCTATCTCGACGACGATCCGGTGGCGCCCGGCACGCTGGCCGACCGGCTGGCCGCTTTGCCGCGCGATCCTTCGGGCAAGCCGCCGTCCGTGGTCGTGCGTGGGGACCGGGTGCTGAATTACGGCCGCTTCATGGAAGTGATGGGTGAGCTGACTCACGCCGGGCTGACATCTGTTTCACTGGTCACCAACAGTTCAGAAACCGCTCCATAGGCATTCCGCATGGCCTTTGCAGCGCTTAAACCCGAAGAACGCACCGGCCTTGCTGCGGCTGTCGTACTGCATGCCGCGCTGGTGGCTGTGCTGTTGCTTCAGCCCCGGCCTTCGCGCCAGCCGCCCATGCCGCCGCATGTGACGGTCAATCTGGTCGATGCCGTGGGGTTGACGGCGACCGGTCCGCAAGTGGCGGAAAAATCGCAGGCCGCCGTCGCGCCGGAGCTTTCGCAGGATATTGGCACGCCCGCGCCGATTGCCCCGCCTGAACCGCCCAGCGAACCGAAACCGAAAGCGCAGGAAGCGCCGAAGCCGGAGCCAAAACCGGCCCCGCCCAAGCCGCAGCCACAGAAGCCGCAGCCCCCCAAACCGGCCCCGCCGAAACCCGCGCCGCCCAAGCCAGCGCCCCCCAAACCAGTGAGCGAGCCGCGGCCCGCACCTGCCAAGCCCAAGCCCGCGCCGCCGAAACCCGCTCCGGCCAAACCCGCGG
>CAYXMY010000141.1:4591-6024 GCA_964466155.1 uncultured Caenibius sp. | reverse complement strand
CGCGACTGCACATTCCTGCAATCCGCAAGCGTCTCCATGACACTGGTTTGCCAAATAATCATTCGCTTGCGGATCGGGATGCCGTTCTTGTCCGAATATGGGCGATAAGCGGACCGTGACATGCAGAATAACGCTGCCCGTCGACTGAGAAAGCGCGTTTACGCGGCCCTTGCGTCCCAGTAGAGAGCGGCCCCATGGATATCGCCACTTCTCCGCTCGCCCGCCCGTTCCCGGAAATGCCTTCCATCGCCGGTGCCACCCCGCGCATCGCTCGCGCCGGCTACAAGGATTGGGGACGCTGCGACCTGACTTATGTCGAGCTAGCGGAAGGAACCGCCGTGGCGGGCGTGTTCACGCGTAACATCTGCTGTTCATCCGAGGTGGAACTGGGCCGGATCAATGTCCGGCAGGGGCAGGCTCGGGCCTTGATCGTCAATGCGGGCAATTCCAACGCATTCACCGGCTATCGCGGCCGAGAGGCGGTGGAACAGATCATGGCGCAAGTGGCCGATCATCTCGGCTGTCCGCAGGATCAGGTCTTCGTCTCCTCCACAGGCGTGATCGGCGTCCCCCTGCCCAAGGATAAGGCGAAGGCGGGTGTCGAAGCGGTGCTGGAAACCCAGCCCTGCACCTGGGAAGACGCAGCCAATACCATCGGCACCACCGATACTTTCGCCAAGGGGGCCATGGTGCAGGCGATTGTCGGCGGAAAGACCGTCACGTTCGCCGCGATCATCAAGGGCAGCGGCATGATCGCCCCCGATATGGCGACAATGCTCGGCTATATCTTCACCGATGCAGCAGTCAGCCCCGCCTTCCTGCAAGAACGCCTTTCCGCCGCAAGCGATAAGAGCTTCAACTGCATCACGGTGGACAGCGACACATCGACCAGCGACACGGTCCTGGCCTTCGCCACCGGCAAGGCTGGCAATACCCCGCTCACAGGATTTAAGGACGAAGGCGCAGATGCCTTTACCGCCGCGCTTGACGACGTCTGCCGCCAGCTCGCCCATCTGGTGGTGCGCGATGGCGAAGGGGCACAGAAATTCATCGCCGTTTCGGTAACCGGCGCCGTTTCGGACGAGAGCGCGCGCAAGGTGGGCCTCGCCATTGCCAACTCGCCACTGGTCAAGACCGCGATCGCCGGGGAAGACGCCAATTGGGGCCGCGTAGTGATGGCCGTGGGCAAAGCCGGCGAACCGGCTGACCGCGACCGGCTTTCCATCGGCTTCGGCGGTATCTGGGCCGCGCGTGAGGGCCTGCCCCTCGCCGATTATGACGAGGCCCCGGTGGCCGAACACCTCAGGGGGCAGGACATTTCCATCGAAGTCGATCTGGGCATGGGCAGCGGCAGCGCCACGGTCTGGACTTGCGACCTGACCCATGGCTACATCTCCATCAACGCCGACTATCGGAGCTGACCGGTGCTGACG
>CAYXMY010000141.1:0-4491 GCA_964466155.1 uncultured Caenibius sp. | reverse complement strand
GACCCATGGCTACATCTCCATCAACGCCGACTATCGGAGCTGACCGGTGCTGACGCTCTGGGGCCGGATCAATTCGCACAATGTGAAGAAAGTCGTCTGGCTGGCGGAGGAGATCGGCCTGCCGTTCGAACGGATCGACATGGGCGGTCAATTCGGCTTTTCCGACGATTATCTCGCTATGAATCCCAACCGGTTGATCCCGACAATCCGGGACGGCGATCTCGTCTTGTGGGAATCGAACGCGATCTTGCGTTATCTTGCGGCGCGATATGCGCCCGCGCTGTGGCCCGACAATCCTGCGGAGCGAGCGCGTGGCGACCGCTGGATGGATTGGCAATTCCAGTTCGCCGATGGGCAGCGGGATGCCTTCATCGGCCTTATCCGCACTGCGCCGGAAGAGCGTGACCGGGCGAAGATCGCCCACGCGGCAGACACATGCGGCGAGATGATGGCCATTCTCGATGCCGAACTTGCGCGGCAACCGTGGCTTTCCGGCGATGCATTCGGTCTCGCCGATATTCCCATGGGCACCTATGCCTATACTTACTTCACGCTCGACATAGCGCGCCCCTCGCTGCCGCATGTCGAGGCCTGGTATGGCCGACTGAAAGAGCGTCCGGCCTATGCCGATGTGGTGATGATTCCGCTCTCATGACCGCGCGCTCACTTGACACAGGTGTTCATGACCTGATGCAGCGCGCAGCCGAACGGGCGATATTGCCGCGCTTTCGAAGGCTTGCGGCGGATGAAGTGATCGCCAAAGCGGCAGACGATGTCGTTACCATCGCCGACCGGGAAAGCGAGGCGATCCTGAGCGAAGGGCTTGCCCGGCTGCTTCCCGAAGCCGCCATCGTCGGTGAAGAGGCCACCCATGCGGACCCATCCGTGCTCGATTGTCTGGTAGACTCGCTATGCTGGATCGTCGATCCACTGGACGGCACCAACAATTTCGCGGCAGGCAATTCACCTTTCGGCCTGATTGTCGCGCTGGCGCAGAACGGCGAAACCATCGCCGGATGGATTTACGATCCGCTATCCGGCCGCTTCTGCCATGCGCATCGGGGGCATGGCGCCTATATCGATGGCGAGCGGGTCAGTGCCCGGGCCAGCGGACGCAATCCGCCTATTGCCGCCATTTCCCTGCTGTTCATGGACCCAGACCAGCGCGAGAAGATGAAGGCACATATCGCCCCGCATTACCAGATGGTCGACATCCCGCGCTGCGCCGCCGAACAGTATCCACGGCTCGTCCTCGGACAAAACGACGTCTCGATCTTCGAACGCACGCTGCCCTGGGATCATGCAGCCGGTATCCTGTTTCTCAACGAAGCAGGGGGTATGGCGGCCCGGAACGACGGATCGCCCTATCGCGTCGACGATCATGCCAGGCCCGGCTTGATCGGTGCCGCCAGCCCGGCCTTGTGGGAAGAGATGGCCGAACGTTTGGCCGCACTGAACGATTAAAGCACTGCAAGCGACAATCGACCCCAGCGAACGCAGGTCCGCCGGGGGCAATTTGTTTCAAATTCACCGATACTTAAAGAACGCTTTCAATCCAGCCCTTAAGTTGGCTCTTGGGTGCGGCACCCAGCTTCTGCGCAACCGGCTTGCCATCCTTGAACAGGATCATCAGCGGAATCGATTGCACCCCGAACTGGCTCGCCGTGTCGGTGTTTTCCATGATGTCCACTTTGGCGATGGTCACCTGGCCAGCCAGTTCTTCGGAAATCTCCTCGAGCGCCGGGGCGATCATCTTGCACGGGCCACACCAGTCCGCCCAGAAATCGACCAGCACGGGCTTGTCGGAATTGAGGACATCGGTGGAAAAGCTTGCATCGGTGACGGCTTTGGTGGGCATGTGAGACTCCTTGCTGTTGCCGGCAATCTAGGTACACCGCCCCTACTTGCCAATAAGCTGGCCGCGATAGGATTACTGCGCCCCCTGCAATTCCCGCTTGTGCGCTGCCAATGTTTCCGGGTCGATGGGCAACAAGCGCGGAACCTGCGTGTACAGCACCCCCGCCCGCACTTTGCGCCCCGGATAGATCGCTTCGAGCGCGGCGGCATAAGCGGCCAATTGCCGCAATGTCCCCGCAGGAATCTGTGCGGCACTTTCGGGCGGGCTGCGCGTGGTCTTGAAATCGACAATCGTCAGTTCATCGGCCGTCACTCGCAAGCGATCGATGGTTCCAGCGATCACCTGGCCACCGACTGTCGCTGCAATCGGCACTTCAACCAGCACCCCCGAAGCAAGCGCTGCCTCCCATTCAGGCATCTCCAGCACAGCCATCGCGGAATCGAGCATCGCCTCCCGCTCACCCGCCGCAAAGTCCGTGCCGTTGCGGGCCAGCCAGCGCAGGCCCGCCTCCTTCCTTTCTTGAGCGGGCAATTCGGGCAAACGTTCCAGCAAGCGATGGATCAACGTCCCGCGCCGCGCGGCATCGGCGCGGGTCCCAGGCGGGAATGGCGGATCGGCGGAATCATCGTCACCCACCGCCGATGGGGCTAGCGGGCGCGGCGGGCGCGGCTCCGGACCGATCGGCTGGACCGCCCAATCCGGCAAGATCGCTTGTGGTAGGTCGTGGCCTGACCCGCCTATATCCAACGGCGCGACCGGAGGGGGCATCCGCCCCCATTCGCGGCAGCTTCCCCAGATGGGATCGGGCATCGGCTCATGCTCAAACAAGGGGGCAAGCTGCGCATACCAGCTATCCGGGGCGGATACGCCCTTGTCACGCGCGCCAAGCGAGCCAGCGATAAACAGCCCTTCTTCGGCGCGTGTCATCGCGACATAGAGCAAGCGCCAATGTTCCTCCCGCTCCTCGCGCGCGATCCGCGCTTCGGCAGCGGCGACCGGCCCCGCCTTCTGGTCCTTCGTCAGTGCGGGCAAGGGGATCGCCCTGCCCTTGCCACCTCCAACCGGGCGTTCTTCCAGCGTCAATCCCCGTGCCGGGCTGGCATCCGGATTGCCCGCCGCATCGGCCAGAATCACGATAGGGGCCTGCAAGCCTTTGGAGCCGTGCACGGTCATCACCCGGACCATGCCTCTGGCCGAATCCGCCTCTCGCTTCAGTTCGCCGTCCCCCGCGTCGAACCATTGGATGAAACCTTGCAGGCTGGGGGTATGCGCAGCCGCGTAACCGTGCGCGGCGTTGAGCAATTCGTCGATGGGATCGTTCACCCCGCCACCGAGACGCGCGACAAGTTTGCGACGTCCACGCCATGGCCCCAGCAAAACCCAGTGAAGCAGCGCTTGCGGCGGCTCGAAATCGGCCCGCGCCAGAAGGGCGAGCAGATGGGCCAGAGTAGCGCGGACGTCCGGATCGCTGGAAGCGCGCAAATGCTCCCACAAACGCACCCCTTTCGGGCGCCACGCATGATCGAGCAATTGTTGTTGTGTCCACCCGATCAGGGGGGAGACGAGGAGGTTCGCAAGATTAAGGTCATCAAGTGGTTGCACGGCAAACCGTAGAGCCGCCATCAAGTCCTTGATCGCAAGCGGCGCGCCGAGACGCAGACGATCGACCCCTGCAACGGGGACACCCGCGGCATGCAAGCGGGCCACAATCAATCCCGCCAGTTCCTTGCGCTTGCGCACCAGCACCATGATATCGCCCGGGCCGGCATTGCGGGGCGTTGCCCCCTTCACCAGCGGATAGCCATAATCCATCCAGTGGCGAACCTGCCGCGCGATCCTGTCGGCCAATTGGCGGTCTGGGCGCGAGAGCCAGCTTTCCGCGCCTTCGTCTCCTTCTTCCTGCTCGTCTTCCTCAAGTTCGCCGCCGATAGCGGGCCAGAGCGCGACAAGACCGGGGCGGTCCTGCCCGATGTGCGCTTCTGCCTTGTCCTTCAGGCCGAAGCGCTCCCACCCAATCCGCTCAATTGCGCGATCGACGAATTCCAGGACCTCGACAGACGTTCTGAAAGATTGCCCAAGGCCATATTCTTTCAGGGTTTTTACGCTTTCATAGACTCTCGCCTCTTGCGCATTTTCAACCGCCTGCATCATTTCGTTGCGCACCCGCTGGCGGGCTGCTTCGAAGTTTTCCGGGCTGGTCCCCTGAAAGCGGAAAATGGCCTGCTTGTAATCGCCCACGGTGAAGACCGTGCGCATCACCCCATCGCGTGCGCCCTTGCCGGAAAAATAGTCGTCGATCAGTGCGTGAATGATCGCCCATTGCTCGGCATTGGTGTCCTGCGCTTCGTCGATCAGCACGTGATCGAACCGGCGGTCGAGCTTGTAGCGGATCCAGTCCGCCATATCGCTGCGCTGGAGCAAAGCGGCGGCAAGGCGGATCTGGTCGTCGAAATCGACGAACCCCTCGCGCGCCTTGGCCTCTTCCCATGCCAATGCGAATGTCCGCCCCACAGTCAATGCAGGTGTCAGAAAATCGGCCAGTTCGACAAGCGCCAGCCCCTCACGCACCTGCCCGATTGCTTCAGCCGCGCGCGCAACATAGTCCGCATAGGCAGGATCGATCTTTTCCTGCG
>CAYXMY010000140.1:0-6059 GCA_964466155.1 uncultured Caenibius sp. | reverse complement strand
CGGCTAACCATGGCACGCTGCAATGGCGGTTGCTGATCGGGTTCATCGCCGGGCTGGTGCTGGGGCTGATCGTTTACACTCTCGATCCCCATGCCGCGTGGGTCGGGCACGTGGTGACATATGTCACAGGCCCCATCGGGCAGATTTTCCTGCGCTTGCTGTTCATGCTGGTTCTGCCGCTGCTGTTTTCGGCGCTGGTGATCGGCATCGCCGAAATGGGCGAAATGCGCGCGCTCAAGAAAGTCGGCATCATCACGCTGATCTACACCGTGGTGGTATCGGGCATCGCGGTGGCGATCAGCCTTGCGCTGGTGAACCTGCTGCAACCCGGCAAGGGGGTCGATCCCGTGGCCGCGCGCGAACTGCTGGCGCAGGGGCAGCAAACCGCCGCGGGAATCATCGAAAGTTCCGCGGGCAAGGCGCCCGTCGGCATGGATGCGTTGGTCAGTCTGGTGCCGTCCAATGTCGTCTCGGCAATGACCAACAACGATATTCTGGCGGTGATGTTCTTCGCGCTGTTCTTCGGCATCGGCCTGCTGCTGGTGCAGACCCGGCGCACGGAGACGTTGAAGGATACCATCGAAGGCGTGTTCGAAGTGTCGATGCGGCTGATCGGGCTGGTCATCCAGCTCGCGCCGATTGCGATCTTCTGCTTCATGTTCAATTTGGCGGCGCAGTTCGGCTGGGACCTGCTGATAAAGCTGGCCGCCTATGTCGCGGTGGTGCTGCTGGCGCTGGGCCTGCAGATGTTCGGCGTTTTCTCGCTGCTGCTCAAATTCATCGCGAAGAAGGGGCCACTGGCCTTTTTCCGTGAAGTACGGGCGGCCACGCTCATGGCGTTTTCCACCGCCAGTTCCAACGCCACTTTGCCCACGTCGCTGCGTGTGGCCGACAGCGAATTGAAACTGCCGCCCAAGATCGCCCGGTTCGTGCTGACCATCGGGGCGACGGCGAACCAGAACGGCTCCGCCATGTTCGAAGGGGTGACGGTGCTGTTCCTCGCCCAGTTTTTCGGCGTCGATCTGAGCCTGTCGCAACAGTTTTTCGTGATGTTTGTGTGCATCTTGGCGGGGGTCGGTACGGCGGGGGTTCCGGCGGGCACCTTGCCTGTGATCGCGCTCATCCTCAGCGGCCTTGGCGTGCCGCCCGAAGGGATCGGGCTGATTCTCGGCGTGGACCGGTTTCTCGATATGTGCCGGACGACGGTGAACGTGGTCGGCGATCTGGTGGCCGCCACGGTGGTTACCAAGCTTAGCGGAGAACAGGAGGCAGAAGCGGCCCCTTCCGCCTGAACGCGGGGAAAGTTACGCCGCCATCTTACGCTTGGCTTTCACCTTGGCGGCAGCGGGGGATCGCGGCTCCATGAATTTATCGCGAAACTCGCACTGTTCCACCACCAGACAGCGCCAGCATTCGGGCATGCGCGCCTTGCAGGTATAACGGCCGAGCAGGATCAGCCAATGATGCGCGTCGCGGCGGAACGGCTGCGGCACGCGCTTTTCCAGCAGCGCCTCGACCTTTTCCACCGTCTTGCCTTTGGCCAGGCCCGTGCGGTTGCTGACGCGGAAGACATGCGTGTCGACCGCGAAGGTTTCCGCCCCGAAGGCGCAGTTCATCACCACGTTGGCCGTCTTGCGGCCGACACCGGGCAGAGTGGTGAGCGTATCGCGGTCCTGCGGCACTTCCCCGTGAAAATCGCGCACGAGGATTTCGGACAAGGCAATCACGTTCTTCGCCTTGGCGTTATAGAGGCCGATGGTCTTGATATGCTCTTTCAGGCCTTCCTCGCCCAGCGCGACCATCTGCGCGGGGGTTTTCACCTGCTGGAACAGCTTGCGCGTCGCCTTGTTCACGCCGACATCGGTCGCCTGCGCGGACAGCACCACCGCCACCAGCAACTGGTAGGTATTGCCGAATTCCAGTTCCGTCTGCGGCGCGGGATTGGCTTCCGCGAGAATGCGGAAAAATTCGAAGATCGTTTCTTTCTTCAAAGGCCGAGAACCTCGGGCATGGTGTAGCGGCCCGCAGGCTTGCCCAGCAGCCAGTCGGCCGCCTTGACCGCGCCGCGCGCGAAGATGGTGCGGTTTTCCGCGCTGTGCGACAGGGTGAGGCGTTCTTCGTCGCCCGCGAAAATCACCGAATGTTCGCCCGCCACCGTGCCGCCGCGCAGCGCGGCGAAGCCGATGGCGCCCTTGGCCCGCGCACCGGTCAGCCCATGGCGGCCGCTTTCGGTGTTCTCGGCCAGGGCGATACCGCGCCCGGCGGCGGCGGCTTCACCCAGCAGGAGAGCGGTGCCCGAAGGCGCGTCGACTTTCATCCGGTGATGCATTTCGACGATTTCGATATCCCAATCGTCGCCAAGCCGCGCTGCGGCTTCCCGCACCAGATGCGCCAGCAGAGTGACGCCGAGCGAGGTGTTGCCCGTCTGGAGCACGGCGGTGTTATGGGCAGCCCGATCGATGGCGGCGTGGTGTTCCGTTTCCAGCCCGGTGGTGCCGATGACGATGGGAATGCCTGCGCTTTCTGCCGCGGCGAGATTGGCCGCCAGCGCGCGGGGGGAGGAGAAATCGATCAGTACATCGCATCTGGCGGCCAGCGCCGCCGGATCGTCCCCCTGATCGATGCCGCCTGCGAGATCGTGGCTGGAGGCTTTGATCACCCGCGCAATCGCTTGCCCCATGCGCCCGGCGCTGCCGATAATTCCGATACGTGCCACGTACTCTCCAATCCAGACTCGTCATGCCGACCTTGTTTCGGCATCCATGATGGGACAGGTCCGCATGGCGTGAAATGGGCCTCGAAACAAGTTCGGGGTGACGGTAGGGAAAGGGCATATGAGGTCAATCCGCAATATCGTGATCCTGACGGGCGCGGGGATCAGCGCCGAAAGTGGGCTGCAGACCTTTCGCGCCGCCGATGGATTGTGGGAAGATCACCGGGTGGAAGATGTCGCCACGCCCGAAGCTTTCGCGCGCGATCCCGATCTGGTGCAATCGTTCTACGACATGCGGCGCGAAGGGATACTGGCGGCCCGGCCCAATCCCGCCCATGCCGCCCTTGCGCGGCTGGATGCGGAATGGCCGGGCGCGTTGCTGATCGTCACGCAGAATATCGACGATCTCCACGAACGGGCCGGGGCCAGGCGCGTGCTGCACATGCATGGGGAAGGGCTGGCGGCGTGGTGCACGGCTTGCGATTCGCGGATGCCATGGACTGGCACCTTGCGCGACGATCCGCCATGCCCCGCCTGCAACGCGCATGCATTGCGGCCCGATATCGTGTGGTTCGGGGAAATGCCCTACCGCATGGACGAAATCTTCACCGCGCTGCGCGAGGCGGATCTGTTCGTGTCCATCGGCACATCGGGCGCGGTCTATCCCGCCGCCGGTTTCGTGCAGCAGGCGCGCGAATGCGGGGCGCACGCGCTGGAACTCAATCTCGAACGCAGCCAGGGTTCGGGCTGGTTCCACGAATCGCGGCTTGGCCCGGCGAGTGCGATTGTGCCCGAATGGGTTGAGGAAATGCTAGGCGGCTGAACAGGCGCGGCAGGCCGGGTCCTTGACGATGCGCATGGATCGCATGGCGGGGGCCAAGCCGTCGAGCACGTGCAGAGTGCCCCATTGCGGATCGCCCAAGGTACTGATGCCCTGAAGAATGACGCGCACGGTGTGCATGGTGGCGAAAGTGGCCGTCCAGCCTGCCATGGCGCCCAGCATGCCATCGGCGGCGCACGTGTCGCAATCTTCGGCATCGAAGGCATCGCCGACGAAACAGCGGTAACAGCTCTGTTCCGGCAAGTGCCCGGCAAAGGCCGCGACTTGCCCTTGGAAGCGCCCCACGGCGGCACTGACGAGGGGAACGCCCGCCGCGACACAGGCATCGGAGACAGTAAGACGGGTGGCGAAATTGTCGCACCCGTCGAGCACGACATTGGCCCCACCGATCAGCGCAGCGGCATTGTCGGCGGCGATCCGCTGGGCCAGCGGCATGATTTCGAGCGCGGCATCGAAGCGTCGCACCCATGCCGCCGCTGCCTCGGCCTTGGGCGTGCCGATATCGGCAGGCGTGAAGATCGTCTGGCGCTGGAGATTGCTGGCATCGACCCGGTCGTCGTCGATCAGGGTGAGACGCCCGACCCCCGCTGCGGCGAGATATTGCAGCGCGGGCGATCCGATCCCACCCACGCCGATCAGCGCGACATGCGCCCCGGCCAGCGCTGCCTGCCCCCCGCCGCCCACTTCGGGGAGGACGATATGGCGGGCGAAGCGTTCGAGACGGTCGGGCGAAAGAGACATACCACTGCTCTAGGCGTGCGGGTGCGAGCCTGTCGACAGGCTTGTCGATAAGCAGCGGATAAGCAGGGAATTACGGGGAAAGGCGGTGGCCGGGCGGGGGAGAAGATGCTCACCCCGCCCGGCGCCCCTCCGCCTCAGCTTTCGAGCTGGCGCAACAGGCTGCGCACGTCGCCATCCATATCGGCGTCGCGCTGACGCAGATCTTCGATCAGGCGCACGGCGTGGATCACGGTCGAATGGTCGCGTCCGCCGAATTTGCGCCCGATTTCGGGGTAGGAACGCGGAGTCAGCACCTTGGCGAGATACATCGCAACCTGGCGCGGGCGCACGACCGCGCGGGCGCGGCGCTTGCTCGACATTTCGGCCCGGTCAACCCGGTAGAACTGGCACACGGTGCGCTGGATCTCGTCGATGGTGATGCGCTTGCGGTTGGCCGACAGGATATCGGTCAACTGTTCCTCGGCCAGTTGGAGCGAGACTTCCTGGCCGGTAAGCTGGGCATAGGCGATCAGCTTGTTGAGGCCGCCCACCAGTTCACGCACGTTGCGGTTGATCGTGCGGGCGAGGAACTCGATCACGTCGCCCGGCACTTCGAGCGGGGCGAACCGCGTCAGCTTGCTTTCGAGAATCGCGCGGCGCAGTTCGATGTCGGCGGGCTGGATATCCGCGACGAGGCCCATCGACAGGCGCGAGAGCAGACGCTGTTCCACCCCGTCCAGCGCCTGCGGCGCACGGTCGGCGGCGAACACCAGCCGCTTGCCTTCGGCCAGCAGCGCATCGATGGTGTAGAGCAGTTCTTCCTGCGCGGCGGCCTTGCCGATGATGAACTGGATATCGTCCACCAGCAGCAGATCGAAGGCGCGCAGGCGGGCCTTGAATTCGATCATCTCGTTCTGGCGGAGCGCCTGGACGAATTCGACCATGAACCGCTCGGCCGAACAGTAGAAGATGCGCGCGCGCGGATGGGCCGCCAGATAGGCATGGCCGATGGCATGCAGCAGGTGGGTCTTGCCCTGTCCGGTTGCGGCCTTGAGGTAGAGCGGCGAGAATTGCGGCGTTTCCACCTTGGTCATCCGCTCCGCCGCGTTGAAGGCGAGAATGTTGGACTTGCCGGTCACGAACGCGGCAAAGGTCAATGATGGGTCGAGCCCGATGGAGGAGGTGAAGCCCTGCGTGCCGAGCGTATCGGCTGAGAGCGCGATCCCGCCCATATCGCCGCCATCGTTGGCGGCGAAACCGCCGAAGGATTGGCCCGCGCTTTCGCCCACGCGCAATTCTGGCAACTGACGGCGGCCCGGATGCACGCCGATGCGCACATGCTTCACTTCCGAACGCGCGATCTTCCAGGCCAGCGACAGGCGATCGGCAAAGCGGTCGGCCACCCAATTGGCCGAAAACTCGGTCGGCAGAAACAGGTCGAGCGTGCCCGTTTCTTCGCAGAAATTGCCCACCTGGATGGGCTTGATCCATTGGCTGTGGAGTTGCTGGCCCAGATCCTTGCGCAGGCCCTGGCTGATATCAGCCCAGTCCGCTGCGAGATTCACGGCTTCGAGATCGTCGGCCAGTTTGTCACCCATTCGTCGCCGGGCATTCGGCGATTGATCACCTTGGGCTTTGCTACGCACCATTACTGATCCCAACCCCCTTGATCGATGGTTACGCATGGCGATGCCTTGCCGGCATGGCAAAACCATCCCGCTGCCCAAATCGAGGATTCGGGCATCCGTAAACGCAACCGTCATGTGAACACCGGATTCGTTGATC
>CAYXMY010000139.1:0-6204 GCA_964466155.1 uncultured Caenibius sp. | reverse complement strand
TAACCGAAAATCCGTTCGGCCGCCGGGTTCCAACTGACAATCCGGCTGTCGAGGTCTTTTGCAATAATCGCGTCATTGGAGGATTGGACGAGAGCAGTGTAATGGTCGAGCGCCTTTACCAAAGCATTTCCCTTCACACTGCCGCCAGTATCGTGCCCCCCTTTTTGCAAATTACCGCAGATTTCCGGTAAACACCAATCAATCCATGCCGCTCTTGCGATCAGAGCCCGGCGAGAGTCAGCGCCTGATCGAGATCGTCGATGATGTCCTGCGGGTCCTCAAGGCCGACACTGATGCGGAGCATGCTTTCGCTTACTCCCATGGCTTCGCGCGTTTCGGGCGTCAGGCTGGAATGCGTGGTCGAGGCAGGGTGCGTCATCAGCGATTTGGCATCGCCGATATTGTTGGAAATATCGATCAGTTCCAGCGCATCGAGAATGGCATGCGCGGCGGCCCGCCCGCCTTCGATTTCGAAGGAGAAGATCGACCCGGGCTTGATCATCTGCTGCTGCGCCAGCGCGAATTGCGGATGGCTGGGCAGGCCGGGATGGAGAATGCGCGGCACCCGCTTTTCAAGGAACCGGCCCACTTCCAGCGCGCTATCCGCCTGGCGGTTGGCGCGCAGGTCCAGCGTTTCCAGGCCCTTGAGCACCACCCAAGCGTTGAAGGGCGACAAAGTCGGCCCCGTATTGCGCTGGTACGGCAGAAGCACGTTGTTGATGAAATCCGCCGATCCGCATACCGCACCGGCCAGCACGCGGCCCTGCCCGTCCATCAGCTTAGTTGCGGCATAGGCCACCACATCGGCCCCGAATTCGAGCGGGCGCTGCTGGGCGCTGGTGGCGAAAGCGTTGTCCACCACGCTGCGAATGCCGTGTTCGCGCGCCAGAGCGCAGACAGCGGCGATATCCACCAGATCCATCGTCGGATTGGCTGGGGTTTCGAAGAAGAACATCTTCGTGTTCGGCCGGATCGCAGCTTTCCACGCATCGAGATCGCGGCCGTCCACCGCCGTGGCTTCGATCGCGAAACGGGGGAGCAGATTGTCCGTCACCCAGCGAGTCGGCCCGAACGCCGCCTGCGCGACCACCATGTGATCGCCCGCCGAAAGCGAGGAGAGCATGACCGCCGTCATCGCCGCCATGCCCGAGGCCTGCACCCGGCAGGCTTCCGCCCCTTCCATCAGCGCAATGCGCTCTTCCAGCATCTGCACCGAAGGATTCTGGGTGCGCGAATACGTCATGCCGGGGGCTTCACCGGCAAAACGCGCCGCGGGCGTCGCGGCATCGTCATAGGAATAGCCGGAACTGAGGAAGATCGCTTCGCTGGTCTCGCCCTGTTCCGACCGCCAGGTCCCCCCACGCACGGCCCGCGTTGCCGGGCGCCATTTGGAAGTGATCGAACGGTTCTGACCGGTGGTTTTCTTCATGGGCACGCGCTTAGGCCCGCATTCGCGGGCGGGCAAGGGCCGATCCGCGCAGACAAAGCCACCCCGGCGATGGCCGGGGCGGCTTCATGGAACGCATCGATAGACCGCTATCCGGTCAGGCAGGCGCGGCCTTGCCTTTCGGCCCGGCCAGATACCAGACCATAAAACCGACTGCCGGGAACACCAGAATACCGATGATCCAGAGCATTTTGGCAAGCGCGCTCGCCCCGCTCACGGCCACACTGAAAATCGCCCAGATATCAAGCACAAGGATAACGATGCCGAGAATGTATTCCATAATTGCACGCTCCTTCCAGCCAGCGAAGCCGTGAAAGCGATTCGCTGGCCAGAGAGAACGTCTGGAATGCGGCTTGCGTTCCCTCAGCGCATCAATCCGTGGCCTTACAGGCGGGCGAGCACCGCATCGCCGATTTCCACCGTGCCCGCGCTGCCGCCCAGATCGCCGCCGCGCACGCCATCGGCCAATGCCTTCGCGACCGCCTCTTCGATCCGCACCGCTTCCGCTTCCAGCCCGAAGCTGTGGCGCAGCATGATCGCGAGGCTGAGGATCATCGCCATCGGATTGGCCTTGTCCTGCCCGGCAATATCCGGGGCGCTGCCATGGATCGGCTCGAACAGGCCCTTGGTGCCGTATTGCGTGCGGGTTTCGCCCAGCGCAGCGCTGGCGAGAAGGCCGATGGAGCCCACGCACATGCTGGCCTGATCCGACAGGATATCGCCGAACATGTTGCCCGTCACGATCACGTCGAACTGGCCCGGATCGCGGACCAACTGCATCGCGGCATTATCCACGTACATGTGGCTGAGTTCGATATCGGGATAGTCCTTCCCGACTTCGATCATCACATCGCGCCAGAGCTGGAAGGTTTCCAGCACGTTCGACTTGTCGACCGAACAGAGGCGCTTTTTCCGGCCCTGCGCCGCCCGGAAGGCGACATGGGCGATGCGGCGCACTTCGTCTTCGGCATAGGACATCACGTCCCACCCCTGACGGCGGCCATCTTCCAGCGTGCGGATACCCTTTTCACCGAAATAGACGTCGCCATTCAGTTCGCGCACGATCAGCATGTCGATGGCGCTTGCCACTTCCGGGCGCAGCGCCGACATCGATTCGAGCCCCGGGAACATGGTGGCCGGACGCAAATTGGCGAACAGGCTCAATTCGCGGCGCAGGCCCAGAATCGCCTGTTCGGGGCGCAGATGCCGCTCCAGATTGTCGCATTCGAAATCGCCCACCGCGCCGAACAGGATGGCATCGGCTTCGTGCGCGATGCGGATCGTATCAGCGTGCAGCGGGTGGCCGAGTTGGCGATAGCCCGCGCCGCCGACATGGCCTTCCATCAGCGTCACATCGGGCAGGTTGAGCGCGTCCAGCACCCGCAGCGCCTCGCGCATGATTTCGGGACCGATGCCGTCTCCGGCGAAAACCGCGATCTTCATGGACTACCTTTCCGACTTGTGATGGGGTTGGGAATTCACTTCGCCAGCGATCCGGGCCAGCCGGTCGCGCAGCATTGCGCGAGCCGCCATAACCATTCCACGCCGGTCGGCAAGGCAGTATCGCTCCAGCAAAGTGCCCATCCGGTCGAATGCGGCGAGATCGTCGGTCCATTCGGCCCAACCTGCCAGACTGTCCCCGCCATAGCCCAATTCGCGCAGCAACAGCGCCTCATAACGCAGCAGAGCTTCCGCCCACCCGCGCGCGGAGGGGGCATGGCAGACCGCCGTCAGCACGGCGGAGAGTGCATCGTACAGGCTGGGGAACGGTTGCCGTTCGGGCAAGGCAGTGGCCGTAAGCGCGCAGGCCCAGGCAATCGCCGCGGCGGGCAGCGGCTCACCGAGCCACGGCCCCCGGCTTTCCAGCAGTTCCAGCTTCGCGAAAGGCAACTGGCTATCCGAGCGGGCGCGGATATCCGCATCGACGCTGTTGCCCGGAATAATCACCGGCCGCAAATTCCGCCCCCGCCCACCCGCGACGTAAGCGGCGACCAGCCCATATTCCCGCGTCAGAAACCGCACGACCATGCCCGTTTCCCCGTGGGCACGGGCGGCGCAGAGAAGAGCGGACACGCGGATATGCATGGCTTACGCGTTTGGCCGGATCGCATGGCGAAGGCAATGCCCGCCATGACTGCGAGACGCCGCTAAAGCTGGCACGCTCGTGCGGTTTGGAAAACGATGCGCCTTGCGGCGGCCGGTCAGCCTTTGATGCGGGCTTCCAGTGCGGCGAGACGCTCGGCCAGTTTATCGTTTTCTTCGCGTGCCTTGGCAGCCATTTCCTTCACCGCGTCGAATTCTTCGCGGCTGACGAAATCGAGCCCGCCGAACGTTTCCTTGAGCCGCTCGCGCGCGCCGTCGCGGGCTTCGCGGGTCATTCCCGCGAACGTGCCGGCGGCGCTGTTCATCAGTTTGACGAAATCGGCGATCAAGGGATTTTCGCTTTGCATGGCGGCTATGTGGTCCCGTCCGCGCGCCTTGTCCAGTGGGCAGACGCAACCCGCCTGCACGTGCCCCGCGTGCCCGTTACAATATGCTCGTTACAGGGCGATGCGCTGCACCGCCCCGGTCGCCATGGCCCCATCCGCGCGCGGATTGGCTTCGAGCACTTGCCAGGTCAGGAACGTCGCGAACAGGATCCAAGCGAAGTAAGGCACCAGAAGCGCCCCCGCCAACCAGCGAATCCGCCAGAACAACGCCACCGTCACCAACACCGCAAGATCGAGCACGCCGAGCAGCAGCAGCGATGCGGCAATCTGATGCGCGCCGAAAAACAGCGGCGCCCACATCAAATTCAGCAGCAACTGGATCACGAACATCAGGATCGCGATCCTGCGCCACCGCGCGCCCCATGCCGAGCAGACCAACGCACACGCGAATCCCATCATCGCATAGAGCACCGTCCACACGATCGGGAACGTTACCGGTGGCGGAAAAGAGGCAGGCTTCACCAGGGCATCGAACCAGGGGTTGCCCGGCCCGCTTTGCGCCAGTTTGCCCGAAAGGAATCCGGCCAAGAGAACCGCAGGCACCAGCAACAGCACCCAGCGCAACAAACTTGCCTGCAATTGTCCCCGCGAGGCCAGAAGGTTCATCCACAATCCCCCTTGATTCGCGGGGGATATTGACGGGGAGACCGCCCGCTTGCAATCGGGCGATCGTTCCTGTGCCTCAACGGGACTCGCCCCGGGTTTTGCAATCCTATCCGCGGCGGGCGGCGATCAGAAATTCCACGTTGCCTTCCGGGCCGGTGATCGGGCTTTCCACGATGCCATCGACAATCCAGCCATCGCCTTCCAGCCATGCGCGCACTTCATCGCAGACGCGCCGATGCAGCGCCGGATCGCGCACCACGCCGCCCTTGCCCACTTCCCCTTTGCCGACTTCGAATTGCGGCTTGATCAGTGCGACAAGGCGGCACGCATGATCCGCCAATTTCAGCGGCACTTCCAATACTTTGCGCAGTGAAATGAAGGAAGCGTCGCAGACCACCCAGGTGCATGGCGCAGTAATATGCTCCGGCGTCAGAACGCGGGCGCTGGTCTGTTCCAGCACCGTGACCCGTGCATCCTGCCGCAATTTCCACGCCAGTTGATTGGTGCCCGAATCCACGGCGAAGACATGCTCCGCCCCGTGGGCCAGCAGCACATCGGTGAAGCCGCCGGTGGAACTGCCGATATCCATCGCCGCCACCCCTGCCGGGTCCAGCGCGAAATGCTTCAGTGCATGGGCCAGCTTGATCCCGCCGCGCGAAACCCACGGATGATCCCGTCCCTTGAGCGCGATTTCCACATCTTCGGCTACTTGCTGGCCGGGCTTCTCCGCCTTGCGATCCCCCACCATGACAAGGCCCGCCATGACGAGTGCCTGCGCCCGGGCGCGGCTTTCAGCAAGCCCGCGCGCGACGAGCAATTGGTCGATCCGTTGTTTCTTTGCCACGAAGATGGCCGATAGCCGACACTGCCCCCTTGAGCCAGCACCCGCTTCGATGCCATCATCGGCCGCATGAATTTGAAGCGCCTCGCTCCTTTCGGACTGCTCGCACTCGCGGCCTGTGTGTCGCAACCGTCTCCACCCACGGCACCTCCGCCATCCCGACCGCCCGAACGGCCCGCCCCGCCCGCACCGCCGACGCCGCCGCCGACCGACTGGATGGACGCCCCGCGCACGCCGGGCGACTGGTCGTATCAGCAAGGCCGGGCCGCTTATGGCCGTCCGGGCAGCACGCCGATGTTCACCATGACTTGCGAACGCGGCGCCGGGCGGATCACTCTCAGCCGGGCGGGCACGGCCCAATCCCGCGTCGCCATGCGCATCCTCACGGAAACCGCCACCCGCACGCTCGACGCCGCCCCCAACGGCGCCAGCCTCACCGCATCGCTTACAGCGCGCGATCCGCTGCTGGATGCGATGGCTTTTTCCAAAGGGCGCTTCGCGGTGGAAATGAACGGCCTGCCGACTCTCTATCTGCCAAGCTGGATAGAGGTGTCGCGCGTGATCGAAGATTGCCGCTAAGCCAGCTTGAAGCGGGCTTCCCGGCGATTTTTCGCACCTGTCGGCAAAAACGCAAACGGGCCGGTGGATAACCGGCCCGAAGTACCAATTCTGACGCCAAAAAAAATCAATACAAGTCTTGTGTTGCGCCGCATCATGACTCACATTGGCCATAAGCCCGGAACAACCCGGGTTTAGCCGAAAAAAACGGCGACTTTGGCTCAACAGCGCGAAAGGAGGTGATCCGATGTCTCATGGTCCAG
>CAYXMY010000138.1:0-6291 GCA_964466155.1 uncultured Caenibius sp. | reverse complement strand
CCGGCATTTTCTTCCCCCTCCTCGGTATCCTCCGCTTCCTTGTACGACGGACCGGCGGTTTCCTCGCTGATCTCGCCGTTATCGTCGTTCTCTTCCTCCATCTTCTCGACAGGAGGCTCCTTGGAAAGCATGGCATCGAGATCGAGAATCTCGCGCAGTTGCATTTCTTCGTTGTTGAGAGCTTCGGACCACTGGATAATCGCGTGGAACGTGATCGGGCTTTCGCAAAGCCCGAGAATCATCGTGTCCCGGCCCGCTTCGATCCGCTTGGCGATGGCGATTTCGCCTTCGCGGCTGAGCAGTTCGACCGCCCCCATTTCGCGCAGATACATGCGCACAGGGTCGTCGGTGCGTTCGACCGATTCCTTTTTCTTGGGATTTTCGGTGACGAGCTTCGACCCGTCATCGCCGCCGATTTCGTCGACGCTCGCTTCGTCTTCCTGCCCTTCGGCGTCTTCGTCGCTTTCGACGATGTTCACGCCCATTTCGGAAATGGCGGACATGATGTCTTCGATCTGTTCGGAAGACATCTGATCCTGCGGCAGGGCCTCGTTGAGTTCGTCAACGGTGACGAAGCCGCGCCGCTTTGCGCGTGCGATCAACTTCTTGATGGAAGCTTCGTTAAGGTCGATCAGCGGTGCATCGTTGCTGTCGGTGTTCGCTTCGGATGCCATAATAGTGTTTCAGTCCATTCCCTGTTCGCCCTGCGCCGCGCGTGCGGCGGCAGGCGATGACTCATCCTGTGCCGGCGCAGCAAAGCGTCGCCGGGCCAATTGCCTCAACCGTTCTTCCAATGCCAGCTTTCTTTCGCGCAGGCGCTCTTGCTCGGCAATGGCGCCTTCCGGATCGGAATCGAACCGCGCGGTCGCCGCCGCGAGCGCGGCGTCGATTGCGGGCCGTTCCACCAGCATGGCGACGGCTTCGGCCAAGTCCTCGCGGGCAGTCTGCGGATGTGGGTCTTCCAGCAGGAAGGAATATCGAGCATGATCCGGCGGCGTTGCAAGGCTTTGCAAGCCCTTTATGGGGCCAGTTTCACCTTTTTCAAGCATTTCGGCATGATCGAGCAAAATGTCGATCGCGCGCGCGGTGTCCGGATCGGGCGCGATATAGGATGCCAGCGTCTCCGCATGGCGGTGCAATTGATCGGGAAACCGGGCAAGCCCGGCAATGACCGCCAAGGCAAGGCTGTCCCGCCCGCGCCCTTCGACAAGATTGCGCAGCCGATTCGCGGCCCCTGCCGATAGGCCTTCCTGTTGCTGGCGATCCCCGAACCCGCGCTTCGATGCCGTTCGCGGAGCAAAAGGCGTGCGTCCTTCACGCGGTGGATAGGCGAAGGCCGAAAACCGATCCAGCAATTCGCGGCGATACAGTGCCTTGATATCGGGGTGGGCGATGGCGTCGACGTGATCCATCAGCCGAACTTTCAGTCCGGCCTTGTCTTCAGGCGTATTCAGGGGTTTCGCACTATGTTCATGCGCCCACAAGGTATCCAGCAAGGTGGCGGGATCGGCGAGCAGTTGCTCCATCGCCGCGCGCCCTTGCGCCTTTATCAGGTCATCCGGATCGAGGCCGGATGGCAGGCGGACGATGGCAAGCGAATGGCCGGGGCGGAGCAGGGGGAGGGCGCGTGTCACGGCCCGCATCGCCGCGCGTTGGCCTGCGGCATCGCCATCGAAACAAAGGACCGGAACATCGACCATGCGCCAGAGCAGTTCGATCTGTTGTTCCGTCAGCGCGGTGCCGAGCGGGGCAACGGCGTCCTCGATCCCCGCCGCAGCCAGCGCGATCACATCCATGTAGCCTTCCACCACGATCACGCGGTGGCTTTGCCGCGATGCCGGACCTGCGCGGTGGAGATTGTAAAGCGTCCGCCCTTTGTCGAACAAAGGCGTATCGGGTGAGTTGAGATATTTCGGGGCGTCGGTCTTGTCTTTCGCAAGGATGCGGCCACCGAAGGCGATCACCCGCCCGCGCGCATCCTGGATCGGCAGCATCAACCTGCCGCGAAACCGGTCGTAAGGCGGTTTGTCGTCCACCGCGATCCGCAGGCCGCCTTCGATCAGCATGGCCTCGTCGAACTGTTCCAGCGCGGATTTGAGCGCGGTGCGGCTATCGGGCGCATAGCCGAAGCCGAACCGTTCGATCGTGCGGGCGTTGAACCCTCGCGTTTTCAGATAAGCGCGTGCGGCTGCTCCCTCATTGCCAGCGAGACTGGCTGCGAACCAGTCCTGCGCGGCCTGCATCACATCGTGCAGGCCAGCGCGTTGCTCGGCCCGCCGCGCCTCACGCGGATCGGGCTGGGGAACTTCCAAGCCCGCTTGCGCGGCCAGTTCCTTCACGGCGTCCATGAAGGTCAGGCCGCGCTGATCGGTCATCCAGCGGATTGCGTCGCCATGCGCGCCGCAACCGAAGCAATGATAGAACCCCTTCTCGTCATTGACGGTGAAGCTGGGGGTCTTCTCGTTATGGAACGGGCAGCATGCTTTCCATTCCCGCCCGGCGCGCGTCAGCTTCGTCGTTCGCCCAATGACGCCGGATAGCGTGATGCGTGCGCGAAGTTCGTCAAGCCATTGGGGGGAAAGCGACACCGGCCCTTATCTGCGGATCAGCCGAAGCTGGCCTTGACCAGCCCCGACGCCTTGCCGAAATCCATCTGCCCGGCATAGCGCGTTTTCAATTCGGCCATGACCTTGCCCATGTCCTTGATCGATTCGGCGCCGATTTCCGCCTTGATCGATTCGATGGCGGCGCCGACTTCGGCATCGGACATCTGCTGCGGCAAAAATTCTTCGATTACCGCCAGTTCGCCCTTTTCCTGATCGGCCAGTTCCTGACGGCCGCCCTGTTCGTACATTACGATGGATTCGCGGCGTTGCTTGGCCATTTTCAACAGCACTTCGGTGATAATCGTATCGTCATCGCCCGCGGCGGGGGCGGTACGCAGTTCGATATCGCGATCCTTGATCTTGGCGAGGATCAGGCGAATAGCCGCCAGACGATCCTTTTCACGCGCCTTCATGGCGTCTTTCTGGGCCTGCGTAAGCGAATCGCGGAGCATCGGAAAACTTTCTTTGTCAGCTATTATCAGGGGCCGTACGAACGGGCGGCGCATCCTAGCGGATATATTTGTTCACCGATAGCTTGACCCGAAGGCTGCCCGCGTCTAGCCGCTGGGCCTTAGCGCACATCGCCAAAAACCTTTTACTGACGGAGCTGCCCCATGGCCGACGCCGCCTCTTTGCACGCGCCCCAACCCGATGGGGCGACCGGCGTTCTGGTACTCGCCGATGGCACAGTGATTTGGGGCAAGGGCTTCGGCGCCACCGGCAATGCCGTGGGCGAAGTCTGCTTCAACACGGCCATGACCGGATATCAGGAAGTGATGACCGATCCCTCTTACGCAGGGCAGATCGTCACGTTCACCTTTCCCCATATCGGCAATGTCGGCACGAACGACGAGGATATCGAATCGCGCGTGGAAGGGGCCGTGGGCTGCGTCGTGCGCGAAGATGTCACCCAGCCTTCCAGCTTCCGGGCGGAACGCATGTTCGGTGATTGGATGGCCGATAACGGCAAGATCGGCATTTCCGGTGTCGATACCCGTGCCCTGACGCGCCGTATCCGGCTGGCGGGCGCGCCCAATGCCGTGATCGCCCACGATCCCGAAGGGCGGTTCGATCTTCCCGCGCTCCTGGTAAAGGCCCGGCAGTGGCCCGGCCTTGAAGGCATGGATCTGGCCAAGGATGTCAGCCGCACTGCGCAGGAAGAATGGCACGGCGGGGCATGGGCTTTGGGCCAGGGCTATGCGTCTGCCGACGATGCGGGCCGCCCGCATGTGGTAGCGCTCGATTTCGGGGCGAAGGACAACATCTTCCGCAATTTGGTCCATGCCGGTGCGCGTGTGACCGTTCTGCCCGGGCAGACTTCGCTGGAAGACGTGCTGGCGCATAATCCCGCAGGCGTGTTCCTGTCGAACGGGCCGGGCGATCCGGCGGCGACCGGCACATATGCCGTGCCCGTGATCCAGGGCCTGCTCGAACGCGATGTTCCGATTTTCGGCATCTGCCTTGGCCACCAGATGCTCGGCCTTGCCGTGGGGGCGAAAACCTCCAAGATGCATCAGGGCCATCGCGGCGCGAACCACCCGGTGAAGCGGCTTGAAGATGGCGTGGTGGAAATCACCAGCATGAATCATGGCTTCGCGGTCGATAATTCCAGCCTGCCGGATACTATCGAGGAAACGCACGTTTCCCTGTTCGACGGCTCGAACTGCGGCATCGCGATCAAGGGCAAGAAGGCCTTTGGCGTGCAATACCATCCGGAGGCTTCGCCCGGCCCGATGGACAGCTTTTATCTCTTCCAGAAATTCGTGGGATCGCTCGGCTAATGCCCAAACGCACAGACATCTCCTCGATCCTCGTCATCGGCGCTGGCCCGATCATCATCGGCCAGGCTTGCGAGTTCGACTATTCCGGCACTCAGGCCATCAAGGCGCTGAAGGAAGAGGGCTACCGTGTGGTCCTCGTCAACTCCAACCCCGCCACGATCATGACCGACCCGGACATGGCCGACGCGACTTATGTCGAGCCGATCACGCCCGACGTTGTCGCCAAGATCATCGAGAAGGAACGCCCTGACGCACTGCTGCCGACGATGGGTGGGCAGACGGCGCTGAATTGCGCGCTCGATCTCGAACGCATGGGTGTGCTCGAAAAGTTCGGTGTGACCATGATCGGCGCCAATGCCGACGCAATCGACAAGGCGGAAGACCGCCAGCGTTTCCGCGAGGCAATGGACAAGATCGGCCTCGAAAGCGCGCGCAGCGGCGTGGCGCATACGCTGGAAGAAGCCATTGCCGTGCTTGAAACCACGGGCTTGCCTTCGATCATCCGGCCCAGCTTCACGCTGGGCGGCACGGGCGGCGGCATTGCCTACAACAAGGCGGAATTCGAACGCATCGTGCGCGAAGGGCTCGATGCCAGCCCGACGACCGAAGTCCTGATCGAGGAAAGCCTGCTCGGTTGGAAAGAATATGAAATGGAAGTCGTGCGCGACCGGCACGACAACGCCATCATCATCTGTTCCATCGAAAACGTCGATCCGATGGGGGTCCACACAGGCGATTCCATCACTGTCGCCCCGGCGCTGACGCTGACGGACAAGGAATATCAGATCATGCGCTCGGCCAGTATTGCCGTGCTGCGTGAAATCGGTGTCGAAACCGGCGGTTCCAACGTGCAGTTCGCGGTCAATCCGGCCGATGGCCGCCTGATCGTGATCGAAATGAACCCGCGCGTGTCGCGTTCGTCCGCACTGGCTTCGAAGGCGACGGGTTTCCCGATTGCCCGCGTCGCGGCCAAGCTGGCGGTGGGCTACACGCTGGATGAAATCACCAACGAGATCACCGGCGCCACACCGGCAAGCTTCGAGCCGACCATCGATTATGTCGTGACGAAGATTCCCCGGTTCACCTTCGAAAAGTTCAAGGGCGCCAAGGCCGAACTGTCCACCGCGATGAAATCGGTGGGCGAAGTCATGGCCATCGGCCGCAATTTCAAGGAAAGCCTGCAGAAGGCACTGCGCGGCCTTGAAACCGGGCTCGACGGGTTCAACCGCGTGATCGAGCTGGAAGGCGCGGGGCGCGAGGAAATCACTGCCGCGCTGGCCGTGCGGGCGCCGGATCGCATGCTCAAGATCGGGCAGGCTTTCCGCGAAGGCTTCACCGTGGACGAAATCCACGCGATCACGGCTTACGACAAGTGGTTCCTGCGCCATATCGAAGAAATCATCGCCGAAGAGGCCCGGATTTCCGAACATGGCCTGCCCACCGATGCCGCAGGTCTGCGGCGGGTCAAGGCAATGGGCTTTTCGGACAAGCGACTTGCCACGCTGGCCGTGCGTTCGGTCCATGTCGCGGGTGGTCTGGGTGAAACCCAGGCCAAGCGTTCGGGGCTGCTGCACGATGCGATCCGTGCCATGGCCGGGGCCACCAGCGAAGAAGAAGTGCGCGAACTGCGCCACAAGCTGGGCGTCTATCCGGTGTTCAAGCGGATCGATAGCTGCGCGGCGGAATTCGAGGCGATCACGCCTTACATGTACTCGACCTACGAAGCGCCGACTTTCGGTGAGCCTGAAGACGAAGCCATGCCGTCCGACCGGCGCAAGATCGTCATTCTCGGTGGCGGGCCGAACCGGATCGGGCAGGGGATCGAGTTCGATTATTGCTGCTGCCATGCCTGTTTCGCGCTCGAAGAGGCCGGGTTCGAAACGATCATGATCAACTGCAACCCG
>CAYXMY010000137.1:0-6416 GCA_964466155.1 uncultured Caenibius sp. | reverse complement strand
TGGCGCACGCGATGCACCGACCGCGCCGAAAACCGCGCGGATGCGGTTCGTTGCGGCGTCGCGCACGAAGCGGCTGTCCTCAATCAGCGCTATCTTCGCCGAGGCATGAACCTCGCCGGAGAGTTGATCGAAGGCGTTGCGGGCGGCGGCATCGGTCGGCAGCGCCAGCACCGCGTTGTAGAGTGCATTACCGGTGAAGAACGGATTGCCGCCCGAAATGCTCTGGATGCCGTAGGCCGCTGCCTTCTGGTTCCGGGTCACGCCGGCGTCGGCGAAGTCGCGCACCCTCGATATATCGAGATAGGCGTTGTTAGCATCATAGTTGGCGGTGACGCCTATGAAGGCCGAGATCGGGCCGACATCGCCGGTCAGAGTCCCGAAGGTTCCGGTGAGGCCGCCGGTGGTCGTGAGAATCGTGTAGCGTGCGAGCGCCAGGCCGGAAGCGGAGACATCGAGCGTTGCACCGCTGATGTTGGCGGCGCCGGTGACGGCGATGCGGTCGGAAGCGCCGCTGCCGTCGATCTGGACTGCGAAACGCGAACCGGCGGCCATGGCCAGATTGCCTTGCACCGAAAGCGTGCCGATGCCGCCGTTGCCGGGCGCGATCGTGCCGCCCGCATTGACGCTGGTGTTGCCCACCGTGCCGGTGCCGGCAACCGTTCCATTGATCGTCAGCATCTGCGAGGAGGCGATCGAGCCGCTGACCGCGAGCGTTGCGCCACTGTGCACATTGGTCGGGCCACTATAACTGTGCACGCCGTCGAGCCTCAGCGTGCCGCTGGCCAGCGTCAGCCCCAGCCGCCCCGCACCGCCATCGCGGATCAGGCCGGAGAAGGCCGAACTCCCAGCGGTCGAACCGTCGAGCGTCAGGATACTGTCGGCAGCACCGCCATTCTCGATGATACCCGAACCGGCCGACAGACTCCGGACGGCGCCGACCACGGTGCTGTAACCGTTGAGCCGCAACGTACCGCCGGGACCGCCGACCTGATTGTCGAAATTGACCGTCACATCCTTCGTGAGCGCATTGTTGGCCAGCACGTTCAACGCGCTGGTGTTATATAAATACTGCTGCCCACCGCTGACCGCATTTGTGGCAGAGGCGTTGAGTACGCTGGTTTCGCTGAAATTCTGCGTCCCACCGCTAACGGCATTGGCGACTGAGGCATTCAGCGCGCTGGTGCCCCAGAAATACTGTGTCCCACCGCTGACGGCGTTGGAGGCAGAGGCGTTGAGCGAACTGGTGTTGTTGAAATCCTGCATCCCGCCGCTAACGGCATTGGAGGCCGAAGCGTTGAGTGCGCTGGTGCCCCAGAAATACTGCTCCCCGCCGCTGACGGCATTGGCGGCAGAGGCGTTCAGTGCGCTGCTGTCGCCGAAATTCTGCGTCCCGCCGCTGACGGCGTTGGCAGCCGAGGCGTTCAGTGCGTTGGTGTCGCCGAAATTCTGCATCCCGCCGCTGACGGCGTTGGCAGCCGAGGCGTTCAGCGCGCTGGTGTTGTAGAAATTCTGCGTCCCGCCGCTGACGGCATTGGCAGCCGAGGCGTTGAGTACGCTGGAGTCGATGAAAAACTGCGTCCCGCCGCTGACGGCATCGGCGGCCGAAGCATTGAGCGTGCTGGTGATGTAGAAATACTGTGTCCCGCCGCTAATGGCATTGGCGGCAGAAGCGTTCAGCGCGCTGGTGTCGTTGAAACTCTGAAACCCGCCGCTAACGGCATTGGCGGCCGAGGCGTTGAGCGTGCTGGTGTCGGAGAATATCTGCGTCCCGCCGCTGACGGCATCGGCAGCCGAGGCGTTGAGTGTGCTGGCGTCGTAGAATACCTGCGTCCCACCAGCAAATGGGCCACTCGTCGTCTGGTTGCCGGTGAAAGTCTGCGCGGCAGCTTCCGATCCCAGGCAGATGGCCACAACCCCAACCAGCGCCGTGCTCCCGAGCAGAAGGGAGATGCGGCTCACCGATTTCATTTTCACAACCCAACCTCCTAAGGGGTATTTCAAGCAGGAGGAAATAATAAAGCAACGCGCAGTTTGTGATCGGCGCAGGGGCTCTTTTTCTTCGGCGCAAGGGCTCATCTCATGGTGCGCCCGCATATAACGATGCGGGCAGTTGAAAGCGACTTGGGGAAGATTTAAACGAAGACATGGAGGACAGGCTTTTTTTATCGACAAACTTCGTCGAGTCGGATTTGCGCAGCGATTACTGGCGCGAGATGGTTGCCCCATTCTTTGATGCCCTGCCGCTTGAAAGTGCGCGCAACACCCATTTGGAAGGATCGATCGACGCACGTTTTATTGCCGGACTGATGGTCTCCCGCACGACCTTCAGTGCCCAGCACCTTAACCGAAGCCGGCGCCTGACTCTGAGGAGTGAGATGAGCGATTTCTACATGCTTGAACTCTTCACGACGGCGAACGGAAAGATGGATTGCCAAGGGCACACGATAACCATCGAAGATGGCGATGTCTGCCTTCTGGATCTTGGCCGGGCTTTTACAAGTCGGTTTTCTGCTGGTTCAGGGCTGCCCCTTGTTTTACCGCGCGCGCCGCTGGATCGGGCGCTGGGCGGCCGGCCCCTGGACGGCCTCATCCTCAAGGCCGGCCTGCCGGTCACCCGGCTGATTTCCGATCTGATTATGAGTCTGGACCGCTTGCCATCCATGGGCATCGCGGTTGCGCTAGCCATCGAGGAGGCGGTCACGACGCTGCTTGTCTCCGTGATTGCCGGCCGGACGATAGACGAGCTGCCGGACGATCCGGTGCTGAGCCGGATATTCCGCGAGCGTGTCCTGCAATTCATCGATGCGAACCTACACCGCCCGGACCTCGATCTGGCACTTCTCATGCAGCAGTTCCGGGTGTCACGCGCCCATCTCTACCGGATGTTCGCCGGGGACGGCGGGGTGCGGGCCGTCATCCGCGACAGGCGGCTGAACGCCGCCTACCGCCAGCTCCTTTCGCACCGAGGCAAGACCGGTTCGATCACCAGCATCGCCCACAAGTTGGGTTTCTCCAGCAGCAATCAGTTCTTGAGGGCTTTCCGCCAGCAGTTTGGCGTGACGCCGAGCGAGGTTCGGGATGAGGGCATGTCGATTGCGTCTGGCGAGGCGGAACGCGGTTTCCAGGCCCATCTTCGCAAAGTGAAGCGATAGCCTTCATCGCTGGTTAGGCCCACAATGCCCGCCTACGTCAAGCGGCTGAAAGGGAGTACTTCGTCTCACTCTCGGCGAAGGAGGCTTGCAATTAATCGAATTCGTAAGCCCGTTCGCCATGCAGGCTGAGATCGAGACCGTCAAATTCCTGCTCAGGGTCAACGCGCATCGGCAATAACAACGCCGCGACGCGGGCCGAAATCACGGTCATCACCACCGACCAAAGCGCTACGACAGCGACAGCGCCCCCCTGCAACAAGAACTGGCCCAAGATGGTCTGACCAGGAGCGAGACCTGTGCCTCCCAATATCCTGCTGGCGAAGGGGGCCAGCAATACGGAGCCCAGCATGCCGCCAACACCGTGGACAGCGAAGACATCAAGCGAGTCGTCAATCTTCCAACGATGTTTCACAACCAGCACGATCGCAAAGCAAGCAAGCGAACCCAGTATTCCAATGGCAACTGCTCCTGCTGGCGAAATATACCCGGCGGCCGGTGTAACCGTGGCCAGCCCCGCAACTGCACCGGTCACCAGACCAATAGACGTCGGTTTGCCGATCTTCAGATGTTCAACAACTGCCCAGGTAAGAGCCGCGGAGCAAGCCGCGAGATGCGTTGCCAGAAGGGCTGTCCCGGCCGACTGGTCTGCGACGAGGGCAGAACCACCGTTGAAACCAAACCACCCGACCCAGAGCATCCCCGCCCCGATCATGGTCATTGCAGGGCTATGGGGCGGGATCATCGAATGGTGAAAGCCCTTTCTCGCACCAATCATGATTGCCAGCACAAGCGCCCCCATACCTGCCGTCGTATGCACCACGATCCCGCCCGCAAAATCGCGTGCGCCCAACGTGGCGAGCCAACCGCCGCCCCAAAGCCAATGAGCGACCGGCACGTAGACGAGCATCAGCCAAAGCGCCGAAAAGGCCATGAGCCAGCCGAAGCGGACACGTTCAGGAAAAGCGCCCACAATCAGGGCCGGCGTGATGATTGCGAACATCATTTGGTAGAGAGCAAATATGTTCTCAGGTACCGTAAGCCCGTCGCGTACTGCATGCAGGCCGCTCAGCCCCATGGCCGACAGATCTCCGATGAACGGATTGCTCCCCCGGAACGCGAGGCTATAACCGGCAAGGAACCAGAGCAACGAAGCCAGCGCAGCTAAAGCAAAACAATGCATTAAGACCGACAAGAAGTTCTTCGCACGCACCAGGCCGCCGTAGAACAAGGCAAGCCCGGGCAAAGTCATGAATAGCACCAGAGCCGCACTGACCATAAGCAGCAAAGAGTCGGCCTTATCCGGCCCGCTGATCGACGTGCCGGCTTGCGCTGAAGACGAGAATAACAAAGCAACTGCCGCGACGAAACTGACCCGATAGCCGTTTTTCATTCGTCTTCTCAATGTTCCAATCATGCCTGGGTACGCCGGTAGTCGAACACCGGCAACGACGCAATGATGCGCCAGTCGATTTGCAGAAAGCAGTTTTTCGCACAAGGAAGCAGATCGATAAAAATTCTGTCCCGGCATAGCTGAAAGCCTAGATTTTCGCCAGAAATCGAAACTGGGGCAGCGACACGAAAACCGGGACACCACCTACCCTAGTTCCGTCCCAGCCGCACTCTGGAACACAGTGTCATCTGACACCGGAAACCCCGCCCACCGCGAGGTAATCCGCTAAATCTCCACCTGACTGCCCAGTTCCACCACGCGATTGGTGGCCAGCTTGAAAAACTCCATCGCACTTTCGGAATTGCGCATCATCAGCGCAAAAATATACTCCCGCCACAACGCCATCCCCGGAATGGCCCGCTGCGTCAGGGAATAGGCCCGGAGATGACCCCCTGACTGCCAATGACGGTGGCAAGGGTCGCCAGAATGACCATGGGCAACCGCACGGGCTCAGCTGATCGGCTTGCGGCCGAAATGTCCCATGTCTGCATACAGTGCTTCCGCCCCGTGATCGACAGCACCACCGAGCCCAACGAAAGAAAAGCCTGCAGCGGATTATGCATCACAAACTGTGGTATCCTGCGAATCCGATACCTTGTAAGGCTTTTCTCTGGGTTCGGCATTGCGGATAGCGGTGCCTGTCAGCATGGTTGGGGGCCTCGCTTCTGCGGGGCCTTGCAAAGCCCTCTGATTAGGCCCCCATCGACCGCAGTTGCAGGCAAACAAGGCAATCGCCAACGATCAGAAAATGGCCTTAAACCAGCGGAAATCAGGGATTTTTTCAACCGTTCGCAGGTGTTGGCAAACAGGATGTTGGTAGCGGAGGAGGGACTCGAATTAAGTGTATAAGATATTGATTTTGCTACTTTATAGTGTTTTTGCTTTTTCGATACCCACCCTGTTACCCGCAAATTATTGGGACGCGCTGGGACGCTGTTGGACTATTACAGACGCTCGGCGAAACTGGTGATGTGCCGAAGTTTCTCCAAATCCGTCGTCACTTCCACCGAACCGCCGCGGCGGCGACCGTTCTGCTTGATTGTCTCTTCGTCAATTTCGTACAAATCGACACAAAAACCCGACTGGCGCACAAGACCCAATACAATCATGTTCTTGCGCTTGGATGGCACTGCGAATTTTCCGTCAGCGTCTCCAACTGTTACGTGAAACTCGTATTTGGCACCCTTGATGATCGCATGGATATCAGTATGCCCTTTGTAATCCTCATCGGGAAAAGCCGGATGTCCGCCATCCATCTGGATGAACCCCGCTACAAGGTTGACAGCACCATCCGCCATGGCATCGCGAACTTTACGCTCACGCGGAGTCATGCTCGGGTCAACCCCAAGCGACAACCAGGCTTCATCGACTTCCAGAATACGAGCCAGGAGCGCCACTTTATCGGGGCGCGGTTTCATCTCCCCTATATACCACTTGCGCACCGTCTCAACGGTCGTTGTTGCACCTAAATTGGCGAGTTCATTTTTGAGCCACGTCAGGCGCCCATGGGCAGGTGGAGGATTCTTCGAAGAAGTATCACAGGCTTGGACAAGACGCCTGGAAAATGCTTTAGCACGGAGCGCAGCTTGCGGCTGTGGTGATGCGCCGTCATCAGATGTATTTTCCATAGACCACATTCCGAATTGCTCGATCGGGGCGGAGATGTACACATTTCGGTTGTTAAATCAAGATAAGATTGAAATAACTTCAACCTAGCAGCACACCACTGCGGGCCTCATCCATGGACCGAGCGAGCACATACAAACCGCCTGCCTTCACCCAGGCTTTCTCGAAATAACGCTGAACGATCTCCT
>CAYXMY010000136.1:0-6419 GCA_964466155.1 uncultured Caenibius sp. | reverse complement strand
ATCCTCCGGCGCGCCGAGGCGGCCGAGCGGAGTGCGCTGCAAGGTGGGGGCGGTCCATGCTTCTTCTGCGAACGTCCCCGCGGTCATCTTGCTCTGCGTCAATCCGGCCGCCACCGCGTTGACGCGCACGTTGCGCGGGCCCCATTCGACCGCCAGCGCGCGGGTCAGGCCGAGCAGGCCGGTCTTGGCCGAACCGTAGCCCGGCACGATGGGAATCCCGAAATAGGAGCTCATCGACGCGATGCCGACCACCGAAGCGCCGCCTTCCAGCTTGCTCTGCGCCAAGAGGTCAACGCTGCGCCGCGCCATGCGGAATGCGCCGATCAGCAGCATGTTGACCGCGCGGGCGAAAATCTCCGGCTCGTATTCGTCCAGCCCGAGGCTGGGCAGCGCCATCCCCGCGTTGTTAATGAGGATGTCGAGCCGGGGCAGCGCGGCGGCTACCGCATCGATGCTGGCGCCATCTTCGATATCCATCTGGAGATAGCGATAGCCCGACAGGTCGGCGTCATACTCACCGGTGCTGCCGCGCGTCCCGGTGATGGTGACATCGGCCCCCGCATCGCGATAGGCGGCGGCGGTTGCCGCGCCGATCCCGCTGGTGCCGCCCGTGACCAGCACATGCGCGCCGGAATAATCGAATGTAACCTTGCTCATACCTTTTCAACCTCCACCCAGCGCCGCTCTGCCGCCGAACGGCGCGCTGCATCGAGAACTGCCTGCCCGGCGGCGGCATCGCGGAAATCACCTGCCGGTTCGGGCAACGGCGGTGTGCGCCCTTCCAGCCGGGCCTTAATCTGGCCGAACAGCTTGGCGTAAGGGGCCACGTCGAAGCCCTGCGTGTGCCAGCGGTCCATTTCGGTCTGAATCAGTTCGCTGACCGGGAACGGCGTGGGCGCCGCATTGACCAGTTCGGCGGGCATTTCGATCTGGCGGCGTTCGCCGTTCTCGTCCTGCACCCATACTTCCTCCGGATCGCCGAAGGCCGCGCCCGATTGAATCCAGGCAGCGCCTTTGGTGCCCGCAATCTTGGCGGACATCACGAACGGGCCGGGGAAGGCCAGCGCGGCTTCGATTACGCCCTGGCAGCCGTTTTCAGTCTCGAACTGGACGGTGTAGTAATCGTCCGAGGTCTGGTGCGGGCGGCCCGGCGTCAGCTTGCGCAGGATCGCGCTGACGGCGGTGATTGCGCCCACGGTGGACTGCACCTGATCGATCATGTGCGTGCCGAACGCGCCGAGAAAACCGCCACCCTGGCTGGCGTCGGTCCACCAGTCGGCCAGTACCTCGTTCGGATCGCCGCCCGGTTGCTGGTAAATGCGGTGGAACATCACCGGATCGCCGATTGTGCCGTCCTGCACCACGCGGCGCAGTAATGCCTGCGCGCTGTCGAAGCGGAATTCGGCGCCCAGCGCATGGATCACGCCCGCCTTTTCGGCGGCGGCCAGCATTTCGCGCGCCTGTGCCAAATCCTTGGCGAAGGGCTTTTCGCACATCACGGCGCGCCCGGCGGCAATTGCCTGCATCACCGGGGTGTAATGCGCGTGCGGCGGAGTCGCCACGGTGACGAGCTTGATCGCCGGATCGGCCAGCGCTTCGTTGAGGTCGTTGGTGGCCAGCGGAATGTTCAGCGGCGCGGCGCGCTGGGCGGTCTTTTCGCGGTCGCGCCCCACGATGGCGCGCACTTCGAAGCCCGCTTCGCGCAGCGCGCGAACGTGAGTGAACAGGCCGAAGCCCGTGCCGACGACGACCGCGCCGGGGAGAGTGCCTTGGGTAGTCATGCAGTGGTCCTTGCTTGGCGAATGATGGCCGTGCTGCTGTCGGCAAGCGCGCGTGCGGCATCGGCAATGGGGAGGCTGGCGAGTTCGGCGGAGAAGACTTCCACCGAAATGGGCGTGCGTGCACCGATGGCGTCCAGCGTGCGGATCAGGCCGATCAGATCGAAACTACCCTGGCCCGGCAGCAGGCGGCCGGTCATCAGTTCTTCCCACAGGTCGGCCTGCGGCGTTGCAGGGGCATCGTTGATCTGCACGGTGAAAATCCGCTCGCCCGGGATCTGCGCGAGTTGGTCCAGCGTCGATCCGCTGCGGAACAGGTGCCAGCTATCGATGGTCAGCCCGCCATTGGGCCGCCCCGCCGCTTCGACGATGCGCCAGGCGCTGGCGAGATCGGGAATGCCGCCGGTGGGCAGGAATTCGATATGCGCCTTGAGGCCATGCTCTGCCGCCTTGTCGCACAATGCGGCGAAAGCTTCGGCCGCCGCGTCCGGATCGACGGCGACATTGCTGATTTCCACCGCCTGCACCGAACGGGCGCCGATTCGCGCGGCGGTTTCGATCACGCGCTCGGGCGTCAGCGTGTGGATCAGTTCGCCCAGTTCGTCGGTCGCGGGCTTGGCGCGCTGGGCGGGCAGCCAGCAGGCGGTGCAGTCGATTTCGTTCACGACAAGGCCGTGATCGGCGATCCGCGCGGCGATTTCCGCCGCGGCTATCCCTTGCGCTTCCAGTGCCCAGACATCGGTGGGCATCAGGGCGAGGCCCTTGAACCCGGCATCGCAAAAGGCGGGCAGCCGGTCGAGCAGCGGCACATGGCCGAAGGGGGGCGCGGCAACGGTGAGATCGTCAGGTCCGAGCATCTCAGGCTTCGCCCCGGAAATTGAGTTCGAGCAGGATGCCGTTGCGTTCCTCCACGAAAATCTGCCGCAACCCGATCTGGGGAATATCGCTCACCGCATAATCCATCCCGGCGGCTTCCAGCCGGGAGACGATCCCGGCGCGGTCGTCGCACTCCAGCGCGACGTGATGCACCGAGCCGCCGCCACGGGCGGGGGTGAACGGCATCATCGCATCGCTGGGATAGGCGGCGTCGATCGGGCCGATATGGACGATCGGCCGGTCCGCCGGATCGTAGATCCAGCAGCCCGTTTCGATGGAGGCAGCACCCGGCGCGATCCCTTTCCTGAGGCCCAGAAGGTCGCAGAAGAAGTTGGCGGTGCCCGGCACGTCCGGCGTGCGGATGTTCACATGGTCGAGTGAGAGGACAGCCATGGCATCAATCCACGAACTGGCCGGTGTCGACCGCTGCGGCGGGATCGAGCGCCTCTTCCCCGCGCGTATCGAGATCGGCCAGCGGCAGGCGCCACAGCTTGACCGGCGGCGTCGTTTCGGTGCGGATGAAGCGCAGGCCCCACTGGCCCTTGTCATGACCGAAGCTGTTGACCCAGTTGCCGCCCACGCCCGGATCGCGTTCGGAAATGACGATGCGCACCGTGCCATCGGGCTCCGCGTTGAAGCGGTAATTGTTCACCCAGCCGTTGCCATCCTCGAACGTATCCAGGTTTTCCTGCCAGATGTTGCAGATCTGGAAATTCCAGTATTCGCATTCGGGCGGGGTGAATTCGAGCACCAGCGCCTCGTCCAGCCCCTTCTGCCAGCCGCCGAACGCCACATGCCGATCCGGCACGCCGCCGTTGGACAGATACTGCGCGCGGCTGAAATCGAGCCGGTTGAGCTTGGCGGAGAAATTGCCCTGATTGCCCTGCCACCAGTTGCGCACCAGTTCTGCATAGCCAAGCACGGCCTGCCCCGACCAGGCGAGACCGTTGGCCATCAGCGCGGGGGAGAGGGGCACGGGTTCCGCCCCGTCGATCCGTTCGATCCGCAGGTCGGGCGAAATCTCGTTCGCGCGGTCGCTCCACACATAGCGGATCAGGATGCAGTTGGTATCGGCGTTGAGCTTGAGCCAGTTCTTGCCTTCGCCCGGATCGTTCTGCGACAGGATAATCTCGAACGAACCGTCCGCTTCCTTATGCAGTTGCTGGCTGCCGAGGAAGCCGGTGGTCTTGAGGTTCGAGGGGTCGAATTCCTTGAGTCCCGGCACGCCCAGCGGCGCCCAGTCGCGCGCGCCGACATCGTCCGCCGCCGGGGCGGTGCACAGCGCGAGCACGAAATAGGGGATCGTGCCCGGTGTGCCGACGATGCGGTAATCGCGCGCTTCGTCGAACTGGCACATCAGGTGATCCTGATCGACCGTCTGGAAATTGATCGACTGGCGCCACACCATGTCGCGCAGGCGCGGGCGGGTAGGTTCGGCATTTTCGATCAAGCGCTCGAAGCTTGAGCGGGTCAGGCGGGTGAGGAAGCGATACCATTCCGCGCGGTCCAGATCGGAAGGCTGATCGCCGAACTGGTCGATCATCTTGCCCGCGACTTTCAGCGTGTCGCAGAAATCTTCCCATGCCTGGCCGGAAAGCAGGCGTTCGGATGCCTTGGCTTCGATTGCAGTCTTGTCCATGTCAGTTCTCCCACCGCACGGGGTAGCGGTCGTAATAGAATTGGAAGCGTTCGCGCAGCTCAGCCACGTCTACTTCGAACACCCCTTCGAGATCGTAGATCACGCGGCCATGCTGATGGCGCGGGTTTTCGGCGAGATAGCCGAGCAGGCTGGCCTCCGCTTTGGGCGTCAGTTCCAGCCCGGCGAGATCGTAAACCTGCCGCAGCACGCCTTCCTGATCGGCCATGTATTCATGGAACAGCACGTCGAGCGATTGTTCCGGCCCCCAGGCATCGCGCTGGGCGACACATTCGCGCAGCAGACGCTCGATCCGCGCGGACCAGTGGCGGGCGCAGCCCGGCGGGTCCACCGGATCGCGGCGGATGCGGTCGCCATAGGCCAGCATGGTCGTCAGCGAACGGATCACCGCCACCGGATCGCGGTGTGTGATGACCAGCGTCGCATCGGGGAACGCGGCTTTCAGCGGCGCGAGGTTTTCCATGTGCTGCGGCGATTTCAGAATCCAGCGGTTCGGCCCGCGGAACCAGGTCAGCACTTGCAGCACCTTCTTTTCGTAAAGGTAGCTGCCGGTGCGGTCATGCGCGAAATAGTGGTCGATCCAGCGCGGCAGGCGGGTCTGGAATTCCCAGCTGTAACAGTTGAGATCCATGTAAAGCAGTTCGTTATCCTCGTGGATCGAACTCGCTTCCATCCCGTGCATCGCCGCCATGTGCGGCAGCATGGATTCGAAATGGCCCCAGAATTCGGCGGAGCGGACTTCGCGCGGATCGGGCTCGCCCGGCGGGGGCGGCGGAGCGGAGGGGACGGGCTCTTCCGATTCCCACAATGTCAGCGAACGCAGCCGCTCGTCGCGCGCCAGCCAGTTGACGAGATGGGTGGTGCCCGAACGCGGCAGCCCGGCGATAATCAGCGGGCGGTCGATTTCGATGTCGAGGATTTCGGGATGCTGCTTGACCAGATCCTCGATCCGCAGGCGGTTCGCCATGACGCGCACCGCGTGATCGAGAATGGTGATCCGCCCGCCGCGCGTCAGCCCTTCGTCCTCGGCCAAGGATTGGATGACCACGGCCAGCCGTTCGCGAAAGCCGGTATCCTCACCGAAATCGGTCAGCCCGCCGGTCATGGCGCTGGCGCGGGCGAGAATGCCGTCCACGTCGATATCGGCGGGGAAATCGGCCGGTCCTTCGCGCGCGGCGGCAATCGCCGGGGTGATGCGGGGATCGGCCAGATCGTCGATTACAATGTCGTTGGGGGCAGTCATGCGGGTTCCTGATTGAACGTCAACATCACCTTGGCGGATTGCACGGCATCGCGGGCGATGGCGAGCGCGTCGGTGAAATGGGAGAAATCGAGGCGATGGCTGATCAGCGGGGTCAGGTCCTGCTGGCCCCCGGCGATCATTTCCAGCGCTTCGCCGAATTCGGGTTTGCGGTCGTCGGCAATCGATCCGCTGATGAGGATTTCGTTCGCCATGACCTTGAACAGGTCCACGCTGGTGGGTTTCTTGTAGAGAGCGATGATCGCGATCCTCGCCTTGTATTTGGCGATGGCGATCGCTTCCCGCAGCACGGCTTCGACCCCGACGCAATCGATGAAGACATCGGTTTGCGCAAAGCGCGCGCCGAAGCGATTGCCTTCCCCGTGGAAGCGGCAAAGCGCATCGCTGATGCTTTCTTCCGCCGTGTTGACCGCGAGGCCCGCACCCAGCGCTGTGGCGCGTTCGAGGCGGCTGTCCACCCGGTCGAAAATCGCGATATCGGTGCAGCCCAGGTGGCGCAGCATGGCCACGGCGCACAGGCCGATAGGCCCGGCGCCGAGCACGGCGACCTTGTGATGCGCTTGCACATCCAAGAGCCGCATCCCGTGCAGAGCGACCGAGAGCGGCTCGGCCAGCGCGGCTTCGCCATATTCGACATGATCGGCCAGCGGATAGAGCGTCGATCCGATTTTCGCCTGGGTGACGCGGATATAGTGGGCCATTGCTCCTTCCGGCCCGCCGCCGCCGATACGGCCTCCGGAAAGCTTGTCCGTCCGGAAGATGGATTTCCCGCCTTCGTGCGACGCCACCACCGGCCGGGCCGGCAAGGGGGTGAACTCGAAATCCGAGTAGATCTTCCCGTTGAAAG
>CAYXMY010000135.1:0-6483 GCA_964466155.1 uncultured Caenibius sp. | reverse complement strand
GATTGATAGTGGATTGCCATGCGTTTCGGATTAAACATAAGATACATCGTATCTATCAGAGCACACGCGACCTACTGACGCGGCGCAAACCCTTTTCGTCATTTCTCTACGATCTGTAAACACTCCACATAGGCCAGGGCCTACCGTGCGGCGCAAGCTTGCCCGGTAGGCCCTGGCACTTTCAACAGCCTGTTTTTCAGGGCGCGAGCAACCCGGGCGCAGGCTTGCGCCGAACGCCCCCGCGACCAAAAGCAGCCTGGACGCGACCGCCGCGACACCTCGATATGACATGAGCCGCCGAGACATGGACAGTTGGGGCGCGGTTTACACTGCGGCCAGCATGCCAGGGGGCACTTTGCGCGATAAGCCGTGACATGTGGCAAAGCCCCATACCCCATGCATGTTATTTTGTCCATAGGGAAATTACTAATTGACATTATTTATTTACCGTTTTATTTCACAATACGGTAAATTTAAATGTCAATAGGGGTTTTCACCATTGACTAATTTTATGTTTTACGGTGCGGATTTAACAAATTTGGCGGCGCAATGGGTTTCCAATCACCCGCTGGCGGTTCTGGGTGTACTGGCGATCATGGCGGCAGGATGGCCAGCGATTTGGACTCTGCGCGCGGGTTGGAGACGCCGGAAGGCACGGGCACTACGGCTACGGTCTCCGAAGGAACAGCAGCGACATGGGGCAAAGCCCCATACCCCATGCATGTTATTTTGTCCATAGGGAAATTACTAATTGACATTATTTATTTACCGTTTTATTTCACAATACGGTAAATTTAAATGTCAATAGGGGTTTTCACCATTGACTAATTTTATGTTTTACGGTGCGGATTTAACAAATTTGGCGGCGCAATGGGTTTCCAATCACCCGCTGGCGGTTCTGGGTGTACTGGCGATCATGGCGGCAGGATGGCCAGCGATTTGGACTCTGCGCGCGGGTTGGAGACGCCGGAAGGCACGGGCACTACGGCTACGGTCTCCGAAGGAACAGCAGCGTTTTGACCCGCTGTCAACGGTGTACCAGCCGCGACCGTACCGGCGCGCACGTCGGCCACGTTGACCACCGGCAGACGATACGGATTGAAGGGCCGCGCCTGTATCCAATCGGCACAGGCGTTACTTGACACATCCAGGCGAGCGCCATCGCCGGTAACGCACACACAACGGCCCTGCATACAGGCGCCGCCCGCAATCACGGGCATATGCACCACAGTCCGCAGATGGTCATAGGCCGGCGCAGTCCATGGCTTATCAGCGAGCCGAGGCATGAAGTCGACCCGTTCATCCGGTGCTGGCGGCGCCATGGACGCTACTGCATTCGGCGCCGCACTTGGGGCGGTAGGCGCCACCGGTGCTCCAGGCGTTGCAGGTTTGACCTGATCAACTTTTGCAGCCGTGCCGGTTGCCCTCTCGCTCAGACGCTGGATTGTGGCAGGCGTCATAACCGCGACACCGAGCACACCAGCCAGGACGAACCATATCAGCGTGGGCACTTTACGCGGCTGCTTTGTATGCAACTCAGCGCTTTTGTACAGCTTGAAAACCTTTTTGCTGTAGCGCCATGGCGTCTTATTGATCGATTTGGAATACATCAGGGATTTACTGACATGATCCCATTCGTAGACCAATGCGGCGCGCATATTGCCAACACGACGCACATGCAAATGACGGCCCGCCAAGGCGTGAATATGCCTATCAGTATTCATCACGCTTTGCGTAATAAGTACGAAATCTACGCCCATGTGACGATGGGTGTCCAGCGCCTGCACATCATCGGGCACTTTCGAGCCATTAGCACGCGGCGCCCATACCTTCTGAAATTCATCAAATACGATCACCGAACCGGGTTTGGCCCACTTGTGCCAATCACGCAGCCCCTGATTATCGCCACCGTCGATTAACTCATGGTCGATCAACAGGCCGTTGATATTCGTGTAAATCGTGCGCGGAATTTCTATTTCATTTCCCGCAGCATCCCTGCTCTTTACTGTTTTTCCGATTAACGGCAACAACAGTTTTTCAATAGCGTAGAGGGTTTTTCCAGCTCCAGGCGTGCCAGTAATGACCGTGATCATTGCGGATTCATTCCGAGTATGCGCGTGGCATTTTTAATCTGCCAGAGCAACAGGCGAGTTGCTACAGCGCCAGTCACCATGCCGAGCGCTACGCCGCCACCGGCCAGGAGAAATACATTCAGCATGTCTGCGGGAAGCTGGTTAACGCTGCTGACCAACTGATCCTTAACCGCGTTAATCGCAAGATTGAAACCAACCACGGTCACTACTGAAAATCCCAGCGCCGTCAATATCTTGGCAAGCCAAGGCGTGACAAGTGACAGAAGCCATGTTCCGATTTTCATTCGTTTGTTCCTCCAGCCAAAACCAGAAATGCCGCAATCGCGCCAAGGAACAGCATTACCGGTCTAAAGTACGTCACGATATGACTGCATGACTGCTGCCAATCCCAAGCCTTTAGCTGCTGCCCCCCAGCCGTGACGTAAATATCTGCTGGGCAGCTACCGCCGCCAAATAGACTATCTGGCGTGTAGCTCACTTCCTTATTGCTTTTAGGAATTTCACCATCAGGAGTGTCTAGCTCAGGTTTTGAGCAAGCAAGAATATCCGGGTATTCATCGCACAAACCGGGTTTATCCTCGGGCTTTGGTTTATCGCCCTGATTAGGATTTGGATTTGCCGGGTTAGGCGACGGCTCAGATTCTGGCCCAGGCATGGGCGTATTCGTCGGCTTCGGCCTGTCAATAGGCTTAACATCAGTACGAAACGGCTCATTAGGCGCGGGCGATGGATTTAGCCTCACGCCCGGCTGAATCCACGGCTGATTTTCTGGCGTGGGATCTGCATTCGGGTTGTAATTCGGGTTTGGCACCGGGTCACCGTTTGGAACAAACTGCGGGCGATGTTGCGGATTTGTGCCGGGTTCCGGGTTGATCCATGGGCCGGGGCTGGGTTCAACTGGCAACGGCGTATGCTCAGGCAGTTCCCATGGCACAGTTTCAGGCATGGGCTTAGGCGCTAATATTTCCTCAAATTCCGGCTGTGTCACCGTCTTCATGGGCGGAGTCTGGACACATCCAGCGGGCGTCGAATACCAGCCAACCGGACACCCCCCCGGCCTTTTTTCAAGATTAACCGTAGCGTCCCCAGTGTCACCAGTAGGCTTATATTTATACGGATAATGACAAACCGCACCACCAGCATTAGGAACATTATAAGGCGTCAAAAATTCATAGTTCGGACCACTCGGAGCCCCCGAATAACCAAAACTCCCCGCGCACGCCTGTTTAATCGTCGGAAACCAAATATTCCTACCCACCGGGCCATACTCTAGGCCATCTGCAATATCAAGGCCCTCGGTATTTGGAATTTTCCAAAGTTTATTTACAGCATCCCACACCAAACCCGCCACACCAAGCCAAGATGCAACTCCGACACCAACCCTAACGGCTGGATTCATGAATATCGCAGCCGCCGCAAAACGCGGCGCATTCTGAGCAAATCGATAAGACACCGGCATCGTTACAGTGCGACCCGGAACGTTATATTTCAGCCCATTCTGCTGGTGAACGATTTTGCCGAAACTCTGATCATTGGCACTTACCGCATAACCGTAGCCTTGACCCCACGGCCCGGAACGGACGAATCCAGGCGGGTCAGCAGGCCAAGCATACCCGGCATGACTTACCGAAACGCCACCCACAGCAGAAAGGCCGACAAGAGCGCAAATTGCAGTTCTACGGAGCTTGGCATACATGATCAATGGTCGGAATCGACGCGAAATAAATCGAGAAGGCGCCGCGCGCAGAATACAACCACGGCGGCGACCAGAAACAAACCCCAGAGCACCGACATATCAGAAATGTGCTCAGGGTTTGCGGGCGCTGGTTCGACCAGCACCGTTACTGTAGTGCTGGCCGAATCCATTTTTAGCGCCAGCCCATCTTAGATGCCAGCTTCATCAGGCCCCAAATGACCACACCAGCCGCCATAACGGCCCCAATTGCTGCCAGCGCATCAGTCTTGTAATCTGCAATGGCCGTCGTCGCTTCAGTGGGCAGAGCCGCAAAGACGCTGCCAGCCGACAGTGCCAGGCTTGCGAGAATGACGAGGGAACGGGTTTTCACGTCGGTGAACATTTCTTGTCCTTTCAAGACAGGTTAATTGAAATTGGCGCAGAATCGCACCGCTCAGACCTGCGCGCAGGGCTCAACGTTGTATTCTGGAAGCCAGGAGAACGGCCCGGATGGGTCGATTTTTCGCGGCGTATGCCGCACTCTGATAAAGCTAGAAAAGCCGCCGCCCGTTGGTGCGAATTCAGAGAGTAGCAATTCCCCGGTTTGATCATTGCAATAGCCGCCGCCCGGCGCAGGCTTGTATCTGTCGTTGACCGAAGCATTGCCCTGCACATACGCAGGCCAAAGCACCCAACGACGAATAGACCGGCCATCTTTATCAAGGCCACCGCAACCGTGAATTCTTGCACCATGGGGAAAATTCCCTACATTTTTTGATTCGACCTTGGACGCGTATTTCATGAGATACGCAATCGGCGCCGTGGCTTTAAGCCGGTTGGACATGCCATGTGGCCACATGGGCGGCTCGATATGCACCAGACCTCGCGCATCAGTCCGGCGCCATGCGGTATCGGGCTTTGGGGGTGTTAGGCCAGCAGCCAGCCACACCACAACGTGATAGTGAATGACGCCCCGCTGCTGCAACTCAGCGACCCAGCAATAACGCACCGTCTTGTTTCCGGTTTTAGCGTAGTGCCACTTGCGGAGCGCGTCCAGAAAACGACTGATATGCTCAGGACGCCAGTTGCTGTTATCCCCTGCATAGGTCAGGGTTTGCATCCAAACCTGTTGGTTCAACGGGCCAGCGTTGTGCAGGCTTTTAGCCGCTACGCCCAGTGACTTACGCAGCCGGGTCACCCGGCTAGCGTGGCGGTCAATTTGGATGCAGTTTTCAGACCAAACAACCGGACCAGGCACCCCCGAAAAAGTTGTTGACACTGAGACAAGCCCAGCGGCGCTACGCGCCGCCTCACGCTCAGCGCGCGCCTCAAACGCCGCGACCGAACGAGCGTGCGCGCGCCGTACAGCGCGCACCATGCCGGGCGTACTGCGCGGATGCAGGAAACTGGCGACGTCGCAGGCCATCAGCAGCCCCATCCGATGATGTATTCGGCCCAGGCCCGAACGCGCCATTCGGCAAGGATCACCGCATGCTCCCACCGCGGATGATTCACGGGGCGCTCCATCAGGGCCGCATGGGCCAGCTTAAGGCCGTAGAGGTGCGCGGCTTGCTTACTCATGGCAGTCCCACCGGAGCGCATCGACGCGCGTGACGCCGATCAGAGGTGCGAACCAGACGGCACCGGAGAAGCGGTATGGCGCCACCCACACACCGCAGGGATGCGTGAACATGCCTTTGAGAGAAGGGGCAGCGTGCCGCATCACATGCCCTCCCCGCCTACCGGCATGCCCTTAGAGGTGTAGACCACATCCAGGCCGCAGCCATCAGGCTCATGCGACAGAGTGACCGTGACGCCATCGACGTTGAAGAAGGCGTCGCCCTGCTGCTCAAACAGCAGGGCCAGCAATGCGGAATGGGCCGCCACCAGACGCGCCGCGTGCATGGCCTGATCCATGATCACACCTTGGCAGCAGCGGGGACGGACGGCTTCAAGGCGACAAGGCGCGGACTGATCGACAGATCGCCGTTCCGGTTGACATAAATCGATTCGGGCGCAAGGGTGTATTCACCCACCGGCCAGAACAAGGCTTGCCCCTGTTCGTTCTTTTCGAGAATGACCTCGACCTTTTCCGGGTACGGATTGGGCTTGCCGTGGCGGTCGTAGGTGTGGAGCCAAACGGTTTGGAAAGAGAGAGAATAAGCCTTACCGGTGGCCTTGGCGGTGCCGCTTTGGTGGCGGACTTCGGTTGACGTTACCGAAACTTTGATCATGATTGATGCTCCAAATACGTTGTAAATATCTACAACGAGAGCAACTATCGTTGTAAAGGCTTACAACATGCTATGCGCAAAAATACTTATTGACAAAGCTATCGAATCGTGCGGAAGCGCGGCAGAGCTTGCGCGACGCATGGAAATTGATCGGGCAGAAATCACCCGACTGCGACAGGGAAAACGTCCTTTGTCGCCTGAACTCGCCGCAGAACTGGCCGACATCGCAGGCGAGGACGCACAGCAAGCAGTGATAGACGCCGTGATCGAACGCAACGCCGAAGGCCGAAAAGGCGCGCTATTACGGGAGATATTGGGAAAGGGCAGAGCCGTTGGCGCGGTGGAAGCGTTGGCTTTTTCCTACAAAACTGGCTTGAAAAGCGCTACGGAAACAGCAGCAAACAGCGCAAAGACAGTTAACGATACGATACATCGTATCTAGTAAAATGTTTGGAGACCAGACCGTTGGATCTGAGTCACC
>CAYXMY010000134.1:0-6604 GCA_964466155.1 uncultured Caenibius sp. | reverse complement strand
CGGAACCGGGATTATCGGCTCTGGCGTTTTCGGCTGGCTGGCCGACCGGCTCAATGCCAGCGTCGCATTGACCGTCAACGCCCTGCTGCAAGCGGTCGTCTGGATCATCCTTATCATTCCGGCGAACTATCCGCTCCTCATCCTCGACGCGGTGCTGATCGGGGCATGCGCGGGCGGTTTCATCAGCGCGAAAGGCGTTCTGGTGTCACGCCTCTACGGGGCGCAGCGCTTCGCGACAGTGATGGGCATTTCCGGCTTCGCCACGCTGCCGTTCCTGTTCGGTATGGCCCCGCTGGCCGGTATCCTGCGGGAAACGATGGGCAATTATGACCTGGCGGTGCAAGTCTATATCGGCGGGTTCGTGCTGGCGGCGATCTGTTTCGCCCTGCTCGCCCGCGTGGAACGCCGCGCCATCGGCAGCGCCGCTTGCGCGGCCGCATAAGGCTTTTTGCGCTACGCTGTGTTGGCGCGCATTACCGCACGACCAATACCGGGATACCACTACGCGCCAGCACATCGGCCGTCTGACTGCCCAGCAATATGCGCCCCAGCCCGCTTCGCCCATGGGATGCCATCGCGATAAGCTGGCAGTTTCTCGTTTGCGCGGCATCGATAATCGCATCGGCGGGAAGAGCGTTGCAAACGTGGAGTGTCTCGGCCTCGACTCCCAGTTTCCTGGCCGCGGCTTTCGCGGACGCCAGAATCTCGTCCGCGACTTCTTCCTGGTTCAGGCAATCTTCGTATCCCGGCCGCTCGCCCGATGCAGGGTCCCATTTGAGCGTCCCACCATGAGATCCGAAGCGTTCTGTCACGGTAATGATCGTTGCCCGGGCGCCAAGGCTTTTTGCCAGCGCCAGACCGCATTCCACACCCTTTCGCGCCACTTCCGAACCATCGGTTGCAATCAGAATATGCTCGTACATCCCCATCTCCACAGCACAGCGCACGGCCAACCGGCCGCAACTCTCCGGCCGTCCCTACTCCGGCTATCGGGCGATTGAACTGATCGAGATCAAGGATGCCCCCTATCCTGCGCGAAATAGCGGAGCGGCAAGGATACCTCTCCCAGTCCTTCGCTTGGGGCCTACCATCCGTATCGTTTCAACACGGATGGCAGGCCCGCTTCTCCCTATGCGGCGTCGACAAGCACGATTTCGCTGTCTTCAATCGCGGTGATCCGCAGAACATCGAGATCGCTGATGGCCGCACCGTCACGTGCGTTCACGCGGATATCGTCGATCTCGATCGCACCCGTTGCTGGAACGAGGTAGACTTTCCGTTCCTTGCCGAGCGAATATTCGGCGGTGTCCCCAGCCTTTAGCGTCGCACCCACGACCCGTGCATCGGTCCTGATCGGCAATGCATCGTCATCATTGTCATAACCGGATGCGAGCGTCACGAAATGGCCCGAGCGATCCCCCTTGGGAAATGGCTTCGCGCCCCAGCTCGGCGCTTCGCCATCGCGGGTGGGAACGATCCAGATCTGGAAGATCTTCGTGGTCACATCTTCCAGATTATATTCCGAATGGCGAATGCCGGTGCCGGCGCTCATCACCTGCACATCGCCCGCTTCGGTCCGGCCTTCGTTGCCCAGGCTGTCCCGATGGGTAATCGCGCCTTCCCGAACGTAGGTAATGATTTCCATATCGCGGTGCGGATGCGGGGGAAATCCGGTTTGGGGCGCAATGGCATCGTCGTTCCAAACGCGCAGACTACCCCAGTGCATCCGATCCGGATCGTGATAATTGGCGAATGAGAAATGATGATGGGCATCGAGCCAGCCATGATTTGCAGCACCGAGGCTATCGAAAGGACGAAGTTCGATCATGATCTTTCTCCAATAGCGCACCAGAATTGGCCGCCGATGGAGCTAATCTAGGGATTGCGAACCCTCTTGGTGAGTGGGATAAAACCCATCGAAGCATTCGAGGAAATAGAAGAGTGAGCAATCTAGGCACACCGACCTTCGACCAGTTGCGCATATTCCTCGCGATCGTCGACACAGGCAGCTTCACGGCGGCGGGGCGCCGATTGAATCGCGCGGTCTCCGTAATCAGCTATGGCATCGCAAACCTCGAGGCCCAGCTCGGCCTTACGCTGTTCGAGCGCGAGGGAACCCGCAAGCCGCAGCTCACCGTCGCCGGCCGCGCGCTGCTTGCCGAAGCGCGGACGATTTCGATGGGTATCGACGGCCTGCGCGCCAAGGCGAAGGGACTGCTCGACGGGCTCGAAGCCGAGGTCGATCTGGCGGTCGATGTCATGTTGCCCACTGACCGGCTCGGGAAAGTCCTGCATGCCTTCGCCACCGAATTCCCGACGGTCCAGCTCCGCCTGCATGTCGAAGCGCTCGGGGCGATCACCGCGATGGTCCTCGACCGCAAAGCGATCATCGGCATATCGGGGCCACTTGCGGCCGGGGTCGATGGGGTCGAGTGCATTGCCGCCGGGTCTATTTCGATGGTCCCTGTCGCTGCGCCCGACCATCCGCTCGGGCGGATGGAGCGCATCGCCCCCGGCGCGGGACGCGATTATACACAACTTGTCCTCACTGACCGCTCACGTTTTACCGAAGGGCTGGATTATTCGGTGATGAGTCCCAAAACTTGGCGGCTCGCCGATCTGGGCGCGAAATATGCCTTGCTGCGTGAAGGGATCGGCTGGGGCAATATGCCGCTGGCGATGATCGAGCCGGATTTGGTGGCGGGAACGCTGGTGCGCCTCGCCATGCCAGACCATCCGGGCGGCACTTATCGCTTCGCGGGCATCTGGCGGCGCGACATTCCGCCGGGGCCGGCGGCGTCATGGCTGCTCGACCAGTTCGTCGCGTTGGGCAAGGAAGACCGGGAACTGAACGACATGGGCGATATCTAAGGGGAGAGACGGACAATGCAGACCGGACGGCTGGAAGCCTTCACCGATGGTGTGGTCGCCATCATCATCACGATCATGGTGCTGGAATTGAAAGTGCCGCACGACAGCAGCCTTGCCGCCCTGTCGCAAAGGGTGCCGATGCTGCTGGCCTATGTCGTGTCCTTCATCAACGTCGGGCTTTACTGGAACAATCATCATCACCTGATGCAGGCGACGGAGCGGGTCAACGGTCGGGTCTTGTGGGCCAATCTGTTCCTGCTCTTCTGGCTGTCACTGGTGCCATTTGTGATCCGCTGGCTGGACGAAAGCACCTTCGCGCCCATGGCGACCGCGGCTTATGGCGTGGTGCTGGGGCTGGCAGCGGTGGGCTATACATTGACTGAGCAGGCAATCATTGCCGTCAATGGCCGGGATTCGGCCGTGGCACGTGCAGTCGGCACCGATAGCAAGGGCAAGCTCAGCCTGCTGCTCTATATCGTTGCCGTGCCTGTCGCCTTCTATGCGCAATGGGTGTCGATTGCCCTTTACATTGTCGTGATCCTGCTCTGGCTGGTGCCCGACCGGCGGATCGAACGGCTGCTGAAAAACTAGCTTCCATTCGGCGCACCAGCAGCGGGCTGAGTTTCGCTTTGCCCCAGGCAATATCGGCGCGCGCCGTCAAAGGCGCGCGGCCAACCGGCCAATTCTTCAATACCAAAGCATGAATCGGAGTTCCGACTGCCCACGCCTGCGCCATCGTCCAACGATCCGCACACAATGCCGATCTCACACGAACGATGGAAGGAATGCGCAATGGCCCAGGCTTTCGAGGATACCGCCCCCACCGCGGCTGAAGTGACAAGCTACGATCGCGATCACACGATGTTGTACATCTGCCTGCTCGATCGGGAGGCAAAGGGACAGGACTGGTGCAAGACCGTCGGGGCCTTCTTCGGCATCGATCCTGACAAGGAACCGACGCGCGCCCGCAGTGTCTATGACAGCCATCTCAATCGCGCGAACGCTCTGACGAACATCCCGCAATTCGCGCTGATGCAACGCATGGCGTCTTATTTGTGAGGCGGACGGCGGCACGAAAGCCCCGCAATGCCCTTTCCGTTTTGAAGATAAGAAACGGAGTTCTGCCCCCACCCCACCCGCATATCCAGCCCCCAGGTCAGCGAACAATCCCGCTGACCGGCCCCGAAAATGATGGAAGGATTTTCCCATGAGCAAAGAAGAAGACAACAAGGCCGTCGTCGTCCGCTGGTTCACCGAATTCTGGGGCGAGAATGTCAATCTTTCAGTGATCGACGAGATCGCCCACCCCGACATGCTGCTGCAATATTCGCTGCATGAGCCGCGTCGTGGCCGCGAGGACATCAAGGCCTTCATGACCAATTTTCGCGCGGCCTTCCCCGACCTCAACTTCTGGGGCACTGCCGACCTGATCGCCGAGGGCGACTATGTCGTCGGTCAGTGGGAAGGTGGCGGCACGCATACCGGGGCTGCCTGGGACGATCTCCTCCCCGGCTACGAAGGCTTGCCTGCGGCAACGGGCAAGAAGATGCACTTCACCGGCAAGACTGTCCTGAAGGTTGTCGATGGCCTGATCGTAGAGGAGAACGGCCTCGACGATGGGCTGACCGCGATGATGCAACTCGGGCTGATCGAGAAGGCCTGATCTGGATGGGCCTGGCCCGTTAGAAAGCATGAGGCCCGTACCGCCTTCGGTATGGGCCTCAAACGCTTTCCCCTGCATTTCCGGTTGGGATCGAGCGGCTGGCTGGGAAATCGAATTTGAAAGCAAGGATCGGAGTGCGGCACGCATGTCATGCCAGCAAGATCGCGAAAATATGCTAGAGAAGAAGAAATGCGATGACCCACGCTCAATCCATGCTTGCCCCGCGCACCGCGCCGCTCACCGTTGAGAACGATCCCCGCTGGGCGCGGATAGTCGCGCGCGACAAATCAGCCGATGGCCATCTCTGGTATTCGGTCACCACAACCGGCATCTATTGCCGTCCATCCTGCCCTTCGCGCACCGCAAACCCGCGCAACGTGACGTTGCACGACACCTTGGAAAGCGCGCGTGCAACCGGATTCCGGCCGTGCAAGCGTTGCAACCCCGAGGGCCAGTCGCTCGATACCGAGAACGCCGAACTGGTTGCCCGGGCCTGCCGCTACATCGAAGGCTGCGAGGAAGAACCTTCGCTGGAAGATGTTGCGGCGGCGGTGGGCCGAAGCCCGAGCTATTTCCACCGCGTGTTCAAGGCCGTGACCGGCCTGACACCCAAGGCTTATGCGGCGGCTGACCGCGCGAAGAAGGTTCGCGAGGGGTTGGAAACCGGCACGAGCGTCACGGGGGCGATATACGATGCGGGCTTCAATTCCAGCGGCCGGTTCTACGAGAAATCGACCGGGATGCTGGGCATGACGCCCTCGCAATATCGCGCCGGGGGCACGAACGAGGAGATCACGTTCGCGGTCGGCGAGAGCTATCTCGGCGCCATTCTGGTCGCCTCCAGCAAAAAGGGCGTCGCCTCGATCCTGTTGGGTGACGATCCGGACGAACTGGTGCGCAACCTGCAGGACCGCTTCCCCAAGGCGAACCTGATCGGCATGGATCGCGATTATGAGGCGCTGATCGCGCGCGTGGTCGGCTTCGTCGAAAATCCCGGCATCGGCCTCGACCTGCCGCTGGATGTGCGCGGCACGGCCTTTCAGCGCCGGGTATGGCAGGCGTTGCAGGAAATCCCGGTTGGGGAGCGCGTCTCCTATGCCGAAATCGCCCGCCGCATCGGTTCACCGACCGCTGTCAGGGCGGTGGCGGGTGCCTGCGCCGCGAACAAGCTCGCTGTCGCCATCCCCTGCCATCGGGTGGTGCGCCATGACGGGTCGCTGTCCGGCTATGCCTGGGGCGTCGAGCGCAAGCAGGCGATCCTCGAGCGTGAGGCTGCGCAGACCGCATGAGCCTCCCCGCGCGTTACGACGCTTCCGTCGCGTTTCTCGCGAATGTCGACGATGACTGGGCGGGACTGATCGAACGGGTCGGCCCCTGCCGCCACGATCCCAAAGCGGCACGCGAACCATATGAGGCGCTCGTGCGCGCCATCGCCTATCAGCAACTGACCGCCAAGGCGGGTGACGCGATGATCGCGCGGCTCAAGGCGCTGTTCCCGGACCGGGTGTTTCCGACGCCGCAAGACCTCGTAGGCGTGGATTTCGAGGTGCTGCGCACCAGCGGTTTCTCGGCCAGCAAGACCGCAACCATCCAGGCCATTGCGGCGGCAACGATCGCGGGCGACATCCCGCCCCGCGCAATCGCCGTCACCATGGATGATGAGGCCCTGATCGAGCGGATGGTCAGCATCAAGGGCGTCGGCCGCTGGACCGTGGAAATGCTGCTAATGTATTCGCTGGAGCGCATGGATGTGTTGCCGGTCGACGATTTCGGCGTGCGCGAAGGCTATCGCGTCCTCAAATCGCTGAACGAGCAGCCGAAACCGAAGGCGCTGCGCGAGATTGCCAAGGCCTGGTCGCCGCATCGCACCGTCGCCGCCTGGTATCTGTGGCGCATCCCGCGCGAGCGCGGAAACGTGCTGAAATAGGCGGCGCCATCGCGCCGCTGCCACCGTGGACACACGCCATGCCGCTGCAAAATCGCGTGACACCCTTCGGCGAGATTGTCGCCATCGCCCAGCCCGGCCTGTTCACCGGCAATCGCGGGATCATCCACGATCCGGCGACCAAG
>CAYXMY010000133.1:0-6753 GCA_964466155.1 uncultured Caenibius sp. | reverse complement strand
TTTGTCCTGACGCCGGAAATGATCGCCGGCGGACAAGTGCCGGAAGACTTCATCAAGGAATGCCTCAAAGGTGTGAGCAGCACCCGCCTTGGCAAAGTGGAGGATATTGCCGCGATGGTCGCCCTGCTGCTGTCGGAAGATGGGCGCTGGATCAACGGCCAGGTCATGCATGTGGATGGCGGCGCGTTGATGCCTTGAACTGCGGGTGGCGGAAGAATTGTATTCACCGTGTCGCATAACCCTATCGGGTGATGTGGGCAGGTGTCTTTTGTGGCATTGCTCACATCATCGCAGAAACTAAGGGAACGAGGTTTAGAACATGTCGTCTGTCAACAATGGCGCGGAACGCAAACTGCGTTATGCGGTTATCGGGGCCGGGATGGCCGGCGTCCTGGCCGCCATCAAGCTGAAGGAACGCGGTGAGGAATTCACCGTGTATGAAAAGGCCGGTCGTCTGGGCGGCACCTGGCGGGAAAACCGCTATCCGGGGCTGACCTGCGACGTGCCCGCGCATGCCTATACCTACAGCTTCGAACCCTATCCCGAATGGACGGCGTTCTACGCCAACGGCGGCGAAATCCAGACCTATTTTGAAAAGACCGCCGAAAAGTACGGCGTGATGCCGCATATCCGCTTCAACAGCGAAGTGGTCTCCACCGTATGGGACGGGGATCGCGCGGTATGGAAGCTGGGGCTCGTCAATGGCGATCAGGTGGAAGCCGATGTGGTGATTGCTGCTTCGGGCGTGCTGCACCACACGAACGTGCCCGATATTCCGGGTCTCGACACCTTCAAGGGGCATGCCTTCCACACCGCACGCTGGGACGATGAAGCGCCGATCGAAGGTGCGAAGGTCGGCCTCATCGGGTGCGGTTCCACCGGTATCCAGATCGTGACCGCGATCAACAAGAAGGTCGAAAAGCTGGTGCATTTCCAGCGTTCTCCGCAGTGGATCATGCCGGTCGAACAGTTCCAGTATTCGGAAGCGGATCGCGAAGCGTTCCGCAAGGACCCGGCGCTGATGGACGCTATCCGTTTCAGCGACGAATACATCGGCAGCGTGCGCCGCTTCACCGATGCGATTACCGATTTCCACAGCCCGGAAATCAAGCAGATCGAAGATATCTGCCAGCAGTATCTGGATGCCAAGATCACCGATCCGGAACTCAAGAAGAAACTGACGCCGAACTACCGCGCCGCGTGCAAGCGCCTGGTCTATTCCTGGTCCTACTACGACGAAGTACAGAACCCGTCGGTCTATGTCGAAACGGGTGGTATCGAGCGGGTCGAACCCAACGGCGTGCGGATGAAGGACGGCACGTTCCACGAACTGGACACGCTGATCCTGGCTACTGGTTTCAAGGCGGATCGTTTCATCCGGCCGACCACTGTGCTGGGCGAAGGCGGGCGTTCGCTGGACGACGTCTGGGCAACGCGGCCGACCGCTTACTACGCGGTCACCATTCCGGAATTCCCGAACTTCTTCATGCTCAACGGCCCCACCGGTCCGGTCGGCAATTTCTCGCTGATCGATATTGCCGAACGGCAGTGGGATTACATCGATCAGTTGATCGGCCTGCTGCGCGAGGGTGAGGCGAAGACTGTCGCGCCGAGCGTCGCCGCGCATGAGAATTACGAAGAACGGCGCATTGCTGCTGCGAAGAACACCATCTTCGGTTCGGGCTGCGCGAGCTGGTATCTCGACGCCACGGGCGTTCCGTCAAGCTGGCCGTGGAGCTACGATGCCTTCGCCGAAGCGATGGCCGCACCGATGATGCAGGACTACGTGGTGCAGTAAGCGTTCGCGGCGTGGCTTCCGTCACGGGGGCCATGCCGCAGGACGGAAGCATCGTTCCGATATGAGGGGGAGAGGCCGGATGGCGTCTCCCCCTTATGCGTTGGCGGGGGCTTTCACGGCTTCGCCCGGCGCCGGTTCATCATCGATATAGCGCGCGATGATTTCATCGGAGAGCCCCAGACCGCGGCAGCAGAACCAGACCGCTTCCATGGCGAGATTGTGGCTATCGGAATCGTACGGGCGCGATGCCGGGGCGAGCGCCTGGATCGCGCTGATCATGATGCCGATATGTTCGACGAACATGGTGGTGTTGGCGGCGCTCAGCACCTTGCCGGTCATCTCGCCGCTTTCGCGCGCGTTCTTGTGTGTTTCCTGGACCAGCTTGACGTTCAGCCGCTGCGCGCGGCGGTAGATCAGGCTGGCGAAATTGCCGTCTCCCGCAAGGCTGGCCAGAGTCATGCGGAAGCGTTGTTCTTCCTCGTTCTCCCCTTCGGCAAGGGCGGAAAGAAAGTAGTTCTTGAGCGTGCGGACCAGACCCGCCGCGCTGGTTTCCTGCAGGCCGAGCAATTGGAAATGATTGTCCTGCTCGTTGAACACCTGCCGCATGACCGCGCGATACAACGCCAGCTTGGAGGGGAAGTGGCGGTACACGAGCGCTTCGGACACTTTCGCCTCGCGCGCGATCTGAAGCGTCTTGGCCCCTTCGTAACCGTATTGGGAAAAGACGCGGCGCGCGGCTGCGAGGATGAGCGTGCGGCGTTCGGCGCCGGAAATCCGCTTTCGTGTCATAAGTGCTTACTTATTTTTTTGGCGGCTCATGTCAATTTCGCTTTAGGACGAAAAGCGAAGGAAATGGTGGAATTGGGGAGAGGTGCGGATTGCAGTGCTGACTTACCACGGCCGTTGGCGACTTACTTTCTGGCGAAAGATCAGGCGCCCGTTGCCGCGAGAATGCTCACCAGTTGCGATTGGCGGCGCGCACCGGTCTTGGCGAAGATGGCGCGAAGCTGTGTCTTGGCGGTGTTGTGTGTGATGCCGAGGCGGCGGGCAGCTTCCACCAGTGATACGCCTTGGGTCAGGATGATTGCGAGGCGCGCCTCGGCCATGGTCAGCCCGAACAGTTCGCGGGCGATCTCCGGTTCCAGCGGTGTCTCGTCGCCGGGCAGGGCGAGGAACAGCGCGAGCGCGCCGGTCCCGTTGTGGATGGCGGGAAGGTTCAAGGCACGGGCGGTGGCGATCAGATCGCCGCGTTCGGCACGCTCGATCCGGAACCGGGTGACCTTGGTCTGCCCATCGGGCGTGGCGAGGAGATCGGCAAGGATCTTGCGCGGCTCGGCCTGATCGAATGCGATGCCTTCGCCCGCTCGGCGTATCCCTTCGCCTTCGTTGAGGAAGCGCTGGGCGAGAGCGTTGCTGCTGATGATGCGGTTGTTGCGGTCGAGCACGAGCAGGGCGAGGCCTAGCCCTTCGGTGGCGCTTTCGAAAACGCCATGCTCCGCTCCTGCCAGTTGCAGTTTTTCGAACAGGCTCACCGCGATGCGCAAATGGGGGACGAGCGCTTGCAGGGCGATGCGTTCGGGTGCCCCGAAATCCGGCTTCGACTTGTCGCGCGTGACGCGGAAGCGCGCTTCGAAGCGGCCGCCGAAGCGCAGATCGATAGCGAGCACCTGTTCCCCGCCCGCAACATCGAGATAGTCGCGATAATCGGAATAATCTTCCATCGCCATCTGGCTGATGAATTCGGAGAAGGATGTCACCTTGCCATCGGGCAGATCCTTGAACGGATCCTGCGCGAAAAACGATTCGATGTAGCGTGCCTGGAACAACGGGTCCGCGCCGGGGGTGACGTATGTTCCCGGCATATGCGTGCCGGGCGCCATGATGATCAACGTTGCGAAGCTCGATCCCAGCCATTCGGCGAGAGCTTCGAGAAAGGCGTCCCACGGACGTTCGCCATCGAGATCGCCGTAAAGGCGGATCAGCAGTTCAGAGAATTGGGGATCGACATGCGTGTCCATCCCCAATCCCTAAACCTATTTTAGGGCATTCAGCCAGCCACAGTTTCAGTCTGCTTGGCTGCGGCCTGCGCACGGAAGTGCGGAATGACCTTTTCACCGATGTTGCGGATCGTTTCCATGATCACGTCGTGCGGAATGCCGCCCATCTGGAACAGGAACAGGATTTCGTCGGCCCCGGCGTCGATCAGGCGCTGCACGTAGCGGATGCAGTCTTCCGGCGTGCCGTATGCGTCCTGCGCGACGGTGTAGTTCGACAGGTGTTCGTCACCCACCGGAATGGCTTCTTCCGACAGATAGGCGATGGTCTGTTCTTTTTCCTGGTTGAGGATGGCTTCCTGTTCCTCGGCCGAGAGATCTTCGTCGATCGTGGGCAGCGGACCGCCCTGATACCAGTAGGCAATCGATTCGGCGAAGAAGCGCTGGCCGCGCAGGCCGATCTTGCGGGCCTTTTCACGATCTTCGAGCACGGTCGCGGCGCAGAGCGCGGCGAGGTGTTCGGTCGGGCGGAAGCCGACCTGATCTTCGGGCTTACGGTTGCGATAGGCTTCGCGGTAGATCGCGTTCTTCTTGGCGATTTCGTCCGGACCGGAGAAGCCAAGCACGAGTGCGCCGATACCGCGTTCACCGGCGGCCACCAGCGTGTGTTCGCGGGTGCAGGCCATGTACATCGGCGGATGCGGGTCCTGATATGGGCTGGGGTGGATCGGGCGCTTCGGAATCTTCACATAAGTGCCGTCATGCTCGATCTCGTCCTGCACCATGATCTTCGGGATCAGGTACATGCTTTCGTCGATCATCGGCTGCAGTTCTTCGAGGTTGTACCCGAAAGTACCGGATTCCTGCTGCGTGCCGCCCTTGCCGACGCCGAAGTGCAGACGGCCCTTCGACAGGATGTCGAGCGTGGCGATGCGTTCGGCCACCTTGACCGGGTGGTTCATCGCGGGCGGCAGGCAGACCACGCCATGGCCGACGTGAATGCGATCGGTCGCGCCAGCGATGAAGGCGAGCACGGTTTCCGGCGCCGACATGTGGGCATACTGGGTGAGGGCGGTGTGTTCGACGCACCAGATGCAGTCGAAGCCCATTTTTTCAGCGTACTTGGCCTGGTCCACGATCTGGTGGAACACCGCCTGTTCGTTTTCGCGCGAGGTGTCCACCATCTGCGCTTCGTAGATAATCGAAAATTTCATGCTGTACTCTCCCAGCTCGATGGCCTTGGTTGGAACGCGCGATTTGTATCCCGCCCCCATGACCCTCGCATAACCCATTTGGGTGATGCCGCGCCCGGCTGCCGGATTTTTCTCCGATGGGCGCGGCTGGCCGGACTATGGCCTCTTTACCCCCGATTTTCCAATGCTGAATTGACTTCGAGCAAGATTTTCCCGCGCACATGCCCTGCCTGGACCTGCCGGTGGGCATCGCCCGCCTGCGCCAGCGGCATGACGGTGTATTCGGGCACCTTGATCTCGCCAGCGGCCAGCGCATCGACCAGCCCTTGCAACTGGCGCGGTTGATGTTCGAAGCTGGAAACGGTGGGTATCACCGTGATACCGGCCGCTTCCGCCCGGGCAGGATCGATGGCCGGTTCCTCCGCGATCAGGGTCCCGATCGGGGCGACGATGCCGCCGCGCTTCATCACGTCGACCACATCGACGAACGTACCCTGGCCGACCGTATCGACCACCGCGTCCACGCCCTCGGGCGCCCATTCGCGAATCTGCGCATAGACATCGCTCTGACGGTAATCGATGGCGCGCTCCGCCCCGAGAGAGGCCACATAATCGAAATTGCGGGGGCTGCAGGTGGTGGCCACGCGTGCGCCCGCCATGCGGGCGAGCTGGATGGCGAAGCTGCCGGTGCCGCCCGCCCCGCCATTGACGACGACCGTCTTGCCCGGGCCTGCCTGTCCGGCATCCAGTGTGGCCTGCCATGCCGTCATCCCCGCGGTGGGGAGAGTGGCCGCATCGCGCAGGCTCATCTGATCGGGCAGCTTGATGACGCGTTCGGCCGCGGCACGGACGTATTCGGCATAGGAACCGCGTTCGCCCAGTCCCTGATTGCCGGGGGTGACGACCCAGTCGCCCACGGCAAGGCCGGTCACCCCTTCGCCCACTTCGGAGACGATCCCCGCCGCGTCGAACCCGACTACGAACGGGAACGCATAATTGAAGTAGCGGGACAGCCAGCCTTCGCGCGCTTTCCAGTCCGCCGGATTGACGGAGGCATAGGCCACTTGCACGATCACGTTGCCCGGGGTGGCCAGCGGTTTTTCGATCTCCGCCAGATGCAGCACTTCAGGCCCGCCGAAGTCATCCAGAACCATCGCTTTCATTCGTTTTCATCTCCTCTCGCCGGTTGACGGCTCGCCGCTGCTGCCTCTAGAAGTGAGTAAACACTTATTGCGGTATGGGCGGCTTGCCGTATTCCTGTTTCGAACAATCGTGCAATTGCCTGGCGAAGGCCCGTCAATCGCACGATACCCATACTTGCTTACCAGATCGCAGAGCAGAGAGGAGCCTGAAAGATGCCAGTCGACCCACAAATCGAAGCCATGCTCGCCAGCATGCCGCCCTGGCCCGGTGTGCGCCACATTCCGTTGGCCATGCTGCGGCAATCGGTGCGGGATAGCTCGATGGCGATCCCGCCTGCGCAGGATGCGGTGGTCGCCAAGGTGGAAGACCGGACGATTGCCGGGCCGGGCGGCGATCTGCCGCTGCGGATCTACACCCCGCAGGGCGAAGGGCCATTTCCGGTCACGCTCTATATGCACGGCGGCGGTTTCGTGGTCGGGGATCTCGATACGCAGGACATGATCGCCCGGGCGCTGTGCGCATGGGGCGAAACGCTGGTGATCTCGGTCGATTACCGGCTGGCGCCCGAACATCCGTTCCCCGCCGCGCCTGACGATTGCTGGGCCGCGCTGCAATGGGCGGCGGC
>CAYXMY010000132.1:0-6859 GCA_964466155.1 uncultured Caenibius sp. | reverse complement strand
GGCAGGGCATCGTGTTCCGCGTCCGCGAGCGGGCGCACTGAGCGATAACCGTCGATCAATGCGGAGGCGACCGCGGGGCGGAACGAGCCATCGGGTTCGAAGGACCACGCGGCATGCGTCACCGCCAGATCGTATGCGGCGATGTCGTTGCAGGCGAAGTAGAAATCGATCAGACCGCCGACAGTATCGCCCAGCATCAATACGTTATCGGGAAACAGGTCCGCGTGAATCACGGCTTGCGGCAGGTCTTGCGGCCAGTTCGCCTCCAGAAAGGCCAGTTCTTCGTGCACGATTTGCGGCAGTGCCGGATCGATGGAGGCAAGCCCTTCTTTCCCGCAATCGTCGGCCAGTTCCCGCCAGCTTGGCAGGCTGAGACCATTTGCGCGGCGTGGGCCGAAATCGGCGGAAGCGAGATGAACACCCGCGAGCGCCGCACCCACGGAACGCGCCTGTTCCGCTTCGGGATGATCGACCGACACACCGGGGAGAAATTCGATCAGCGCGACCGCCTTGTCCCCCAGCATGCGATAGGCCCGATTCGCCCGGTCGTGGATCGTGCGCGGGACCGGGCAGCGCTTGGTCGCCAGATGATCGAGCAGGCCGAGGAAAAACGGCAATTCGTTCAAATCGATGCGGCGTTCGTACATCGTCAGGATGAACCGCGATCCGCTGCCATCCTTGCCCGTGGTTTCGATCAGCCAGTTGGAATTGGAGACGCCTTCGGCAATGCCCTTGGCCGAAACCAGTTCGCCAACGTCGTATTCCCGAATCAGGGTGGCGAGGTCTTCTGCGCTGAGGTGCGTGTAAACGGCCATCTAGCTTGCGCGCCTCATTCTGTAAGCTGCCGGGGCAGTTTGAAGATCATCCGTTCTTCCGCCGCCACATGGGTACGTTCCTCGACACTGCGCCATTCGCCCAGCCGATCGATCACTTCGCGCACCAGCACTTCCGGGGCGGATGCGCCGGCGGTGATGCCCACGGTGCCCACGCCTTCCAGCCAGGCGGGCGCAATGTCGCTGGCGCGGCCGATCAGATGGGCAGGGGTGCCGCAACGCTCCGCCACTTCGACCAGCCGCACCGAGTTGGAGGAATTCGGAGCGCCGATCACCAGCATCAGGTCGCACTGCGGGGCAATCGCCTTGACTGCCGCCTGCCGGTTGGACGTGGCATAGCAGATGTCTTCCGCCTTAGGCCCGACTATCGCGGGATAGCGTTGCCGCAGCGCGGTGACGATGGCCGCCGTATCGTCCACCGAAAGCGTCGTCTGCGTCAGGAAGGCAAGCGGTGCCTCGGCCGGGAAGGTGAGCGCCGCGACATCTTCGAGCGATTCGACCAGAGTCATCGCCCCTTCGGGCACCTGGCCCAGCGTGCCGATCACTTCCGGGTGGCCTTTGTGGCCGATGAACACGATGTGCCGCCCCGCTTCCACCTGCCGTTCGGCCTGGCGGTGGACCTTGCTCACCAGCGGGCAAGTGGCGTCGAGGTATTCGAGCCCGCGTTCTTCCGCCGTGGCGGGGACTATCTTGGGCACGCCATGCGCGCTGAACACCACCGGCACGCCATCGGGCACCTTGTCCAGTTCTTCCACGAAAATCGCGCCCTTGGCTTTCAATCCATCGACCACGAAGCGGTTGTGGACGATTTCATGGCGGACATAGACGGGCGCGCCATAGCGTTCGAGCGCGCGTTCCACGATCTCGATGGCCCGGTCGACACCGGCGCAAAAACCGCGCGGAGCGGCCACCAGCACGGTCAATGGCGGTTTGCCGTCCTTTGCGCTGTTGTGGGGCAAGGATGCGTTCATGCTGTGCCTCTAGGGATTGCATTCCATTCCAGCAAGCGCGAGGTTCGGTGCGATTTACCCCAGACCCGTTGCGCTTTCGCGGCGCAGGCCGTAGGGCTGCTGCCGATCCATTGACGAGGAACGACAATGACCGCTCGCTTTCGCCTGCTTGCTCTCGCAGTTTGCGCCACCGCCGCATTGGCCGGCTGCAAGTCGAAGGGCGATATCGTTGTCGAGGAAGGCGTGGGCATCACCGCCCTGCGGACCCCGTGCCCCGCTGTTGGTGTGCCGGATTATACGGGCGACATCACTCTCTTCAATGGCGAACAGCGCACCGCCAGTGCGATGGCGCTGACTGCCGCGATCACCAATGTGCGCGTGACGTGCAGCGATACGGACCCGGAAGTGTATTCCGTGGCGAATTTCGACGTCGTTGCCCGCCGGTACAACACGCAGTCCCCGGCCACGGTCACGCTGCCTTACTTCGTTACCGTGATGCGGGGGGATAGCTCGGTCGAGGCCAAGCGCATCGGCACGGTCACGTTGAATTTCGCCGCCGGGCAGGAACGGGCGCAGGCGTCCGCGCAGGCAGGGGCTTACGTCAACCGCGCCGAAGCGACCCTGTCGAAGGAAATGCGTGACCGAATCACCAAGCGGCGCAAGTCCGGCCACGCGGATGCGGCCATCGATCCGCTTAGCGAGCCCGATGTGAAGACTGCGGTCAGCCGCGCCAGCTTCGAAATGCTGGTCGGCTTCCAGCTTACCAAGGATCAGCTGGCTTATAACGTCACCCGTTAAGCACCGCACTTTCCCCGCGCGCGTAAACCGGCTAACCGCGCGGGTCATGTCGGATATCACAACGCTTTACGCCGCCTTTGCGGCCCATATCGCCGCTGCGCTGGACGCTCTGGAACAGGAAGGCGCGCTGCCTGCGGGCCTGCCGCGCGGCAACGTCACGGTGGAACCGCCGCGCGATCCCAGCCATGGCGACCTTGCCACCAATGCCGCGATGGTGCTGGCCAAGCCCGCCAAGACCAATCCCCGCGCGCTGGCGGAACTGCTGGTGGCGAAGCTTTCAGCCCTGCCGAGCGTGAGCGGGGCGGAAATTGCCGGGCCGGGCTTCATCAACCTGCGTCTGGCCGATGGCGCATGGCGCGATGAACTGGCGGCGATTGCGGCGCTGGGCGGCGATTACGGCCGCTCCGCGATGGGCAATGGCGGCACGGTCAACGTCGAATACGTTTCGGCCAACCCCACTGGCCCGATGCACATGGGCCATTGCCGGGGCGCGGTGGTGGGCGATGCACTGGCCGCGCTGCTCGAATATGCCGGGCACAAGGTGCTGCGCGAATACTACATCAACGATGCCGGGGCGCAGGTGCAGGTTCTCGCCCGCTCGGTCCATATCCGTTATCGCGAAGCGCTGGGCGAAGCCGTGGGCGCGATCCCCGAAGGGCTCTACCCCGGCGATTATCTCGTGCCTGTGGGGCAGGCGCTGGCCGCCGAATTCGGCGACAGATACGCCGCCGCGCCCGAATCCGAATGGCTCGACCTGTTCCGCACCCGCGCCGTCGCCGCGATGATGGACATGATCCGGTCCGATCTGGCGCTGCTGGGCATTCATCACGATGTGTTTTCGTCCGAGGCGGAATTGCAGGCGGCAGGCAAACCGGCCGAGGCGGAGGCGTGGCTGCGCGCACACGATCTCGTCTATGACGGTATTCTCGAAGCGCCCAAGGGCAAGACCCCGGAAGATTGGGAACCGGTCGAACTGCCGCTGTTCCGCTCCACCAAGTTCGGGGACGATCAGGATCGTCCGATCAAGAAGAGCGACGGCAACTGGACCTATTTCGGCGCCGATCTCGCCTATCACTTCCAGAAGGCGGAAAAGGCCGATGCGCTGGTCGATATCTGGGGTGCGGACCATGCGGGCACGGTCAAGCGGATCAAGGCCGCCGTCACCGCGCTGACCGAAGGGGCGGGGCGCACGATCCCGTTCGAAGTCAAGCTGGTCCAGATGGTCCAGCTTTTGCGCGATGGCGAACCGGTGAAGATGTCGAAGCGGGCGGGGACGTTCGTCACCCTGGCCGATGTCGTGCGCGAAGTGGGCAAGGATGTGGTGCGCTTCACCATGCTGACCCGCAAGCCCGAGGCGCAGATGGATTTCGATTTCGCCAAAGTGGTGGAAGCGAGCAAGGATAATCCGGTGTTCTACGTCCAGTATGCCCATGCGCGGATCGCTTCGACTCTGCGCAAGGCGGCGGATGAAAACCTCGCGCCCGCGCCCGATCATATCGCGCGGCTGGGCGCGGAAGAACTGGAACTGGTGAAACAGGCGGCGCAATTTCCGCGCACCGTGGAAGCCGCCGCCGCGGCGCGCGAACCGCACCGGATCGCGTTTTTCCTGGGCGATCTGGCTGCCGCCTTCCACGCTTACTGGAACCTGGGCAACGACCGGCCGGACAAGCGCTTTATTCTGACAAGTGATCCAGAACTGACCAGTGCCAGACTTTTCCTTGCCATTCAGATCGGGCAGGTGTTGAAAAACGGCCTTGCGCTGCTGGGCGTAGAGGCAGTGGAGGAGCTGTAGGCATGGTCGGGTTGGACGAGTTCGGTCGCAACGATAACGGGGAGAGCTTCAGCGGGGGCAGTGCGACGCAACTGACTCTCGCCGATGAGGATGAGCGGCTGCCCTGGCTCGAATCCGCTGAGGACGAGGATGAGCAGGCCCCGGACAACGGGCGTCTGCTTGGCGTTGCGCTGATGGCTTTTGTGGCCCTGCTGGTCATCGTCGGGCTGATCTGGTGGCTCACTCATCGCGGGGCTAATCCCGAGATGGTTGCCGATGGCGGGACGATCGAAGCCCCGGCTGGCCCTTACAAGGTCCGCCCTGAAAATCCCGGTGGCAAGCAGTTTGCCGGAACCGGTGACACCAGTTTCAAGGTGGGCGAGGGCGCAACGCCGGACGGCAAGCTGGCCGATACCGATGTTCCCAAGCCGAGCGTCGATACGGCCCAGAATGCGGCCGCGAGCAAGCCCGCCGCCCCGAAGGATGACAGCGCCGATGGGAACGGGGCCACGGTGAGCGGCGTGGGCGTGCAAGTGGGCGCCTATACCAGTAAGGAAGCGGCACAGGCAGGGTGGAGCACGCTCTACGCCGCCAACGATGCGCTGCACGGCTTCAAGTATCGTATCGTGCAAGGCCAGGCCGATATCGGTAATGTCTATCGCCTGCAGGCGGTGGCGGGCGATGCGGCATCGGCGGAAAGCCTGTGCACGAAGCTCAAGGCGGCAGGGACGGCTTGCCAGGTTAAACGCTGATCGCCGCAAGGCGCATGGGTCCGGGATTGCCGTAATCCACAAGGGTGCATGGCCCACGCTTGCCATGCACCCGATTTGTTGCGAGTTTTCCCCATATGACACCTGCGATCTTCGGCATGTCCGGGCTGGCGCTGACCGCTGATGAGCGGGCCTTTTTTCGTGACAGCGATCCGGCAGGCTACATCGTTTTCGGGCGCAATATCGAAAGCCGGGAGCAATTGCGCGCGCTGACGGATTCGCTGCGCGATCTCCATGGGCGGGACGATCTGTTCATCTGCATCGATCAGGAAGGCGGCCGGGTCGCGCGGATGAAGCCGCCGGTCTGGAACGCCTATCCCGCGGGCGAAGCGTTCGACCGGCTTTACGATGTAGCGCCCGCCAGCGCGATCGAGGCGGCACGGGCGAATGCCCATGCCTTGGCGCTCGATCTGGCGGAAGCGGGGATCACGGTCGATTGCACGCCCTTGCTCGATGTGCGCCAGCCCGGCGCGCACGATGTGATCGGCGACCGGGCGCTGGGGCAGGAACCGTTGCGGGTGGCGGCACTGGGCCGGGCCGTGCTCGACGGGATGGCGCGCGCGGGTGTGGTCGGCGTGGTCAAGCATATTCCGGGCCATGGCCGCACGATGTGCGACAGCCACAAGCACTTGCCGACCGTCACGGCGGATGAAAGCGAACTGGAAGCCGACATCGCCCCGTTTCGCACGCTGGCGCACGCGCCCGTCGCGATGACGGCGCATATCGTCTATACTGCGTGGGACAGCGAAAATCCTGCCACCCAATCCCCTTTCGTGATCGGGGAAATCATCCGCAAGCGGATCGGTTTCGACGGCCTGCTGCTCAGTGACGATCTCGATATGGAAGCGCTATCGGGCACCATTCCCGAGCGGGCCGAACGGGCCGTTGCCGCCGGATGCGATATCGCGCTCAATTGCTGGGGCCGGATGGACGATATGACCGGGATCGCCGCGCGCCTGCCCGCGATGACGGACAAAGCCGCCGAACGGCTGCGCCGGGCGATGGCCTCCGTTGCGGGCAAGGTGGTGGAAGAAGATCAGGCGGTGCTGATCGCCCGGCGGGACAATTTGCTGGCCTACACCGGGGCCAATGCGTGAACGGGGACGGCCTCCTGTTCGGCTTGCCGGATGAAGGCCTGAATGAAGGCGGGGCGAACGGAGGTTGGGACAGTCCGCCCGTAAGGGGCGAAACCGACGCGCTTTATCTCGAACTGGATGGGTGGGAAGGTCCGCTCGATCTCCTGCTCGATCTCGCGCGGCGGCAGAAAGTCGATCTCAAGACGATTTCGATATTGGCGCTGGTCGATCAGTATCTCACTTATATCGACCGGGCCGAAGCGCTGAAGCTGGAACTGGCGGCCGATTATCTGGTCATGGCGGCCTGGCTCGCTTATCTCAAATCGGCGATGCTCCTGCCGAAGGAAGAGCAGGAAGATCCCAGCCCGGAAGAACTGGCCTTGCGCCTGCAATTGCGGTTGCAGCGGCTTTCCGCCATGCGGGAGGCGGCGGCGCGGCTGATGGCGCGCGACCGGCTGGGGCGCGATGTCTTTCCGCGCGGCGCACCGGAAGGGCTGCGGGTGGACCGCAGGAATGCATGGCAATGCGACTGGTTCGATCTCGTCAGCGCATATGGGCAAGTGCAGGCGCGCAACACGCCCGTGGTGCACATGGTGCGCGAACGGCCGGTGATGACGCTGGAATCCGCGATCAACCGCGTTTCGTCCATGTTGGGGATGAC
>CAYXMY010000131.1:0-7149 GCA_964466155.1 uncultured Caenibius sp. | reverse complement strand
GCCAGTTGCTGCGGATGCGGGAAATCCCACTGCGCATAGTAAACCCTCCCTGAATGCCTACCCTGAAATGAAGTCGAGTTAATTTTTGAACTCAAGTTCATATATAAATGATTCGAGTGTGGCGTCCAGAGGGATCGTTTGCAGAAATACTATATATTTATCAATGTCATAATGAATTATGTGATAATTTCATCACACGCAATCCTGGCAATTACCTTTCGGTTGCAATGGCGAAGATTTGTCTTGTCTCCATGCTCGGCAACAACCGGAAGGACCCCGTTTCTGGTCTTCCGGTTGCGTCGCTACGATGGATCAGGCGACGATAGCGTCGCTGTATGTGTTCGGGCTGCCCAGCCATTCGCGGTGCGATTGCGGGACTTTGCCGCCTTCGTCGGTAATGCCATAGACTTGCGCCTGTTCGGCGCCGATCACCGTCTTCCCGGAAAGGTCCATCCGGGCAGGATCGGCATGGATCGCGGCAATCACATGGCCGGTGAATTCCGGCGTTTCCGCGATGGCGAGAACCTGTGCGTATTCGTCAGGCCGTTCGAGCGCTGAGGCTTTGGTGCGTTCGGTGGCAAGAATGCCCATCCAGACCGATACGGTGGCCACGCCATGGGGGCGCAGGTCCACCGCCATGTCATGCGCCATCTTGTCCACGCCTGCCTTCTGCGCGCCCTATGCTGCCCCGTGCATATAGCAAGTCGCGCCGGGGGAGGAGGTGAAGGCGATCAGCCCGCTGCCCTGCCGCACCATGATGGGCGCTGCATAATAGCTGGCGATATATTGACTGCGCAGGCCGACATCCATGATCCCGGCGAGCGAAAGCGGTTTTTCCCAGAACCCGCCCGGCTGGATCAGGGCATCGTCGATATGGGCGACGTTGTTGACGAGAATATCGAGCCGGCCTTGCTCCTCCTCCACCCGTTTGAATAGCGCGGCGACGCTGGCATCGTCGGCATGATCGACGCGGACGGGAATACCCTTGCCGCCTGCCGCGGTCACGGCTTCGGCGGTTTCGCTGATCGTTCCCGGCAGGGCCGCATCGCCGGGGTTGATCGTGCGCCCGGTGACATAGACGGTGGCGCCATGCTGGCCCAGCGCAATGGCGATGCCGCGTCCGGCACCGCGGCTGGCGCCGGTGACAACGGCGACGAGAGGAGGGGAGGTATTCATGCAATCGATCTCCTTAAATACTGCCGGAACGCTGCCGACGATTCCGGCGTGGACTGTGCCATCTTTGCCGATGCCGCGCACCAGGAATGATGGGCGATCTATATCGTGGCAGATAGGGGGAAAGCTGGGCTCCCGCTCCGCTCCGATGATCTTTCGTGCGTCATTTCGCAGCTTGCGCTGATCGGTGGAATGCAAATGTCTCTTTCCCGGAGCCGAACGGTTGGATACCACGGCTTTCGCGATCCGCCGGACATGGCGGCATAAGAGGTGGCCAAGGCGCATGGCGCAGGAAAAACAGCAATTCGATATCGTTATCGTGGGGGCCGGTTCGGCGGGGTGCGTGCTGGCCAACCGGTTGAGCGACGATACCGGCCTCAAAGTGCTGTTGGTGGAGGCGGGGCCTCGTGATCGCAGTCCGCTGATCCACATTCCAGGCTTCTTCACCGCGATGTATGGGCCGGGAAAATTCTCCTGGGTCTATCCCACTGCGCCGCAAGCCCATGTCGACGGGCGGGTGATGCGCGATGTGCGCGGCAAGGTTCTCGGCGGATCGAGTTCGACCAACGGCATGCTGTATTGCCGGGGCGCGGCGGCGGATTACGATGGCTGGGTGGCCATGGGCAATGCGGGCTGGAGCTATCGCGAAGTGCTGCCCTATTTCAAGCGGGCGGAAGATCACGACGGCGGAGGCGATACCTATCATGGCACGGGCGGCCCGCTGCATGTAAAACGGGTCGAAGTGGAGCACCCGCTCGCCCGCGCGTTCCTGGCGGCGGCGGTCGAGGCTGGGCATCCCTATAATGAGGATATCAACGGCGCCCGGCGCGCGGGCTTCGGCCCCGCGGAAACCACGATCTGGCGCGGCCGGCGCTGGAGCACGGCCTCCGCCTATCTCAAGCCGGCCATGGGGCGCCCCAATCTTACGGTCATGACCGGCGCACAAGTGATCCGGGTGTTGCTTGAGAATGGCCGGGCGACCGGAATCGAACTGGCGCAAGGGAAGGATGCGGTGGTCTGCATGGCGGGCGAAGTGATCCTTTCCGCCGGTGCTTTTCAATCGCCGCATCTGCTGATGCTGTCCGGCATCGGCAATGGAGAACAGCTTGCGGCCCATGGCATTCGCGTTGCCGCCGATCTGCCCGGGGTGGGGCGCAATCTGCACGATCATGCCAGCGTTACCGCCCATGCCCGGTGCAGCGCGCCGATTTCCTATTCCAGCATGCTGAACCCGTTCTTTGCCGGCCGGGAACTGCTGAAAGGGGTGTTCGGGCGGCGCGGCTTCATGGCCAATTGTTCCATCGAAGCGGTGGGCATGGCCTGTTCGGTGCCGGAACAGCAGATTCCCGATATCAAATACCAGTTCGTCCCGATCCGGCTGGACCCGAAGACATCGATGCCGATGCGTGAACACGGCATGGTCAACCGCATGGAACTGACCGTGCCGGAAAGCCGTGGCGCGGTGCGGCTGGCCTCCGCCGATCCGCTTGCCTTGCCTGTGCTCGATGCCAATTATCTGGCCGATCCCAGCGATGTGCGCCGTTTGCGCGAAGCGTTGCGCATGGCGGTGGAAATCTATCGTCAGCCCGCTTTTCGGGAATTCGGCGTCGAACCGGATTTGCCGGTTGCCGATATGGACGACGATGCCGCGCTCGACGCCTATATCCGCGAGACGCTGACCAACGATCATCACGCGGCCGGGACCTGCAAGATGGGCCAGGACGGCACAGCGGTGGTCGATGCACAGTTGCGCGTGCGCGGGGTTGAAAATCTGCGCGTGGTGGATGCTTCGGTGATGCCGCAGGTCGTTTCGGGCAATACCAATGCCCCCACGATCATGATTGCGGAAAAAGCGTCCGATATGATTCTCGGGCGCGAGCCGTTAACACCGGCGGTGCTGTAGAACTGGGTTGTCTCCCGAAGATGGGATGACTGCGTGGTTTACTCTTCGCCAGCAGGCGTGGGTGCGAAGGCGCGGTAAAGGTGTTCGATCAGCTTGGCCGTGTGATCGGACGGACGCTCGATCGAACTGAACATCGCGCGATAGATCACTGTCCCCACGATCATGTCGAACAGAATGTCGCCGTCGGCATCGGCGTTGATCGTTCCGCTGGCCTTGCCGTGTTCCACCATGGCGCGCACTTGCCGCCGGGCATTGGCTTCCACCGGGCTGTGGAGTTCGTCCCGCAGGGCATTGTCGTTGTAATAGGCATTGATGAGGCCGACGCTGGCCGCCGCGATTTCCGGGTTCTGGTACTGTTTGAAGACCTGCGAAACCAGGGCGCGGATCTGTGTGTGCAAATCGCCTTCCTGCGTGGGCATCGGGCTGTCATGCGTGCCATAGGCGATGGCTGCGGCAAGATGCGCCTTGCTTGGCCAGCGCCGGTAAATCGTCGGCCGGCCAATGCCGGTTTGTTTGCCGATGGCTTCGAAAGTCAGCCCTTCATAGCCGCTGTCCTTGAGCAGGTAGCGCGCGGTCGCAAGAATGAGTTCGTCTATTTCGCTATTTCTCGGCCTTCCGGGATTTGGCCGGCTTTCTTCTTCTTGCCTGGTCGTTTTGGCCAAAACCTTCTCCTCAAACAAACATAAGGGCGATATCTATCCACTTTGATGGCGCTGACAATGCCTGGCACGAAACCGTTGCATTGCCCATACCATTACGTTACATGACGTATTTATTAACAAGAATCTAGTGTAGAGAGGTGCTGATGCGTAAGGTCAAACTCCGGGCCGGGATGTTCCTTGCCCCGTTCCATCCGCTGGACGAAAATCCCACGCTGACATTCGAACGCGATCTCGAACTGGCGCAGTTCGCCGACGAGATCGGCTTCGAGGAATTCTGGTACGGCGAACATCACACCGGCGGCTATGAAAACAGCCCGTCGCCCGAACTGATGATCGCCGCCGCCGCCCAGCGCACGAAGCGCATCAAGCTCGGCACCGGGGTCGTTTCGCTGCCGTACCACAACCCGCTGATGACGGCGAACCGCATTGCCCAGATCGATCATCTGTCGTTCGGCCGGGCGATTTTTGGCGCCGGGCCGGGCCTTTTGGTCAGCGATGCACACATGCTGGGGCTGGATGCGCGCGAATCGCGTGACAAGCTCGATATCGGTCTTTCCGTCATCACCCGCCTGCTGCGCGGCGAATGGGTGACCGAAAAGCATGATGGCTGGTTCGATCTGCGCGATGCGCATTGTCAGGTGCTGCCGTATCAGCGTGAGATCGAAGTCTGCGTGGCCAGCACGTTCTCGCCCAACGGCGGCGTTCTGGCGGCCAAGTACGACGCGGGCATGCTGTGCCTTGCTTCGACCAGCTATGGCGGGTTCGATGCGCTGACGAGCAACTGGAAGATCGCCTGCGATATGGCAGCGCGCGACGGGCGGACGATGGACCCGTCCTCGATCCGCTGCGCCACCGACATGCACATCGCCGAAACCCGTGACAAGGCGATGGATCAGGCGCGCGTGGGTTACGAACGCTATCTGCTCTACATCAAGAACCAGTCGGAACAGCTGCCCGATTCCCCCGCGCACAAGACGCTGGAAGACCTGATTGAATCGGGCGAGATCGTCGTCGGCACGCCGGACGATGCGGTGGCGCAGATCCGCCGTCTGGAACAGAAGGTGCCTGATTTCGGCTGCCTGCTGCTGCTCGACAAGAACTGGGCCGAAACGCACCATAAGAAGCGTTCGATGGAAATGATCGCCCGCTATGTCCTGCCCGAAATCAATGGCGACAACCGCAATCGCCAGCGTTCGTTCGACTGGGCGCGCGAAAACCGCGATGGCTTCATCGATGTGATCCAGTCGGCGACCAAGCGTGCGTTCGAAAAGCACGCGGCGGAAGCCCCGGCTGAAACCGATTCAGCCATCGCGCGCCGCTGAGAACGGCTGTCGGGAGAGAAATGATGTTGTCAGCCAACTATATCGATCCGGGCCGGATCGAAGCCCGTGGCGATGCCACCCGCCCCACACCCGCCCCCGGCGAAGTGCTGGTGGCGGTGGAGGCCTGCGGCATTTGCGGGTCCGACCTGCACATGTACCGCAACAACAGCTATCGCCATTCGCTCGTCCGTAAGACACCGGAAGGCTATGACGTTCCGGGCCATGAATTTGCCGGGCGGATCGCCGAACTCGGCGAAGGCGTCGAAGGGTGGCGCGTGGGCGAAGCCGTGGTCGGCGTCACCGGTTATGGCGGGGGCATGGCGGAGTTCGTCACCGTGCCGGTGAATCCGTTCCAACTGGTGCGCATTCCCGAAGGCGTCAGCTTCGCCGAAGCGGCGACGACCGAGCCGATGGCGGACGGTTTGCAGATGGTGCGCAAGGCGGAAATCAAGCCGGGCGAAAACGTCATGGTGTTCGGCGTCGGCATCATCGGCCTTGGCGTGCTTCAGGCGATCCGGGCCAAATGCCCCGATGTCGGCCGGGTGATCGCGGTGGACGTGCAGGACGTTCGCCTCGAAGCGGCCAAAGGCGTAGGCGCCAGCGACACGATCAATCCGCGCAATGCCGATATCTTCGAAGCTGCCGTCGCCCTCTGCGGCGCGGAGGACGATTATCGCGGCAAATCGGCGAAAATCGACGTGGTGATCGATTGCGCGGGCTACATTCCGCACATTCCCGGCCCGCCGCCGCTGGAAATCGCGCTGCGTTGCCTTGCCAACCGGGGCGGGCGCATCGTCTGCTTTGGCGCTTACGAAGAGCCGATGACGATCGATTTCAGCTATGTCATTAAGAAGGAGCCGGTCATCATCGGTTCCAACGGCTACGCAGCCGAGGAACTGGTCGAAGCGTTGGATATGATGCGCGCCGGCACAGTCGACCGGGCCGGATTGATCTCGCACACTTATGCGCTGGATGAGATCGGCGCGGCCTTTGAAAAGCAGGGCCAGCCCGAAGCGGTCAAAGTGATGCTGGAAATCCCGCAGGCCGCCGCCTGATCGAAGGCTGCGGACCTCGTAAAATGCCGCTATCGTCGAAGCCCGGCCTCAGGTTACACTGCGGCCGGGCTTTCGCTTTCGGAAATACGCATATAGAGAAGGTGTGTGAAAGAATTTTCGCTTTGCGTAGTTCGTAAAGGCGATATATCGCGTATTCAGGTTTTGTGCCCGATCATAGGCCATATAAGGCCTGGATCGCGGCAAACGATGGAGAGATGGATGCACAACCGTATCGGCCTCTGGCCGGCAACCCAGCTCTCGCAAGGAGACTGAGAGATGGGCATGTTCACCAAGAAGCGCTTTCGCCATTTGATGTCGCCGGGCCGCATCAACCAGCTCGAATTGCGCAACCGCATCTTCTTTTCGCCGATGGGATCGAATCTCGCGGAAGAAGACGGTTCGGTGGGCGAACGCCTGCGCACCTATTATGTCGAGCGCGCCAAGGGCGGCGCCGCATTGGTGACGATGGGTTCGGTTTCGGTCGGTTTCCCGGTGGGCGCCAGCAACTGGCGGCAGGAAGCGATCTCGGACGACAAATTCATTCCCGGCCTCAAGGCGCTGGCGGACGAGGTGCACCGGCATGGGGCGAAGCTGGCGGTGCAATTGCACCACGCCGGTATCACCGCGATGACCGATATGCTCGATGGGCGCCCGCTCGCCTGCCCTTCCGTGCCCAAGGCATCGAAGGACAGCGGCGATTTCGTCGACGTCATGCTGGAGGAAGAACAGGCCAAGTTCTTCGAACCTTACGCCACCATGGGCGAAATCAAGTATGACACGCTCGATACCGAGGAAAGCATCGAGCGGATCGTGCAGATGTTCGCCGCCGCCGCCGACCGGGCCAAGCGTGCGGGGATCGATGCGGTCGAACTGCACGCCGGGCATGGGTACATCTTCTCCACCTTCCTTTCGCCCGCCTACAACCAGCGGACGGACGATTTCGGCGGTTCGGTCGAAAACCGTGCCCGCTTGCTGACCCGCACGATCCGCGCGGTGCGCGAGGCGGTGGGACCGGATTATCCGGTGTGGATGCG
>CAYXMY010000130.1:0-7187 GCA_964466155.1 uncultured Caenibius sp. | reverse complement strand
ACGGAAGAAACCATCGTCAGGTGCTGCCACTTACCTTTCGGATCGGTGAAGCGCAGGTCGACCCACTCGATTTCTTCTTCCTTGATCCGTTTGAGGATGTCCTTTGCACTGGCCATTTTCAGTAATTCCCTAACTGTGCCGATGGAATTGCGGGGCCGCCCTTCGGCGGGGGTGGCCCGGATAGCTTGTTTGAAAAATCAGAAAATTCAGATTGCGTCGTCGTCGCGTTCGCCGGTGCGGATGCGCACGGCCACTTCCACGGGGCTGACGAAGATCTTGCCATCGCCGATGCGCCCGGTTTGGGCGGCGGCCGCGATCGCTTCCACGACCTTTTCCGCGGTTTCGTCGCTGACGACCACTTCCAGCTTCACCTTGGGCAGGAAGTCGACGACGTATTCGGCGCCGCGATAGAGTTCGGTGTGGCCCTTCTGGCGGCCAAAACCCTTGGCTTCGGTCACCGTGATGCCGGAAACACCGGCTTCGTGCAGCGCTTCCTTCACCTCGTCGAGCTTGAACGGCTTGATGATGGCTTCGATTTTCTTCACGTCTCTAATAACTCCCGCACGGCAAACCGGTCCCGCATGGGCGGCACCGGAATATCGGAACTCTTTGAGGCAAAAGCCCTGTCTGGATATGCCTTAATCAAGAATCATGCCAAATGGCTGTTGCCGGAATTACGGCATTGCAAGCCGTCGGGAAAGGCCGAAATAGTGGACTCCATGCCGGGCACGGCAAATGCTTCCCCTGCCGCATCGGCGGTGGGGGTGAGGGGGTGGGTAAAATTTAATCAGGCCCTGCCTTGTTTTTAGGCAGGGGGCCGTATTCGGGGTGTTAAAGGCACAGCCCGGCGGTTTCGGGCAAGCCCGCCATCAGGTTGAGCGATTGCACTGCCGCGCCGCTCGCCCCCTTGCCGAGATTGTCGAGCACCGCGACGAGGCGTGCTTGGCTGCCGTCTGCGCTGCCGAAGACATGCAGTTCCAGCCGGTCGTTCGGCGCGCCCGATTTGCGCAGCAGCAATTCCCCATCCGGCTGTGCGCCCATGTGCACCACGGGGCTGGCCGCGTAGAAATCGCTCAGGCACTGGCGCATGGCGTCCACCGTGCCCGTGCCCGGCATGGCGGCGAGAGGCAGCGGCACTTCCACCACCATGCCGCGATGGGCGGGGATGACTGCCGGTGTGAACAACGGCGGCAGGGCGAGGCCGCAGCGCGCTTGCATTTCGGGCACATGCTTGTGGCCGAGATGCAGCGCATAACCGCGCCAGGCGATATCTGGATCGGCTTCGAACCGTTCGATCATGGCCTTGCCGCCGCCCGAATAACCAGAGACGGCGTTGCAGCTATAGGGCCAGTCCGCCGGCAGCAGCCCCGCGCGCACCAACGGCGCGAGCAGCGCGATGAAGCCGGTGGAATAGCAGCCCGGATTGCTCACCCGCTGTGCACGGGCGACCATGTCGAGCCCCACCACTTCGGGAAAGCCATAGACCCAGCCGGGGGCAACCCGGTGCGCGGTGGAGGCATCGATAATGCGCGCCTTGGACCCTTCCGCCAGTGCCACCGCTTCGCGCGCGGCATCGTCGGGCAGGCACAAGATCGCGAAATCGGCGGCGTGGAAGGCTTCGCGGCGGGCATCGGCATCCTTGCGCCGCCGATCGTCGAGAATCAGCAGGTCGATCCCCTCGCGGCCGGTAAGCCGCTCGGCGATTTCCAGGCCGGTGGTCCCGGCTGCCCCGTCAATGAAAACCGAGATGCTCATGCGTCACCCAATTGATCGAGCGCGATATAGCCGACCAGCCCATCGTCGCCCAACTGGCCCCATGCCCATTCGCCCGTAAAGTCCAGCACGTTGAAAACGGTATCGCCGACGATTTCGGCCAGAACCTCAGCATTGCGCTGCGCCGCGCTGCGCAACATGGCGCCTTGCTCGACCGGGCGCGGCATGGGTACCGCATAGTGGGGGACGAAGCACCGTCCGGCAAGGCGGATATGCGCCAGATCCCCGCGCACAGGCCAATATGCGGCATCGGGCTGTTCGCTCGGGCCGGAAAGCGCCAATTGGCCGCTGGGGATGGTCGCGTCGGTCAAATCTTCGTTCCCCTCGGAAGGAAAGGTGGGCCGCTTATACGGGCTATCCCTTTCTATCAAGTTATCCGTAACGCGCGTACAACATATGCCATGCCGCGCGCAGGCCCAGGGCTTCGCCGCCTTTCGGCCTTCCGGGCTTCGCTGCCTGACGCCAGGCCCAGGTATCGAAATGCACCCAGTCGATCCCTGCGGCAACGAACCGGTCGAGGAACAGGGCGGCCACCGTGGCCCCCGCAAAGCCGTTGAAATTGGTGTTGTTGATATCGGCGATGTCCGATTTCAGCCATTCTGCATAAGGTTCGTAGAGCGGCAAGCGCCACACTTCGTCATCGTGCTGCCGCCCGGCGGCCAGCAGGGCATCGGCGGTTTCGTCCTGACGGGCGAACAGGGCGGGCAGTTCAGGCCCCAGCGCCACGCGGGCAGCGCCGGTCAATGTGGCGAAATCGATAATCAGTTCGGGCTGTTCCTCGCTCGCGCGGGTCAGCGCATCGCCGAGAATCAGGCGTCCTTCGGCATCGGTGTTGCCGATTTCGACGCTCAGCCCCTGGCGCGATTTCAGCACATCGCCGGGGCGGAAGGCATTGCCCGAGACTGCATTTTCGACCGCCGGGATCAGCAGGTGCAGGCGCACGTCCAGCCCCGCGTCCATCACCAGCCTGGCCAGCGCCAGGGCATGCGCCGCGCCGCCCATGTCCTTCTTCATCAGCAGCATGCCGGACGAAGGCTTGATGTCGAGGCCACCGGAATCGAAGCAGACCCCCTTGCCGACAATCGCGATACGCGGCGATTTGGGATCGCCCCAGACCAGTTCGATCAGGCGCGGGGCGTTGTGACGGCTGGCCGCGCGCCCCACGGCATGGATCATCGGATAATCGCGCTGCAAGGCATCGCCATGCACCACATGCAATTCCGCCTTGTGCGCCTTGGCGATCTTTTCGGCGGCAGCTTCGAGTTCGGACGGCCCCATGTCTTCTGCCGGGGTGTTCACCAAATCGCGCACCAGCGCGATGGCGGCGGCTTCCGCCATGGCCTGGGCAATCGCCTTGGCGTCCCTCGTCACCAGGATGCGGGGGCCGGTCGGCTCCTTATCCTCGCGGTAGCGGGTGAACCGGTACTGCGCGGTTTGCCAGCCCAGCAGGGCACGGCCCGGATCGCCCTTCGCCAGCGCGTATGTGCCTGCGGGCAGGGCTTCGGCGAGCCTGGCCAGGCACCAGCTCGTCAGCTCTGCGGGATCGGCGACACCGCCTGCGGCAAACCAGCCATCGCCATCGGGCACGATGCCGACTTCACCCGCGCTGCCGGTGAATTTCTGCCCTTCCAGCGCGGCGCGCTGGGCGGGGGAGAGCGCTCTGGCCCACTCGGCGAAATTGTCCTTGCAAACGAGATGGATAGCAGCCGATTTTTGTCCACGATCAGGCTGGATAAGCGCTTGTTTGTCCGTCATATTGCCATTTCATGCCTGAGGAAGCCGCCATGCGCGAGAAGAATCCGCATTGCCGGTCGGTCTGCCGCTGGAGAGTTGAAATGAACATGAAAGATACGCCCCGCCATTTGCTGGTTCTCTCCGGTCTCGTGGCGGCGGCCGTGCTTGGCGGTTGTTCCGCGCAACCGGGAAGCGCGGCAGACGGCAAGACGAAAGAGCCCGTCAAGGTCCAGGCTGTCGCCAAGGCGGAACAGCCCGCGAAACCCGCGGAACCGGCCAAGCCGGGCGGGGTCGAGGAAAAGACCGATGCCTATACGTTCACCTATCGTTACCCCGCTCAGGCGGCGGCCTTGCCAGGTTTGAAGGAGTGGCTGGAAAACGATCTGAAAACCTCGCGCACCGAAATGGCCGATATGGCGAAGGAGGGGCGCGCCGATGCCAAGAAGAACGATTATCCCTTCCATCCCTATGAAATAGTCCAGGAATGGAGCGTCGTGACCGACTTGCCGGATTGGCTGAGCTTGTCGGAAGAAATCTATACGTTCACGGGCGGTGCACATGGCAATACGGGCTTTGCGGCTGCCTTGTGGGACAAGCGGGTCAACCGGCTCCGGCGCCCGCTTTCGCTGTTCCTGTCGGACGCCGCACTGGAAAAGGCGGTCCAGCCCGCGATGTGCGATGCGCTGGATCGGGAACGGTCCAAGCGGCGGGAAGAAAAGGTCGTCCGCAATCAGGATGATTGGATGACTGCCTGCATCGGGTTGAAGGATACGACCGTTATTCTCGGTTCGGCGGGGCACAAGGCTTTCGACCGGATCGGCTTCCTGATCGGACCTTATGCCGCCGGGCCCTATGCCGAAGGCACTTACGAGGTGACGCTGCCGGTGACGCAGGCCGTGATTGCCACGGTAAAGCCGGAATTCCGTTCGGCCTTCGCCATTGGGCGCTGACCGCTCGCATTTTCGGCCGCAAGCCGCTACATAGGGGGCATGACCGAATATCAGACCATTACCGCCGAGGATACGGTGCTGCGTGACGGCACGATCAAGCTGCATGGCCCGGAAGGGTTCGAAGGCATGCGCAAGGCCGGGCGTCTCGCCGCCGAAATTCTCGATGCGCTCGCCCCCGTGGTGCAGCCCGGCGTCACCACCGGCCATATCGACGATATCGTGCGGCAGATGACGCTGGATGCGGGCGCGATTCCGGCGACGCTGGGCTATCGCGGCTATGAACACAGTTGCTGCGTTTCGATCAACCATGTGGTGTGCCACGGAATCCCTTCGGAAAAGGCGCTGAAGGAAGGGGATATCGTCAATATCGACGTGACCCCGCTGCTCGATGGCTGGCATGGCGATTCCAGCCGCATGTATCTGGTGGGCGATGTATCGCTGAAAGCGCGGCGGCTGGTGGACGTTACCCATGAATGCCTGATGATCGGTATCGAACAGGCGAAACCGGGCGCGCGGCTGGGCGATATCGGCGCGGCGATCCAGGCGCATGCGGAACAGTTCCGTTATGGCGTGGTGCGTGAATTCTGCGGCCACGGCCTCGGGCGGCTGTTCCACGACACGCCCGAAGTGATCCATGCCGCGCAGCCGAACACCGGGCCGGTGCTGAAACCGGGCATGTTCTTCACGATTGAGCCGATGATAAACCTCGGCAAGCCGGGCGTGAAAATGCTCAATGACGGATGGACGGCGGTGACGCGGGACAAGTCGCTCTCCGCGCAGTTCGAACATTCGCTCGGGATTACCGAAACGGGCTGCGAAGTCTTTACCCTCAGCCCCAAGGGATTGGACAAGCCGCCTTACTGATCTGGGCGCTTCCGTGCCGGGCAGGCGCTATTCCCGCGCTGCCCGGATCGCCGCGCCCGCGGCAAAAGGGGTGATCGCAAGCAGCAGCAGGCTGATCGCGGCGGTGAGGGCGATACCGCTTTCTCCGCCGCTGGCGAGACTGCCCGCGCCGAAAATCAGGATCGGCACCGCCAGCGGAATCAGGAGCAGACCGGCCAGTGCCGCGCCGGAACGCAAGGATGCGGTCAGCGCGGCGATCAGCACGCCGATGGCGGCGAGGCCGGGCGTACCGGCGAGCAGGCCCCATTCCACAGTGCGCAGCGCCGCCCCGTCGATCCCGAGAAGCGCGGCAGCGGGGAGGGCGGCGAGCATCAGCGGCGGCCCGAAGCTCAGCCAGTGGGCCAGCATGCGCACTGCCATCGCCGCTTCTTCGGCAATCCCGCGCAAGGCCCACTGATCGAAGAATCCGCGTTCGAGATCGGGCGCGATCAGCCGGTCGAGCGGGAGGATCGCGGCAAGCAGCGCCGCCACCCAGATCACTCCGCCACCCGTGCGCGCCAGAAGCGGGGCATCGGGGCCGACCGCGAACGGGTAGAGCATCGCCACCGCAAGGAAGAACAGCAACGGCAGCAAGCTGCCGCCGCGCCGGCCGCCGGGCACCAGCATGGCGCAATCGCGCAGGAAAATCCGCAGCAGCGCTCCGCTCATGCGGTGAACCCTTCCAGTTCGAAACGCGCCATGGCGGCCAGCGCAATCGGTTGATGCGATGCGATCACCGCGATCCCGCCCGCCGCGCAGTGATGGGCCACCAGCACCTCCACCAGTTCCACGGCGTTCCGATCCAGCCCGTTCAGCGGTTCGTCGAGCAGCCAGATCGGGGCATTCTGTCCGATCAGGCGCGCAAAGGCGGCGCGTTTCGTCTGCCCGGTGGAAAGATAACGCACCGGCACGTCCAGCAAATCGGCAAGCCCGAGCCGTTCAACGGCTTGCGTGGCCGTTGCACTATCGGTGCGGTCCATCTTCGACCAGAACGCAAGCGCCTTGCCCAGAGGGACTTGCGGATCGAGTGCGGGGCATTCGTCCAGCAGCGCCAGGCTGCCCCGGCGTTCGACGGTTCCGGCAAAGGGCCGCGCCAACCCGGCGAGAATACGCATCAGGCTCGATTTGCCGATGCCGTTCGGCCCAGCGAGATGCAGGGCCTCGCCGCCCTTGAGTGTGAAGCCCACCTTGCGGAACAGCACCCGGTCCCCTTTGCGGCAAGCGAGCGCCGATGCGGCGAGAGCCGGTTCGGCGGGCCATGCGGGGGGTGAGGCTTGCATAGAGGCGCGGGATAGGGGAAAGGCAGCACCCTGCCAAGGAGAGCACGATGTCGGTTACGCAATTGACGGAACAGGAACGCAGGGATGCGCTGGCGGCGCTGCCGGAATGGAGCCTGCGCGCGGATGGCCTGGCCATCGAACGGACGTTTCTTTTCAAGGACTTCAGTGAAGCTTTCGGTTTCATGGCGCGCGCGGCGCTGCTGGCCGAGATGCAGGATCACCATCCCGAATGGTTCAACGTCTATAACCGGGTTCAGGTCACGCTGACCACGCACGATGCGGGCGGCCTGTCGCAGCGCGATGTGAAGATGGCCACGGCGATGGACGCTCTGCTGAAATAAGCGGTTTTCCGGCACTTCTTTCCGGCAATCCCGCCTTCACAGCGCGGGGTTGTCGTAACAGTGCCAGGTGAAGATGGCCACCGCGCCGCGATGCGGGCGCCAGTCTTCGCCGATGATTCGCGCGGCCTTTTCGTCGGGCCGCGCTTCCAGCCCCATGATCTTGTGCAGGCCCGCCTGTACGCCGAGATCGCCCGCCGGCCAGATGTCGGCCCGGCCTTCGGCGAACA
>CAYXMY010000129.1:0-7360 GCA_964466155.1 uncultured Caenibius sp. | reverse complement strand
CGCGGCGCCCCTGCGTAAACGCGCTTTCTCGGTCGACGGGCAGCGTTATTCTGCATGTCACAGTTCGCTTATCGCCCATATTCGGACAAGAACGGTGCCTCGATCCGCAAGCGGATGATTATTCGGCAAACCATTGTCATGGAAACGCTTGCGGATTGAAGGAATGTGCATTCGCGCTGGACGTTTGCGCGGGCGATCCCTATCTCCGCGGGATCATGCTGCGCCGGTTGCTGACATTCTTTGCGCTCCTGACGGGCCTTGCCGCTTCGGCGGTGCCCTTGCATGCGCGAATTGTGAATGCCGAAACCTGCGTGGCTGCCGCTTGCGAAATCGTCGTCAAGGCGGACAAGCGGCAACAGCGGGCCGCCATGGCTCCCTTGCCGCCCGTGGTTCATGCGGCGCTGGCCAGCAATAGCATGCTGCTGCAAAGCCAGTTCGCCGCTGTAAGCGTCCTCATCGGAATAGACCGCGCCCGCGAATAGCGGACAGCTGCTTTCAATCCGCAATTATCCCGGCCTGCCCGTATCCCCTTTTGGATCGGGCCGGGTTCGTATTTCGTCATTACAAAGCAACAGGAACACGCCCATGCTCGGCGCCATTGCCAAAAACCTTTTCGGTTCGTCCAACGACCGTTACGTCAAGTCCCTCGACAAGATCGTCAACACGATCAATGCGCTCGAACCGCAACTGGAAACCTTCAGCGATGAAGAACTGGCCGCACAGACGGACAAGTTTCGCGAGCAGCTTGCCGGTGGCAAGACGCTGGACGATATTCTGCCCGAAGCCTTCGCCACGATGCGCGAGGCAAGCCGGCGCGTTCTGGGTATGCGCCACTTCGACGTGCAGATGGTCGGGGGCGTCGTCCTGCATCGGGGTGAAATCGCCGAAATGCGCACCGGCGAAGGCAAGACCCTGGTCGCTACGCTGGCGACCTATCTCAACGCCATCGAAGGCAAGGGTGTGCATGTCGTTACCGTCAACGACTATCTGGCCCGCCGCGATGCGGAATGGATGGGGCGGGTGCATCGCTTCCTCGGTTTGACCGTGGGCGTGATCCTGCCGAATATGGGCGAGGACGAGCGCCGCGCAGCTTACGACGCCGACATCACCTATGGCACCAACAGCGAATTCGGCTTCGACTATCTGCGCGACAATATGAAGCATTCGCGTGAGCAGATGGTCCAGCGTGCGTTCAACTACACCATCATCGACGAAGTGGACTCGATCCTGATCGATGAAGCGCGTACCCCCTTGATCATTTCGGGTCCGACCGATGACAAGGCCGAGCTTTATCTCTCGATCGACGCGGTGGTAAAAACGCTCGAACCCGAATTCTACGAAGCGGACGAGAAGACCAAGAACGTCATGCTGACGGAAGAAGGCGTCGATGTGATCGAGCAGCGCCTGCTCGCAGCCAGCCTTCTCGAAACCGAAAATCTCTACGACGTGGAAAACACGCAGGTCGTCCATCATCTGGATCAGGCCCTGCGCGCCAACATGATGTACAAGCGCGACATCGATTACATCGTCAAAGAAGGCAAGGTCATCATCATCGATGAATTCACCGGCCGCATGATGGATGGGCGCCGCTGGTCGAACGGTCTGCATCAGGCGGTGGAAGCGAAGGAAGGTGTCCGGATCGAACCGGAAAACCAGACCATGGCGTCGATCACGTATCAGAACTACTTCCGCATGTATCCCAAGCTTTCGGGCATGACTGGCACGGCGGCCACCGAAGCCGCCGAATTCTACGACATTTATAAAATGAATGTCGTGACGATCCCGACCAATCTCCCCATCCAGCGGATCGACGAGGAAGACGAGTTCTACAAGAACACGCAGGACAAGTTCCAGGCTATCGCCAAGGCGATCAAGGAGAAGCACGATATCGGGCAGCCGGTGCTGGTCGGCACAGTGTCGATTGAAAAGTCGGAACTGCTTTCGGAATTCCTCAATAAGGAAGGCGTGAAGCACAATGTGCTCAACGCCCGCTTCCACGAAATGGAAGCGCATATCGTGGCGCAGGCCGGTCGGCTCGGTGCGGTCACTATCGCCACCAACATGGCCGGGCGCGGCACCGATATTCAGCTTGGCGGCAATCTCGAATTCCGGGCGGAAGATGAATTGCAGGATATGCCCGAAGGGCCGGAGCGCGAAGCGGCCATGGAACGGCTCAAGGGCGAGATCGCGCAGGAAAAGCAGCGGGTTCTGGAAGCGGGCGGGCTGTTCGTTCTGGGCACGGAGCGCCATGAAAGCCGCCGGATCGACAACCAGTTGCGCGGCCGTTCCGGCCGTCAGGGCGATCCGGGCCTCTCGCGTTTCTATCTCTGCCTCGAAGACGATCTGCTGCGCATTTTCGGGCCTGACACGCTGTTCGCGAAGATGATGAATTCCAACCTTGCCGATGGTGAGGCGATCGGTTCGCGCTGGCTGTCCAAGGCTATCGAAACCGCGCAGAAGAAGGTTGAAGCGCGTAACTACGACATCCGCAAGCAGGTCGTCGAATACGATGACGTGATGAACGATCAGCGCAAGGTGATCTACGAACAACGCGCGGAAATCATGGATTCCGAAGCGGTGGACGATGTCGTCATCGATATGCGCCACGATACGGCGAATATACTTGTCGCGGAAGCCTGCCCGCCGGGTTCATATCCGGAACAGTGGGATATCGCTGGTCTCAAAGAACGGACGGCCGACCTTCTCGGCCTTGATGTTCCATTCGATGAATGGATGGAAGAAGACGCTCTCGAGCCGGAAATTCTGGAAGAACGTCTCAGCCAGCTTGCCGACGAGAAGATGGCGCTCAAGCAGGCCGCTGCGGATGAGGGCCTGTGGCGGCAAGTGGAGAAGAGCGTTCTGCTCGACCGCCTCGATTACCACTGGAAAGAACACCTCGCCACGCTCGATGCGCTGCGTCAGGTTGTCTTTCTGCGCGCCTATGCGCAAAGTCAGCCGATTAACGAATACAAGCGTGAAGCTTTCGCTCTGTTCGAACGGATGCTGGAAACCATCCGGGAAGATGTGACGCGTATCCTCATGAACAGCGAGTTGCAGATCCAGCAAGACCCGCAGGCAATGTTCGGCGGGGATCTGCCGCCGCTGCCGGAATTGCCCGATTTCCTCACCGGCCATATCGACCCGTGGAGCGCGATGGCTGAAACGGGCGGGGAGATGGCCGGTTCGGAAGCGATTCTCGGTACGCTTCGCGCGCCGGAGGATGCCCAGCCAGCCAGATCCGCGGCGGGTGCGGACAATCCTTATGCGGGGATGGACATCAGCCGCAATGCGGACTGTCCGTGCGGTTCGGGCAAGAAATACAAGCACTGCCACGGCGCAATGGGCTGAGCCTATTGTATGGCAGCGGAGAGAGGGAAGCTCTCTCCTTGCCCCAAGAAAAAAGCTGCTCGCGGCTTATGCGCTGCGAGCAGCTTTTTTGTCAGAAGGGGGTGAAGAAAAGGAGCGCTGCTGGAGGAGGTGCAGGCGACTGCGGTCAGCATCTCCGATGCTCCGCAATGCGCTGTGCTTGCAGGCTGAAAAATGCAATCGAAGACCGAAGATTTCGATGATACGTACCGCTCACGGCGGCCGGTTGAATGTCTCACCATGTTTTTATGTGAGATATTCCATTCTCGCAAACCCGCGGAAAATATGGGTTTTTAAGAAGGTAGTGGCTCCCCGAGTAGGATTCGAACCTACGGCCATTCGATTAACAGTCGAATGCTCTACCGCTGAGCTATCGGGGAGCAGCCCGGCTTTCGCTGGGCAGGCCGCGCCTATATGCAGCGGCGTTTGCTTTGGCAACCCCATCCGGGACTTTGTTTTGCCAAAACGCGAAAATTATTGCGATTACGCGATGAACTGCTCGGTCACGATCCGTTCGTCGAGGCTATGGCCGGGATCGAACAGCAGGGTCAGTTCGGTTTCCGGATCGATCCGCAGCCGCACATTGGCGATGTCGCGCAGTTCCTTCTGATCGGCGACGACCGCCACCGGGCGCTTGGCGGGTTCGAGAACGCGCAGTTCGATTTGCGAGAAGTCCGGCAGAATCGCACCACGCCAGCGGCGGGGGCGAAACGGACTGATCGGCGTGAGGGCGAGCATCTTCGAATCGAGAGGGAGGATCGGCCCGTTCGCTGAAAGGTTGTAGGCGGTCGATCCCGCCGGCGTCGCCAGCAGGATGCCGTCGCAGAACAGTTCCTCGATTCGCACTTTACCGTTGACGGTCACTTCGATCTTGGCCGTCTGCCGGGTTTCACGCAGGAGAGAGACTTCGTTGATCGCCCGGAAAATATGCGTGCGTCCGTCCTGCGTGGTCGCTTCCATAATCAGTGGGGAAACGCTGAACGACCGGCACATATTGATCCGGTCCCGCAAGCCTATTTCGGTGTCGAACCGGTTCATCAGGAAGCCGACAGTCCCGCGGTTCATGCCGAATGCGGGAATCAGGCGCCCGCTATCCAGCATCTGATGCAGGGTATGCAGCATGAAGCCATCGCCACCCAATACGACCACGGCGGCGGCCTCTTCCAGCGGGACCCAGCTTTCGGCGTCAGTCAGTTCCCGCGCGGCGCGTTGCGCGCGTTCGCCTTCCGAGGCAACCAGCGCCAAGTGCCGGAAATCGTGCCTGAATGTCACTTGTGTCGTCTCCCCATGCAGGCATCAGGACTGCAATCGCCATAAACCCTAGGTTCGACGCTGAAAATTGGCAATGTATGCGGGGGTAAGGGAAGGAATTCCTAATCCGGCCATGCTATGAGCAGACTATGTCGAATTCAAACGCTCAGCTTCCTTTGCAGGCACGCGATCCTCTGACGGGTCTTTCGACGGAAGAGGCCGTTCGCGCGCGATTTTCGGATTGGGCGGATGGCTTGCAATCGGCGGGCGAATCCGCGCCGATCCATGCGTTGATGCTGGGGTTGCGGCGGTTTGAAACGGTCAACCTCGCCTATGGGGAGCAAGTCGGCGATGCGGCGCTCATGGAAGTCGCGGCGCGGTTGTTGCGATTCGCCGAGGATGAATTGACCGGCGAATGGATTGCCGCGCGCCTGGGGGGCAGCAGTTTCCTGCTTGCGATGAACGGGAATTGCAGCCGCGAACGCTGGCAGTGGCTGGGTGAGGCTCTCGCGGAAACCATCGCCAAGCCTATCGCGAATCTACAGGGCGGGGGGGCCGTGCGCCTGTGGCCGCGCGTGGCCGTGATTCGCGCGGTGCCGGATGAAGAATACGGCACTGTCGTCGACCGGTTGGCTGAAACGCTCGCACGGGCGCAGCGCAACATCGCAGGGCGGATATTGTGGGCCGATGGCGATATGGCCCTGTCCGGCCGCAGTGTGCGGCAATTGGAAGCCGATCTTCTTGGTGCGCTGGATCGTGACGAGATCACCATCGTCTATCAACCGCAATTCGCGGCCGACGATGACCGCATTGTCGGGGCGGAAGCCCTGGCACGCTGGAATCATCCTGAACTGGGTTCGATCGGGGCAGGCACGCTGTTCGCAATCGCGGAGCGGGCGGAGCATGTGGCGCAGCTATCCCATCATATTGCGATGCGGGCGCTGGCAGGAGCCGCCGATTGGCCGGACCCCTTGCGCTTGTCGCTGAACGTCACTGCGGTGGATCTGGCGGCGACATCGTTTGCCAACAGCATCGCCGCGGCAGTGGTCGAGGCGGGCTTTTCCCCCGACCGCCTGACTCTGGAAATCACCGAGCAATCGCTGGTCAGCGATCTGAAGGAATCGGCGCTTGCGCTGCGCCGCCTGCGCGATATCGGGATTCGCATCGCGCTCGACGATTTCGGCGCAGGATTCTGCAACTTCCGCTATCTCAAGCTTCTGCCGCTGCACTATCTCAAGCTTGATCGCATCATGGTGGACGATGTGCTTGACGATCCGCGCGATCTGGCGGTGCTGCGCGGCATTCTGGCCATGGCCAAGGCGCTCGATCTCAAGGTGATCGCCGAAGGGATCGAGAACGAGGATCAGCGTAAGCTGATCGCGAACGAGGGATGCGATTATTATCAGGGCTTCCTGCGCGCCGGGCCGCTGACGGCCGAAGCGTTCCGCGACTTTGCCCGTTTCTGACTTCGGCGTTTCTGCCCTCGGCCCATTTGCGGGCAGGCGAAGCCGCCTGTCAGGCTGACTTGCGCGATTTGCGGGCGATGCCTGACAATCCTTTGGTCAATTGGAACAGGCCGTTGAGGCGGCTCCCGGGATCGCGCCAGGCGCGGTTGATCGCCAGTTTCATATCCGGGCGCAATTTTGCCGTGTCCTTCAACCGCTCTACATAAGCGATCAGCCCCGCGGGATCGGGGAACATATCGTTGTGGAAGCTCACCAGCGTGCCGCGCGCGCCGACATCGATCTTGGCGATGTGGGCTTCGATGGCCTGATGCTTGATTTCAATCAGCTTCACCAGATTGGCCGTGGACTCGGGCAGGGGGCCGAAACGGTCGATCATTTCGGCGGCCAGGGCCTCGATCTCGGCCTTGTCCCTGGCATCGTTGAGCCGGCGATAGAGCGCCATGCGGACTGCCAGATCGGGCACGTATTCCTCTGGAATCTGAATCGGCGCGTCGACGGTGATTTGCGGTGAAAGGCCGCTGGTCTCACGCTCCAGCCCGATGTCGCCCGCTTTAGCGGCAAGGATCGCGTCCTCCAGCATCGACTGGTAGAGTTCGAAGCCGACTTCGCGGATATGGCCCGATTGCTCGTCACCCAGGAGATTGCCGGCGCCGCGAATATCGAGATCGTGGCTGGCGAGCTGGAAACCCGCCCCCAGCGTATCGAGATCTCCCAAAACCTTGAGCCGCTTTTCCGCCACTTCGCTCAGCGCACGGTCGCGCGGATACGTCAGATAGGCGTAGGCGCGCAGTTTCGAGCGGCCGACGCGCCCGCGCAACTGGTAAAGCTGGGCCAGGCCGAACCGGTCAGCGCGGTGGATGATGATCGTATTGGCGGATGGAATATCCAGCCCGCTTTCGACAATAGTGGTCGAAAGCAGGACATCGTATTTGCGTTCGTAGAACGCGCTCATCCGTTCCTCGACCTCACCGGGGCTCATCTGCCCGTGCGCGGTGACGTGGTTGATTTCGGGCACGGTGTTGTGTAGCCATTCCTCAATCTCGGGAAGGTCGGCGATACGAGGCACGACGATGAAGCTTTGTCCGCCGCGATGATGTTCGCGCAGCAAGGCCTCGCGCATCACCATATCATCCCATTCCATGACATAAGTCCGCACCGCCAGGCGATCCACGGGTGGGGTCTGGATGGTCGACAGTTCGCGCAGGCCCGACATCGCCATCTGCAAGGTGCGCGGGATGGGGGTGGCGGTCAGCGTCAGCATATGCACAGCGGTGCGC